>NZ_JAKKFF010000250.1 GCF_022229015.1 Micromonospora foliorum
GGCAGCGGTGGGAGGCCGGCGCGGGCCGCGCCGCCGCCGACACCGCCGGGCAGCTCGACGCCCTGGAGCGGGGGGATCCCGGGCACCTGGGCGACGCCGGGGTGTACGCGGTGGCTGAGCCGGTCGAGCGCGGTCGGCTGGGCATGTGCGGTCTCCTCGACACCTACCCGGCGGCCGGCTGACCGTCCCTTCGGGACAGCTGTCGGGCTGCCAGGCATCCGGCGGAAACAGATCGAGGAAAGGCCTTGCCCGGCGTGAGGGTGCCGCCTACGCTCCAGGAAAGCGTTTGCCTGATCCGCCGACCGGCCCGGTCCACGAGTGCCGTGCCGGGCCCCGAGGAGGTTCCGCGTGACCGAGAACTCTTTGGACACGGCGGGCCGGCAGGCCGCCGCCGACAAGGCGGGCGGTGAGCGGGCAGCCGCTTCCACGCCCGGCGGCGCTGGTGCGCCGGACGGCCTCGGCGGCCCGGCTCCGTCCAGGGTGGTGGCACCGCCACCCGACCGCGTCGGCCGTCCACCACGCCCGACGCTCGGTCGCCGGGCGGCGGCCTTCGCCGACTCGCTCTGGCGCCCGGCGCTGGTGCTGGCGGTCTTCTTCGCCGCCTGGTGGTTCGTGGCCGCCCGGGAGTACGTCCCGAACTACCTGGTGCCCACCCCCGGCCAGGTCTGGGAGACGATGACCACCCAGTGGTCCGAGTTGGCCCGGCACACCCTGGTCACCCTCTACGAGACGGTGCTCGGCTTCGTGCTGGCCGCCGCGTTGGGTCTGGTCACCGCGGTCGCCATCGCCTACTCCCGCACCCTGGACAAGGCGCTCTACCCGATCGTCCTGTTCGCACAGGTCATCCCGAAGATCGCCATCGCGCCGCTGCTGGTGGTCTGGTTCGGCCTCGGCCTCACCCCGAAGATCATCCTGGCGGTGCTCATCGCGTTCTTCCCGGTGGTCATCTCCGGGGTGGCCGGGCTGCGCTCCACCGACCCGGAGCTGCTCGACCTCGCCGCCACGATGGGCGCCGGGCCGTGGCGCACCTTCCGCAAGATCCGCTTTCCGAACGCGTTGCCGCACCTGATGGCCGGCCTGAAGGTGGCCGTCACCCTCGCCGTGGTCGGTGCCGTGGTCGGCGAGTTCGTCGGCGCCAGCGAAGGGCTCGGCTACGTCCTGTTGCTGGCCAACGGCAACCTCGACGCCCCACTGCTGTTCGCCGACCTGATCCTGATGTCCGCCATCGGCATCGTCCTGTTCGTCCTGGTCGAGATCGCCGAGGCACTGCTCATTCCGTGGCACGCCAGCCGCCGGGCCGGCGTGTCCCTCACCACCTCCTGACCGACCCCATCACGGAGGCACCGATGAAACGCACCGCCACCACCATCCTGGCCACCGCCGCCCTGCTCCTCGCCGCGACCGGCTGCGGTGGGGACGACCCCGCCGGCAGCACCAACGCCGACGGCAGCAAGCAGGTCACCCTCACCCTCAACTGGGTGCCCTACGGCGAGCACGCGCCCTTCTACTACGGCCTGCAGAAGGGCTACTACTCCGCCGAGGGCATCGACCTGAAGATCCTGCCCGGCAACGGCTCGGGCAACACGGTCAAGCAGGTCGCCCAGAAGCAGACCGACTTCGGCTGGGCGGACAGCCCGGTGCTGCTGAAGTCGGTGGCCAGCGGGATGCCGGTGCGCAGCCTCGGCGCGTACCTGGAGAAGGGGCCCTCCTCGGTGGAGTTCTTCACCGAGGAGAACATCAAGACCCCGGCCGACCTCAAGGGCAAGACCGTCGGTGGCACCCCCGGCGACGCCCTCTACGCGACCTTCCCGGCCTGGCTGGAGAAGAACGGCCTCAAGAAGGACGACGTCAAGGTGGTCAACGTCGACGCCGCCGGCAAGATCGCCGCCCTGGCCGAGGGCAAGGTCGACGCCATCATGGGCTTCTTCCACGACCAGGCGCCCACCATCGAGAGCAAGACCGGCAAGAAGGTCGACGTGCTGCTCTTCGCCGACTACGGGATGAACCTGCTCGGCACCGGCCTGATCGCCAACACCCAGACCCTGCAGAAGGACCCGGAGCTGGTCCGCAAGTTCGTCAAGGCCACCCAGAAGTCCTGGGCCGACGCCGCCCGGGACCCGGCCGGCGCGGTGAGCGCGATGACGGCTCTGGCCGAGAACGAGCCGGCGCCCGAGGTGCTCACCAAGCAGCTCACGCTCAACATGCCGCTGATCGGCGCGGACGGCCCGCCCGGGGTGAACACCGAGGCCCAGTGGACCGAGACCATCGACCTGATGTCCCGCTACGCCGAGTTGAAGGACCCGGGTGCGCCCAGCGCGTACTGGGACTCCTCGTACGCGGCGCAGGGGTGACCCGGTGACCGCCGCGCCGGCAGCCACCGGCACCGCCATCGGGATGTCCGGGCTGACCGTACGGTTCACCACCCGACGGTCCCAGACCACCGCGTTGGACGACGTGTCGCTGGACATCGAGCCGGGCGAGTTCGTCACGATCGTCGGCCCGTCCGGCTGTGGCAAGTCCACCCTGCTGAAGATCGTCGCGGGGTTGGTCAAGCCGACCAGCGGCGAGGTGTCCCTGCTGGAGCGCCCGGTGCGCGGCCCGCAGAAGGAGATCGGCTTCGTCTTCCAGAAGGCCGCGCTGCTGGAGTGGCGCGGCGCCCGGGCCAACATCCTGCTCCAGGCCGAGATGCGCGGCATGGACCGGGCGCGGGCGGCCCGCCGCGCCGACGAGCTGATCGAGATGACCGGCCTGACCGGCTTCGAGAAGGCGCTGCCACACGAGCTGTCCGGCGGCATGCAGCAGCGGGTGGCGCTCTGCCGCGCGCTGCTGCACTCCCCGCCGGTGCTGCTGATGGACGAACCGTTCGGCGCCCTGGACGCGCTGACCCGCGAGCAGATGAACGCCGAACTGCACCGGATCTGGCGGGAGACCGGGACCACTGTGGTGCTGGTCACCCACTCCATCGCCGAGGCGGTATTCCTCGGCACCCGGGTCGTGGTGATGAGCCCCCGGCCCGGCCGGATCATCCGCACCTTCCCGGTCGAGCTGCCGGCGCACCGCGACTACGCGCAGGTGATGTCGGATTCCCGCTTCGACCGGCTCGCCACCGACCTGCGTGGGTTGCTCGGCAGCGCGGCCGCCAACCACTGAGCGCGGATCGGCACGACCAGCACGACGGAAGGAACACCATGACCCGCAGGTCGATCGGCATCATCGTCAACGGCGTGACCGGACGGATGGGCTACCGGCAGCACCTCGTCCGGTCGCTGCTGGCCATCCGCGAATCCGGCGGTGTGGCGTTGGCCGACGGCACCACCATCTGGCCGGAACCGGTCCTGGTCGGGCGCAACGAGACGAAGCTCCGGGAGCTCGCCGAGCGGCACGGGCTGACCGACTGGACCACCGACCTGACCTCGGCGCTGGCCCGCGACGACGTCGAGATCTACTTCGACGCGCAGGTCACCCAGCAACGGGAGAAGGCGATCCGGCAGGCCATCGAGGCCGGCAAGCACATCTACACGGAAAAACCCCTGGCCGAGGACACCGCGGCCGCGCTCGACCTGGCCCGGGCGGCGGACGCGGCCGGCGTACGCACCGGTGTCGTGCAGGACAAGCTCTTCCTGCCCGGTCTGCGCAAGCTCAAGCGCCTCATCGACGGCGGTTTCTTCGGCCGGATCCTCTCGGTGCGTGGCGAGTTCGGCTACTGGGTCTTCGAGGGCGACTGGCAGCCCGCTCAGCGGCCGTCGTGGAACTACCGGGCCGAGGACGGCGGCGGCATCGTGGTCGACATGTTCCCGCACTGGCACTACGTGCTGGAGGAGCTGTTCGGCAGGGTCACGGCGGTCTCCTGCGTGACCGCCACCCACGTGCCCGAACGGGTCGACGAGGCCGGTCACGAGTACGCGGCCACGGCCGACGACGCCGCGTACGCCACCTTCGAACTCGACGGCGGGGTGATCGCGCAGATCAACTCGTCCTGGGCCGTGCGGGTGTACCGCGACGAGCTGGTGGAGTTCCAGGTCGACGGCACCGAGGGCAGCGCGATCGCTGGCCTGCGCAACTGCCGGGTGCAGCACCGGGCGGTCACCCCGAAGCCGGTGTGGAACCCGGACCTGCCGGCTACCGAGGACTTCCGCGCCCAGTGGGCCGAGGTGCCCGACAACGAGGAGTTCGACAACGGCTTCAAGGTGCAGTGGGAGGCGTACCTACGGCACGTGGTGGCCGGCGAGCCGTTCCGGTGGGACTTCCTGGCCGGCGCGCGCGGGGTGCAACTCGCCGAACTGGGGCTGCGCTCGGCCCGCGAGGGCGGTCGCATCGAGGTGCCGGAGCTGCGCTCATGAGCGCCGAGGTGGTGCTTCCTGGGGGACGGCGCTACCGGCTCTCCGGAGGCGGCGGCTTCGCCCGACCGGACGCGCCGGCGACCAGCCGGATCGCGTACGCCGCCGCGCACGTGGTCGCCGACCCGGGCGCGGAGAACGTGCCGGGTGCTCCGGCCGTGGTGGACTGGGACACCACCCTCGCCTTCCGGCGGCATCTCTGGTCGTACGGTCTGGGGGTCGCCGAGGCGATGGACACCGCCCAGCGGGGGATGGGGCTGGACTATCCGGCCACCCGCGAGCTGATCCGTCGGAGCGCCGCCGAGGCTCGCGCGGTCGGCGGGCGGATCGTCGCCGGGGTCGGCACCGACCAGCTGCCGGTCGGCCCGGCCACCCTGGCGGCGGTCACCGCCGCGTACGCCGAGCAGCTCGACCACGTCCGCGCCGCCGGGGCCCGGCCGGTGCTGATGTGCAGCCGGCACCTGGCCGCCGCCGCCCGCGGCCCGGAGGACTACCTGCGGGTGTACGACGAACTGTTGAGCGCGGCCGACGAACCGGTGGTGCTGCACTGGCTGGGCTCGATGTTCGACCCGGCGTTGACCGGCTACTGGGGCGCGGTCGACCTGGACCTGGCCGCCGACACGGTCATCGAGCTGATCAAGGCGCACCAGTCCAGGGTGGACGGCATCAAGGTGTCGCTGCTGGACGCCGACCGGGAGATCGCGCTGCGTCGCCGTCTGCCGGCCGGGGTACGCCTCTACACCGGTGACGACTTCCACTACCCGGAGCTGATCCGGGGTGACGAGGTGGGTCACTCCGACGCGCTGCTCGGCGTGTTCGCGGCCATCGCGCCGGCAGCCGCCGCCGCGCTGGCCGCCCTCGACCGGGGAGACCCGACGGCGTACGACGAGATCTTCGCGCCCACCGTGCCACTGGCCCGGCACCTGTTCGCGGCGCCGACCTGGCACTACAAGACGGGGATCGTGTTCCTGGCCTGGTTGGCCGGGCACCAGGACCACTTCACAATGGTCGGTGGCGCGCAGTCCGGCCGGTCTCCGGCTCATTTGGCCACCCTGCTGACCCTGGCCGACGCGGCCGGGCTGCTGCCCGACGCCGACCTGGCCGCCGCCCGCGCCCGAGCGCTGTTCGCCGTGGCGGGGGTGGAGCAGTGAGCCTCGCGCGCTTCTCGTTCAACCAGGCCACCGCCCAGCGCTGGCCGCTGCCCGAGGTGGTGGCCGGGTGCGTGACGGCCGGCGTACCGGGCATCGGCCTGTGGCGGGAGCCGGTGGCCGAGTACGGGTTGGCCCGCTCGGCGAAACTGGTCCGCGACGCCGGTCTCGCCGTCACGTCGCTGTGCCGGGGCGGGTTCTTCTCCGCGAACGACTGGCGCGCGGAGAACCTGCGGGCCATCGAGGAGGCCGCCGCTCTCGGGGCCCCGGAGCTGGTGCTGGTGTCCGGTGGGCTGCCGGCCGGCAGCCGGGACATCGACGGCGCCCGGCGTCGGGTCGCCGACGCGATCGGCGAGCTGGCCCCGCACGCCGAGGCCGCCGGGGTACGGCTGGCCATCGAGCCGCTGCACCCGATGTTCGCCGCCGACCGGTGCGTGATCGCAACCCTCGGCCAGGCGCTGGACATCGCCGAGCGGTTCGACCCGGCGGTGGTCGGCGTCGTCGTGGACGCGTACCACGTCTGGTGGGACGACACGGTGTACGCGCAGATCGCACGGGCCGCCGACCGGATCGCCGCGTTCCAGGTCTGCGACTGGGTGACCCCGCTGCCGGAGGGGGTGCTGCTCGGCCGGGCGCTGCCCGGCGACGGTTGCATCGAGCTGCGTCGGCTGCGTGAGGCCGTGGACGCGGCCGGCTACGTCGGCCCGATCGAGGTGGAGGTCTTCTCCGCCGAGGTGTGGGCGCGTCCGGGCGCGGAGGTGCTCGACGCGGCGATCGCCGGCTACCTGCGCCACGTTGTCTGACGGTCCCGAACGGCGGTGGCCGGCGGCGGTCGGCGCCTGGCTGGGCATCGGCACCGCACCCGCCACCCTGGTGCTCGGCGCGGCGATGGCCGCCCGACACGGCGGCGCGGTGCCGGTGGCCGGGCTGCTGGTCGGCGGGACGCTGATGGCGGCCCTGCTCTGGGGGCAGGGTCGGATCGGGCTGCGTCGGCCGCTCGGAGACGGCGGGACGTTGACCGCGGTGCTGCCCGCGTACCTGAGGGACACCTCGCGGCTGCTGCTGGCGGCGGTGCTGGCCGTGTCGATGGTCGGTTGGAACGGGTTCAACGTCGGGCTCGGCGGAACCTCCCTGGCCGCGCTCACCCACCTGCCGGGCTGGGCCGGGCCGGCGCTGCTGGAGATTGCGGTCCTCGCCGTCTCCTGGGCGCCGGCCCGGCTCGGCAACCGGGTCGCGGTGGTCACCACGCTCAGCGCGGTGGTACTGGTCGGCTGGTGCCTGACGGTCCTGCCACCACCCGGTGCGCCGGTCCGCCTCGCCGCCGGCGGGCTCGCCGACGCCGCCGCGCTGATCGGGTACGCGGCCGTGTTCGCGCTGCGCGCACCGGACTTCAGCGTGGGCCTCGCCCGGAGGCGGGACCTTGCCTGGTGCGTGGGGCTGCTGATCGGGCCGGCGCTGCTCGGGGTGCTCGCCGGCGCCGGCCTGTGGCTGCGGACCGGCTCGGCCGACGTGGTCGCGCTGCTCGCCGCCGGCTCGGGGCTGGCCGCGTACGCCAATCTGTTCGTCGCGGTGGCGGTCTTCGCGGCGGCGCTGACCACCACGTACTCCGGTTCCCTGGCCTTGCGTGGCCTGGCTCCCCGCCTGCCGGCGCGGGCGGCGATGCTGCTCGTGGGGGGGCCTGGCGGGCGGTGGGCGGGGGGGGGGG
>NZ_JAKKFF010000251.1 GCF_022229015.1 Micromonospora foliorum
ACGGCGCGCCGTGCCGCTGCGGTGGGCCGTTGGTGCTGAGCACCGCCGCGGTGAGGTCGCCGCCGCGCGGAACGCCGAGCCGGCCGTCGGCGGTGAGGCGCTGCCCGGGGAGCAGGCCCTGCCACGCCGGGTCGGTCGCCAGGACGAGCAGCCGTACGGTGGCGTGGATCTGTCGACCGTCCGGGCCGGTGAGTCGGACCAGTTCGGTCGACACCAGCAACATGCCCGGTCGCCCGGCGGAACGGATCGGGCGCGGATCGTCCCGGACGACGAGGTCGGCGGTGATCGGAGCGCGTTGCTCGGCGAGGGCACGGATCGCCGGCGCGTCGCGGACGGCGAGGCGGGCGGCGGTGGCCGCACCACCGCAGACCACGCCGAGGCCGACCGCCACGGCCACCCACCCGTAGCGCCGCACCACGGCTCGGGGACGGCCGAGGCGACCGAGCAGATGCGCAGCACCAACCGCAGTCAGCCCGGCCGCAGCACCGGCCACCAGCACGACTGTGCGGCTGCCGAGGTGCAGGCCGGCGAGTGCGGTGAGCCAGGCCGCCACGGCGAGCCCGGCCAGTCGCAGATCCGGCGGCTCGGACTCGCTCATACCGTCACCAGATCCTTGAGCTGCTCGTAGCGGGCATCGCCGATCCCGTCGACCTGGCGTAGGTCGCCGACGGACTTGAACCCGCCGTGCTGATCTCGATGGGTGAGGATCCGTTGGGCGAGCACCGGCCCCACGCCGGGCAGCGCGTCGAGCTGCGCCAGTGTCGCGGTGTTGAGGTTCAGCGGCCCGGCGGCGGGAGCCGCGCCGCCCGCCGCAGGCCCGGCCGTACCGCCCGGCATCGGCGGTGGCGTCACCCCGACCACGATCAGCTCGCCGTCGGTGACCTTTCGGGCGGGGTTGAGCAGCGCCACGTCGACCCCGGGCAGCGCGCCGCCGGCCGCCTGCAGCGCGTCGGCGAGACGGGACCCGGCCGGCAGGCGTACCAGACCGGGTTTTCGGACCTTGCCGGCGACCGCCACCACCAGCTCGCCGGAGCCAGACATGCTGGGGTCGGCCGCGGGCGCGGCCGACACGGCGTCGCTGACCAGCGGGGCGACCGGCTCCGACTGCGGCCGGGCCTGCCACGCCCAACCTGCCGCACCCACGACCACCACCACGGCGACCACCGCCAACGCCCGCACGCCCCGTCGCCCAGGGTCGAACGCCCCCGGGCCGGGCAACCGCGACTCGGGCGGGACCGCAAGGCCGCCCGAGGCCGACTCCGCGACCGGCGCAGTGGACCGGTCCGCAGGCTGCACACCGACCAGGGACGACGGGGGTACGCCCGCGAGCGGCGCCTCCGGCCGGGGCAGCGGTGCGACAGCCGCCTCCGTCAGCCGGCGCAGGCGCTGGCGTACCTCTGTCTCCTCGTCGTGCGACACAGCGCGACGCTATGGCGGCGGCCGGGACGGTGGTTGACGACGGCGCCGTCCTGTGGACAAGCATCGCCACTGTGGACAACGCCCTGATCATGCCCCGATCTGCTATGCGGGCGTCGAACGTGGGCCCGTGGCCGGGGCGAGTGCGAAGTAGAGTACCTCTTGTCGATCTTGAAGGGTCCGACCACGGAGGTGGCTCAGATGCGGGCTCGACTACGGCAGATACACGTCGACGGGCACACCTTCACGTGGCGCGCGGCGCTGCACAGCGTGCAGGTCAACGGATTCCACCACCGCGCCGTCTACGTTCGCGCCTGGGGATCCGGCGGCAAGAACGGCCAGAAACTCGAAGCGGATCTGCTGTCGGCACCCGGCCCGTACGTTGTCGACGACGGCTACCCCACACCCGCCGACGTGCGGGCGGTCATCATCTGTGGCCTGAAGAGTGGTTGGCAGCCAGAGCAGCGGGGCGGAACGTTCGTGCTGTCCGATCGCGAGCATGGGGCCAACTTCGCGGCGTCGGGGTTCCAGCTGACCAATCCCGTACGCCCGGGCGAGAGCGCGGACCCCACCACCCACGAGGCTCAGCAGCGAGGCTGACGGCCGGTGGGGCAACCGCGCCCGACCGGCCGTCGGGCCTGCTACAGGTACGGCCGAGTGATGATCTCGATGGCGTGGCCGGCCGGATCGAAGAAGTAGAAGCCCCGCCCACCGTGCTCGGTGTTGGTCTCCCCCTCCCGCTTCAGCTGCGGGTCGGCCCAGTACGTGATGCCCCGCCCCTCGACGAACGCCAGACACCGCACGAACAGCTCGTCGTCGACGAGGAACGCGTAGTGCTGCATCTGAATGTCCACCGGCGGCTCGGCGAACTGGAGCAGCACACCCTCATCCAGCTGCACGTTGGCGAACGGCCCCCACGAAGGCGCCTCCGGCAGCTCGAACAACTCCCGGTAGAACGCGGCCGAGGCGCTCTTGTCCTTGCTGGCGATGATGGTGTGGTTGAACGTGACTGTCATCCGTACCGTCTTCTTCCCGGTCGATCCGAAGACCCGACCGGAGGCCCACAGCGTTCACCCAGCCACGCAGATGACGAAGCCCCGAGGGCACCGACGCCCCGGATCCCGCACGAGAGACGCGTACATCGCGTCGATCTCGGCGTGGTGGCTGAAGTAGCCAGAACCTCCGGGGGGTAGGCCCATCTGGGGCGCGCACGGAGGCTAACACAGCGGCGCGGGCAGGATCATTCACCGTTTCTGGAGCATGACCGAGGCGACTTCCGCCATGAGCGCCAACGCCCAGTCGAGTTGTCGGCACTCGCTGCGTCCTCGGCACTCCAGGCACCCGCCTGCCCGCCACGGCCGGTCGAGCGCCCGGGTCCAGTGAGCATCCAGCACCCGCTTGGCCATGAACAGTTCGGTCGCCGTGGACACCGGTTCATCGATTGGCATGTTCGGCGCCTCCGCGCGATCCGAAGTAGCCCGCCCTGGGGGCCGAAGCCCTTGCGATGAACTCCCTCAGGGCGGGCAGACCGGATACGTCAGGAGTGCTGAAGTCCAGGAGCACCCGGTCACTGTCTCACTGTATCCACTGTCTCAGTGTAGTCAAGTTCTCACTATCTCCACTTTGCTGCGTTGCCGCCTTGTCTCGATCACGCCCGGGCTGGAAACATGATCTCCGCTGAAGTCCGGGAGAGCCGCCCATGCCGACGAGACCACCGCACTACCGCCGCGTGGCGGATGACATCGAGCAGAAGATCCGCTCAGGCGAATACTCGCCTGGCCAACAACTGCCATCGGTGTCCGAGATCGGTGAGCTGTACAACGTGGCCCGCTCCACGGCCTACCGAGCCGTCAAGGAGCTGCACGAGCGGAACCTGATCTACGGTCAGCAGGGCCAGGGCGTCTTTGTCGCCGACAGCTAGAAGGCGAGCGATCTAGGCGGTCAGCGGGCCTCTGGGTCGAGGCCGAGCACGGCTCGTCCGCCGTCCACCGGCAGCGTCACCCCGTTGACGAAGCTCGCCGCGGGCGACAGCAGGTACGCGACCGCCTCGGCCACCTCCTCGGCCCGCCCGATGCGGCCCACCGGGTGCAGCCGGGTCAGCTCGGCGTCGATCCACTGGGCCTGGGTGGGCTCCTGCGTGGCGAGGAATTCGGCGTGCCGCTCGGTGGCGATCGAGCCGAGCGCGACCGCGTTGGCCCGGATGCCGTGCCGCCCGTACTCGACGGCCAGCGCCCGGGTCAGCCCTTCCACGGCGGCCTTCGCTGTCGCGTACGGCAGGGCGCCGGACACCGGTCGGCGGGCCTGGTGCGACGAGACGTTGACGATCGCGCCGCCGGCGGCGCGGGCCAGGAAGCGGCGGACGGCGACCGCGGCGCCCACCACGGCCGGGCGCAGGTTCAACCCGATCAGGTCCAGCACCGTGTCGGCCGACGCGGAGTGCAGCGTGGCATCCCGGAACACCGCTGCGTTGTTCACCCAGCCGGTCAGCGGCGCAGCGCGTTCCGCCAGTTCGGCGGCGCGCTCGGCCACCTGCTCGTCGGCGGCGTCGCCGACCACCGCGACGAGCCGATCGGCGGCCGGATGGTCGGCCAACCAGTCGACCGCGTCGGCGTCGCGTTCCAGGACGACGATGGTGGCACCGGTCGCCACCAGCCGTTCCACCACGGCCCGGCCGACACCGCGACCACCGCCGGTCACGACGCACGACGTGGCCACGGCTCAGGCTTCCGGTCGGCGGTGGACGACCACGCAGGCCAGGCCAGGCCCGGCGTGCGCGGCGACGACGGCACCCGCCTCGGAGACGTACGTGTCGTGCAGCCGGTCACCGAACCGCTCGGTCAGCGCGGTCCGCAACGCCTCGGCCCGTTGCGGCGCGGCCAGGTGGTGCACCCCCAGATCCACGTCGTCGTCGCCGGCCGCCTCGACGGCCAGGTCCACGAGCCGGGCCACTCCCCGGCTGGCGGTGCGGACCTTCTCGCGCAGCACGATCGCCCCGTCCGGCATGTGCATGATCGGCTTGACGGACAGCGCGGTGCCGACCAGCGCCTCGGCGGCGTTGATCCGGCCGCCCCGGCGGAGGAACTCCAGCGTGTCGACGTAGAACCAGACGGTGGTGCGGGCGATGGCGGCGAGCGCCGCGTCGCGTACACCGGCAAGGTCTGCGCCGGCCTCGGCGGCGGTGGCGGCGGTGATGGCCGGAAAGCCCAGCCCCATGCCCGTCGAGCGGCTGTCCACGACCTCGACCCGGCCGTCCAGTTCGGCGGCGGCCAGCCGGGCGGCCTCCACCGTGCCGGACAGCGCCGCGGAGATGTGCACCGAGACGACCCCGTCGGCGCCGGCGTCGAGCAGTCGGCGGTACGTCCGGGCGAACTGCTCGGGCGCCGGGCGAGAGGTGGTCGCCGTGACCCGGCGGGCACTCAGTGCCAGGGTCGCGTCGGCCGGCTGGGTCTCCACCCCCTCCAGCCCCTCCGCGCCGTTGAGCACGACGGTCAACGGCACGACGGTCAGCCGGTGCGCCTGCACCAGCTCGGGCGGAAGGTAGGCGGTGGAGTCGATGACAACCGCGACGGGCATGCCCGGCACGCTAGCCGATCGAGGCCGCGAACGCCGAGGCGCGAGTGCTCAGACCGCGTCGACGGCGACCGGGGCGGTGATCAGGCCGACGTTGTGCGCCCGCAACTGCCACCCGCGGACGTCGTCGTGGCGCAGCTCGGTCCAGTGGCAGTTGGCCAGCGACCCGATGGTGCGCAGCACGGCAGTGTCCCAGCCGAGCAGGCGACCGATGCCCTGCCGGGAGCCACCACCGTGAGTGGCGATCACCACGGTGCCACCCGAGGCCAGGTCGGCTGCCTCCTGTAGCCCGGCACCCACCCGCTCGCCGAGGTCGTGCAGGGGCTCCAGATCCGCGCCCGGGTCGGGGTCGCCGGCCCGCCAGCGCGCGTACTCCTCGGGGAAGCGCTCGGCGACCTCGGTGAGGTGCAGACCCTGCCACTGGCCGAAGTGCCGCTCGCGCAGCCTCGCGTCGGTGCGTACCGGCAGCCCCGTGAGCGCGGCGAGCGCGTCGGCGGTCTCCGCGGCGCGGCTCAGGTCGCTGGCCACGATGGCGTCGGGCCGCCGCGCCGCGAGCAGCGGGGCGGCGGCGCGGGCCTGGTCGCGGCCAAGCTCGTTGAGGGGTACGTCGAGCTGCCCCTGGACACGGTTGGCGGCGTTCCAGTCGGTGTTGCCGTGCCGCCAGACGATCAGTCGGGTCATTCGGCGGCGGCGGACCCGCTGGCGTCGGCCTCGACCAGGTCCCGATCGACGAACGGGATGGTGGGGCAGTCCTTCCAGAGGCGGTCGAGCCCGTAGAACTCCCGCTCCTCGGTGTGCTGGACGTGCACCACGATGTCGACGTAGTCGAGCAGCACCCAGCGACCACCACGCTCGCCCTCGCGCCGCACCGGCTTCGCCTTCTCCGGCAGCTCCAGCAGGCTCTCCTCGATGGCGTCGACGATGGCCAGCACCTGACGCTCGTTGGGGGCGGCGGCGAGCACGAACGCGTCGGTGATGGCGAGCTGGTCGCCGACGTCGATGATCGTGATGTCCTGCGCCTTCTTGTCGGCGGCGGCCTGGGCGGCCGCGATAGCCAGCTCGTGAGCGCGTTCGGAAACTGTCACCGTTCTCCTTCGATCAAGCGTGCGATCCTCCAAGCGTCTCATACCCGGCGGCACCCCGATCGTGCAGTTCTGGTCGGTTAGGTGCATGAACCTGGGCATAGCGGGTGCGCTCAGCGCTGATAGAGGCTCCGCTTGGCGATGTACTGCACCACACCGTCGGGCACCAGATACCAAACCGGCTCACCCCTGGCGACCCGAGCGCGACAGTCGGTCGACGAAATCGACATCGCGGGCACCTGGATCAGGCTGACAGTATCCGCCGGGAGGTGCTTGTCCGTCAGCGGGAAACCCGGCCGGGTCACGCCGATGAAGTGGGCCAGTTCGAAGATCTCGTCCAGGTCTTTCCAGGACAGGATGCGTTGCAGAGCGTCCGCGCCGGTGATGAAGAACAACTGCACCTTCGGGCCGTACTCAGCGTGCAGGTCACGCAACGTGTCGACCGTGTAGGTCGGCCCACTCCGGTCGATGTCGACCCGGCTGACCTGGAAACGAGGGTTGGAGGCGGTGGCGATCACGGTCATCAGGTACCGGTCCTCGGCCGGGCTGACCGGCTCGTCGGCCTTCTGCCAGGGCTGACCGGTGGGAACGAAGACCACCTCGTCCAAGCCGAACCGGTCCGCCACCTCGCTGGCCGCCACGAGGTGCCCGTGGTGGATCGGGTCGAAGGTGCCACCCATGATCCCGATCCGCCGGATATCTTCCTCCACCCAATGATCGTAGGCCGAGCGTCCTGGCCGACCGTCCCGGCCCGGCAGGTGGCCCGGCCTCGGGCGGTGGAACCCCGGTGATCCACTCGGCTTTCCGGAAGTCGGCCCATCCCGGCGTTCCAGACACCGCGACTTCCTCAAAACCGAGTCGATCACGGGAAGCAGGGGGTCGCGGCATCCTCGACCGTCGGCGTATATTCGTGGACGAGTAACCGTCGACGAGCGAGGGGAATCATCGTGCCGAAGCGGCGCAAGGTCGGCAATCTGCTGGCGCTGGCCGTGCTGTCCGCCCTGGCCCAGCGACCGATGCACCCGTACGAGATCGCCACCGCACTGCGCGCCTGGGGCAAGGACCAGGACATGGAGTTCAAGTGGGGGTCCTTCTACACGGTGATCGGCAACCTGGACAAACACCACCTGATTGAGGCGGTGGAGAGCGTGCGCGAGGGTCGACGCCCGGAACGCACGGTCTACCGGATCACCGACGCGGGGCGGGCGGAGCTGGTCGACTGGGCCCGCGAGCTGGTTTCCACCCCGATGGCGGAGCATCCCCGTTTCCGGGCCGGGTTGTCCGTGCTCGCCGCGCTGCATCCCGACGAGGCCACCGACCTGCTGCGGCAACGGCTCGACCTGCTGGAGGTCGCGATCCGGCAGGACCGCGGGGTGCTCGACGCGCACCTGCGGGAGATTCCGCGGCTGTTCCTGGTGGAGTCGGAGTACGACCTCGCCATGCGGGACGCGGAGGCGGCCTGGCTGCGGGCACTGCTCGCGGAGCTGACCTCGGGGAGCTACCCCGGGTTGGACACCTGGCGGACCTTCCACGAGACCGGCGAGATGCCGGCCGAGCTGACCGAGTTGGCCGAGAGAACGAACACCCCGAAGGCCAGCCGCGACAGCACCGACAGCACCGACAGCACCGACAGCACCGACAGCACCGACAGCACGAGCACCAGCAGCCGGAGAACCGACACCGCCGGCTGAGGAACGGCCCCGGCGAGGTGCGCCAACACCTCACCGGGGCCCTGACCCCGAACCGACGCCTGGGAAGGCACCCGGCCCGAAGCGGCAACCACGAGGATAACCGGGCTCCCTCCCAGGTCCGCGCACCCGCGCACCGACCACACAGGTCCGCGCCCGCGCACCGACCACACCAGGTCCACGCGCCCGCGCACCGACCACACCCAGGGAGAGAGCATGACCACGGTACGAACCGCGATCGTCATCGGCGGTGGCATCGCCGGGCCGGTGACAGCGCTCGCGCTGCGCCGCGCCGGCATCACCGCAACCCTCTACGAGGCGTACCCGACCACGGCCAGCGGCATCGGCGGCACCCTCGCCCTCGCGCCCAACGGAGTGGCGGCTCTGCGGACGGTCGACGCCCACGAGGCGGTGACGGCGATCGCCACCCCGATCGGACGCAGCGCCCTGGCCGTCGGCCGCCGCCGCATCGACATGCCCACCCTCACCGGGGTGCCGCCGCTGCACGTGGTGCATCGGGCCGAGCTGTACCAGGTGCTGCACGACCAGGCATTCGCTGAGGGCGTGTCGTTCGCCTACGGCAAGCGGCTGGTCGACGCCGAGCAGACCGGCGACGCCGTAACCGCACGTTTCGAGGACGGCAGCACCGCGAGCGCCGACATCCTCGTCGGCGCGGACGGGATCCGCTCCACGGTGCGGGGTCTCATCGACCCGGCCGCGCCCGGTCCCCGGTTCACCGGACTGCTCGGCTTCGAGGCGGTCGCCCGACACGAGGTGGACGCCGAGCCCGGCACGATGACGTTCGCGTTCGGGCGACGCGGCTACTACTTGTACTGGCCGGAGCCCGGCGGCGGCACCCGGTGGGGGGCCAACCTGCCGCAGCAGCGGCCGATGAGCCTCGTCGAGGCCCGGGCGGTGCCGGCGGAGCAGTGGCTGGACACGCTGCGCGCCACCTACGGCGACGACGACCCGGGCCGGGAGCTGGTCGCGACCAGCAGCGCCGACCAGCTTCAGGTGGTCGGGTCGTTGCAGATCATGCCGCCCGTGCCGCACTGGCATCGGGGCCGGATGGTGCTGGTCGGCGATGCGGCGCACGCGCCGTCGAACAGTTCGGGGCAGGGCGCGTCACTGGCCATCGAGAGCGCGGTGCAGCTCGCCCGCTGCCTGCGCGACCTGCCGGACGTCCCGGCGGCGTTCGCCGCGTACGTTCGGCTGCGTCGTACCCGGGTGGAGAAGGTCGCCGCCCGCGCGGCCCGGATCAACCATGCGAAGGCCCCGGGTGCGGTCGCGCGGACGCTGATGCCGTTGCTGATGCCGCTGATGGTGCGCACGGTGCTGGACCCGGAGAAGACCGTCGCCGACGAGCAGCGTTACGTCATCGACTGGGACGCGCCGGTCACGGCGGAGCCCGCCCTGCGCTGAACTGTGGTCGCGGGGTGGCCGGCCAGCCACCCCGCACGGCCACCCCGCGTCGGCCCACCCCGACCACCCAACCCTCGCCGGGCAGCCGAGGTCAGCCGGGCCGCGCTGGCCGGGCCGCGCT
>NZ_JAKKFF010000252.1 GCF_022229015.1 Micromonospora foliorum
AACGCCTCGGGGCTCGGCCGGCGATCAGCAGTCGGCGGGGAGCGGTGCTGACCGGCGCCGGCAGCCGCAGCGGCTGCCGACCGGGGGTGATGCTGCCGAGCACCGAGGCGTGCCGCGCGCCGGTGCCCGAGCGCAGGGTGCCCGGCAGCCCGTGCACGGTCAGGTAGCCCAGCAGCGCGAAGGCCAGCGCCTCCTTGGCGTCCGACGCGATGCCCAGGTCGTCGCTGGAGGACAGGTCGGCGCCCGGTAGCTCCTCGGCGATCATGCGCATCAGCGTCGGGTTGTGCGCGCCGCCGCCGGAGACGACGAGCCGGGTGACGCCGTGGTCGCGGCAGGCGCCGGCCACCGTGACGGCCGTCAGCCGGGTGAGCGTGGCCAACACGTCCTGCGGTTCCGGGGTCGGCGCGTCGGCGAGGGCGGCGAGCAGGTAGGGCAGATGGAACAGCTCCTTCCCGGTGCTCTTCGGGCCGGGCAGCCGGTAGTACGGCTCGTCGAGCAGCCGCCGCAGCAGCTCCGGGTTGACCTGCCCGGCGGCGGCCCCACGCCCGTCCCGGTCGTACTCCTCGGTGCCTCCGCTGAAGTGGCGGGCGGCGGCGTCGAGGAGCGCGTTGGCCGGGCCGGTGTCGAAGGCGAGTGGGTCCGCGGCCGGCGCGACCACGGTGATGTTGGCGATGCCACCCAGGTTCAGGGCGGCCGGAACGCCGGGCAGACCGCCCAGCAGCAGCGCGTCGAAGAGGGCGACCAGGGGAGCGCCCTGGCCACCGGCGGCGACGTCGCGGCTGCGCAGGTCGGCCACGACCGGGAGACCGGTGGCCTCCGCGATCCAGGCCGGCTGACCCAGCTGGAGGGTGCCCCGAACCGTGCCCGCCTCGACCCAGTGGTGCATGGTCTGCCCGTGCGAGACGACCAGGTCGGCCTGGCCGTCGCACAGTTCGGCGAGGGCCCGCACGCCGGCCTCGGCGAAGGCCTGGCCGATGCCGGTGTCCAGCACGCAGATCGCCTCGGTGGTGGTCGCCGCGGGCGGCAGGGCGGCGGCGATCTGCGTGCGCAATTCGTCGGAGTACGGGTGGCTGAGCCGGCCCAGCGGTCGCATCCGCAGGGTGTCGCCGCTCAGCTCGAACTCGGCTGCGGCGGCTTCGATGCCGTCGTAGGAGGTTCCGGACATCAGGCCGATCACGCGCATCACGTCCTCCTTCACGCCCGGCCGACGGGTGTCGCCGCTGCGTCGTCGTCGACCTCGTCGGTACGTCCATGGTCGTACGGCGTCTCCGGGGCCGGGTGGAACCGGCTGGACACCGCGCCGACGACCAGGGTGATCAGGACGCCGATCGGGACCAGCCACTGCGCGGCGATGGCGGTGGCGGTGGTGGTCCCGGCCGTCGTCACATCGATCTTGACGTAGCGGACGATGTAGGTCATCACCGCCACGGTGACGAGGAAGGCGATCACCGCGTCGACCTGGTTGGCCCGCTTGACGAGACGGCCGAGCAGGAAGGCCCCGAGCAGCGCGCCGTAGGTGTAGCCGGCGATGGTCAAACCGGTCAGGTAGACGTTTCCGGTGCTGGAGCTGAACGCGCAGGCGAATACCGCCATCAGCACCGCCCAGACCAGGGTCATCACCCGGGCGAGCCGGAGCATCGCGTCGTCGGACGGGACCGTGCGGAAGAAGCTGTGGATGAAGTCGGCGACTGTGGAGTTCGACATCGAGTTGAGCGCCGAGGACAGCGACCCCATCGCGGCGCCGAGGATGCCGGCCACCAGCAGACCCGAGATGCCCACCGGCAGGGCGTGCAGGATGAAGCTCGGGTAGAGGTTGTCGCTGCTCGCCAGGCCGAGTTCCTTGAAGGTCTGACCCTTGTTGTACGACCACAGCAGCGCGCCGACCAGGGAGAACGCCGCGAACTGGATCACCACGAAGATGCCCGAGGAGATCATCGCCTTCTGCCCCTCGCGCAGCGTGCGGGTGGACAGGATGCGCTGGACGATCAGCTGGTCCGACCCGTGGCTGGCCATTGCGAAGATCGCGCCGCCGATGATCGCGGTCGGCAGGGCGAACGGGCTGGTCAGCACGTGCGCGAGCGTGAAGTTGGTGTCGAAGAGCTGGAACTTGCCGGCGTCCAGCGCCTGCGAGTAGCCGTCGAAGCCGACGGCGTGGCTGAGCACCGCGATGGCCAGGATCGCCCCGCCCAGGTACAGCCCCATCTGGATGGCGTCGGTCCAGATGACCGCCTTGATGCCACCGAGGTAGGTGTAGACCACCGTGATGAGCGTCAGCACGATGATGATGGCCTGATAGCCGACATTCAGCCCGAACTCGTCGAGGAGAAGCTTGATGGGGATGGCCGAGGCGAACAGCCGTACGCCCTCGGCGAGCAGGCGGGTGAAGACGAACGTCACCGACGCCAGACCCTGGAGTTTCAGGCCAAACCGCTCACCGAGGTACTGGTAGGCGCTGACGAACCCACCCCGCTTGTAGAGCGGGATGAGCACGGCGGCCACGACGACCCGACCGATGACGTAACCCAGGGCCAGCTCGACGTTGCCGAAGCCCTGCCCGCTGTAGGCGCCGCCGGGAACACTGATCACGGTCAGGACGCTGGTCTCGGTGGCGACCACGGAGAACGAGACGGTCCACCAGGGCAGTCGACCCTCGCCCACGAAGTAGTCCTTGGCGGACTTCTGTTTACCGGACAGGCGTAATCCGACGAAGGCGATCACCACGAGGTACAGCACGATCACGACGAGGTCGAGTTGACGCACGGCTCGCTCCCAACCAGCGATTGTCAATAAGTGACGTTGACCCAGGGTAACGCGAAACTTTTTGCCACCGCCCGTCCGGGCTGGTTACGCTGTGGTTTCAGCCTGCTGATACGGGGACTGTTCGCAGCTGTGCCTCGGCCCGGCCGCGGCGGCGGGTCGCGAGGACGCGCTCGACGGTGAGCCGTCGCCGGCGACCGGAGACCTCTCCCCGCCGGCCGGCGACTGCACACCAGCGAGAGGAACGAGCACCCCGTGGACCTCAGCACCCTCGGCACCGAGACCCGCAACGACAAGACCAGCGACCTCGACCGGATGTCTCCCACCGAGTTGCTTCTCGCGATGAACGACGAGGACCGGACGGTCGCCGACGCCGTCCGCCGGGCCGTGCCGGACATCGCCGCCGCCGTCGACGTCATCGTGGCGTCGCTCCGCCAGGGCGGGCGGCTGATCTACCTCGGCGCGGGCACCAGCGGCCGGATCGGCATGCTCGACGCCGTCGAGATCCCACCCACCTTCGGTACGACGCCCGACCGGGTCGTCGGTCTGCTCGCCGGCGGGGCACAAGCCTTCGGCGTCGCCGTCGAGGGCGCGGAGGACGACCCGACCCGCGCCGTCGCCGACCTCGACGCGGTCGGCCTGACCGCCCGCGACACGGTGGTCGGGCTCGCCGCCAGCGGCCGTACCCCGTACGTGGTCGGTGGGTTGGACCACGCCCGCGCGCTTGGCGCGGCGACCGTCTCGGTGGCCTGCAACACCGACGCGGTGGCCAGCCGGCACGCCGACGTCGCCATCGAGGTGCCCACCGGCCCCGAGGTGCTCACCGGCTCCACCCGGCTCAAGGCCGGCACCGCCGAGAAGCTGGTCTGCAACATGCTCTCCACCGCCACGATGGCCCGGCTCGGCAAGGTCTACGGCAACCTGATGGTGGACATGAACGCCACCAACGAGAAGCTCGTCGACCGGGCGCGGCGGATCGTCGCCGAGGCCGCCGACACCGACCTCGACACGGCGGCACGGGCGCTCGCTGCGGCGCACGGGCACGCCAAGACGGCCATCGTGCTGCTGCTGGCGAACTGCACCGCCGAGGAGGCCGCGGCCCGGCTGCGCGCCGCCGACGACGACGTCCGGGCGGCCGTCGCGGCCTGAGCCAGGGGTTCGCCGGGGCGTCGTGACCGGGTCGGGGCGAGGGTGATCGGTAGCTCGTCGCCCGGCTCGGGTCAGCCCTCCAGGTCGAACGCGAAGGTGCCCGCCTCGATGCGGTCGAGAAGCTGGCCGACATCGTCGGCTTGCCGGATGGCGGTGTCCCACCCGCCACTGACGATGTCGACGAGCAGCACCGGGGCGGGGTCACTGCGCAGGTCGAGGACGAGCTGTTCTCTGGAACCGTCACCGCCGATGATCGCGATACCGGGGTGGGCGACGGTGGCCTGGTCCCACGCCTCGTGCAGCTCGAGCATCTCGCGTGGCGAATTGAGCCACACGTAGGCCTCGGTGGTCATCCAGCCTCGCCGGAACCACGACTCGCCCTGGAGGTAGGTGCGCCACGCCTCAGGCAGCGCCCGACCCAGGGCCTCCTCCGCGTCGGTGAACTCCTCGTCGTCGACGGGGCCCCGGTACTCGGCCTCCGCGATGATCGCGCCGACGAGGTGGGCGTTGAAATCGTCAAGCTCCTCGGCGGGGATCCAGTACTCCAGCACATCGCGACCACCGGCCTGCTGAACCTGGTAGCGGTCCAGGTAGGAACGTCGCACGTCGAACCGGGTCACGTAACCGACGCCTTTGGCGGGGACGTTCCACTCGCGGGCGATCTTCGTGGCGTACCAGCGGTTGAGCACGGGGTAGAAGATCGGCTGGTCGGGCAGGCGTGGTGGCCAAGCCCGCCACCCGGCCGCCGCCACAAGGTCGAGTTCGGCCTGCCCGGTGGGCCGCCACAACGTGATCGTGTCGGAGTTGCCGATGGTCTGCTCCCTGTCGGTCCCGGTGATGGCGACATGATGCCACCGCCCGACATTCTGGTGGTACGGGTTTCCCGTGGGGGCGCCGCGGCTTCTGCCGGTGGCGACCGCCGTGCTGTCGGCACGGGTTCGCTGTCGGTCAGCTCGCCTAGAGTGCGCCGCATGTACTTCGTCTGCCGGTGGCGCGAGGAATCGCCGTTCAGCAAGCGGGTGGTCACCGTGCCCGACGCGACCCCGCTCGACTGGTTCCGCCGGGGCTGGGGTCGCGACGACCCACGAGAATGGATCGAGAGCGAGCTGGGCGAGGACGTCTACGGCCTGGACTCGATCTTCGAGGAGGCCCGGGAGCGGCACCTGCCACCGCCGGAGACGGTTGACGAGCTGCGCGACCTGCTGAACGAGCACCTCTGGGTGGAGGGCGACGACGACGGCACGTTCATCCGGCTCGGTGAGCACGCCCTGCGTGTGCGGACCGACGACGACGAGGTGGATCTGGCCTACTACTTCGTCGACGAGGACGCCGCCACCGCGTCGCCTGACCGGCTCGCGTACCTGCTCCACGACACCTGGCCGCTGCGCGCCGACGCCGCCGCGCCCGGTGCGGTCTTCGAGCATGGCGTGCCGGTCCGTACCGTCCGCATCGCTCCGTCCGGGCCGGAGGCCGTCTTCTCGGTCCGTCTGTGCTGGGATCCGCCTGGTATCGAGACGAACCTGGATCTGGCTGGCGCCCTCGTCTTCCCCGGCCTCACTCTGCCGGGCTTCGCCGCCCGTCTTCGGGCCGTCGACGCGCCCGACACCCGGCTCTGGCCGCACGACGCCCGGTTGCTGCGGGCCCTGATCGCGCCGGACGAAGAGGACGCTGGCGTGGCGCTGGCGCGCTACGCCCGGCTGCCCGGATACGACCCGTCGCCCGCCAACCTCGACCGGGTGTTCACGCACGACGAGATCCACCGGGAGACGCTGGAGATGATGACCCCGGCGCCGTCCGTCGGGTCGCTGATCCGGATCGACCCGCACATCGCGCAGGTCGCCCGGTACATCGATGACTTCTTCGGGTTCGACCAGTGGTTCCTCTTCGACACCAGATGGGCGGCGGCCAACCAGGACCTGGCCCGTTCACTTCTGCGTTACGTCGCGCACTGGGACCCGTACGACGGCATCACGTCGAAGTAGCCTTCTGCCGTCGTCCACGGCGTCGCGTGTTGACCAGCAGGGTGTCTGGATCGATAAGCCAGATCGACGAAGCGCCCCGTCCATAGCGGATGGGGCGCTTCGTGGTGTCAGTCGAGCTGTGGGTCGGGAACCGTTCGGTCCTCGTCCGCGTCGACGCCGGGGCAGCTGGCCAGCTCGATCCGGGGGGACCGATCCGGCGGGAGGTGGGCGAAGTCGGCGATGACGACGACATCCACCTCACCGTCGATCATCGTCTGCTCGACGGTCTCCCACGAGGCCCGCATGATTCCTGCGAATCGGTAGGAGTGTCGGCGAAGGTGGCTGAGACACCTCGCGACGGCGGGCTCCGACGGCTCGATGTGGGCCGGGATCCAGATAACGGCGATTTCCATGAACCTCTCCTGATCAACGTCGTGGACGCGAGTGGGTGATCAGGAGGTGTTGGGGCGGGGGAGGGCCCCGCTCCACAGGACGGCTGGTGGCGCGTATGTCGACGGCGGTGACGGTGAGCCCTGGCCGCAGCGGCGAGGTGGGCGGCGGAGCTTCGGCTGTCGACGTGGGTGGATCAGCGCCGCCGGCACCGACGCCGGCCGGTGCGGACGCGAGCGCCAGCACGAACGCCGGTGGCCCCGGTGCGGGACGGGCCGGCGGGTCGGGCCGCTCTCCGGTGACGGCGGTCATCGTCGCCCGCGCCTGCTTGGCCGCCCGGCCATCGGACGTGCCCTGGTCGCCACCCCGGGACCGCGTCGACGGTGGCGGCGTTGGCGGCGAGGCCACGCGTCCATCGGGGGACGCCGAGGTGGACGGTGTGGGCGTGGCCTTCGACGACGATGGGGTAGGGGCCGGCCGACGTGGCGGCACGGTGGAGGGTGTGGCCGACGGCGTCGGCACCGGAACGGCCGACGGCAGGGGCAGCGGGTCCGTCGACGGTAGGGGCACGGGTAGCGGCAAGGGGACGACCGCGGTCGGCAGGGGCAACGGGACGGTCAGCTGCACCTCGATCAGATCGGCCACCGAAACCTTGATGACCTTCGGTGAGGTGGCCAGCTCCACCAGCGGGAGACGCGGCGGCGGCGTGTCGGCATGGGCGGGGTTGGCACCCAGAGCCGCGCCGAGCGCCACCGCTCCGAAAGCCACCGGGGGGAGGCTGTGCCTCAGCCGCATCAGACGAAGGCCGCCGGCAGCGGTGTCGCCAGCCCGGCCCGATCCGATTCACCGGTCCGGTGCCACTGGCCGAGCGGTTGCCCCTCGCACCCTGCCGTTGCCTCCATGCGCGGGTTCTTGCCCCGGGAAACCGCGGGCTACACCTTGTGTCGACATCCCGAGTGAGCACTGTGGACCAACCGAAAACACACAAGGCCGGTTCACACCCGGGCCTCGGTGGGTGTCGGCGTGGGGTCGAGTGGCAGGTCACGCAGCCGGCGGATCGGCGTCGACAAATAGATGATCGGGGACAGCACGGTGAGCGCCCCGAAGATCAGCAGGGTGGTGCGGGCGCCGAGTGGCCCGGCCAGGATGCCGGCGAGCAGGCCGCCGACCGGGATGGCGCCCCAGGAGACGAACTTGACCGTGGCGATCACCCGGGACAGCAGCTCCGGCGGGCTGGCGAGCATCCGGTACGTGCGGGTGGTCACGCTGAGCACCACTGTGGAACCGGCGAAGATGAGGTTCCCGACGGCGAAGGCCAGGAATGCGGTGGTGCCGGTGCCCAACGGGATGATGAGCGCGCCGACCACACCGACGAAGGCCGAGATGATCAGGCCGCGGGCGGTGCCGAAACGATCGGTGAACCGGGTCGTCAGCGCAGCGCCGATGAGTGTGCCGAGGCCGTCCGCGGCGAGCAGCAGCCCGACCATGAACGGCGAGGCGTGCAGCTCGCGCACCAGATAGAACGGGAAGAGGGCCAGCATGGCGCCGTTGACGAAGTTCGTCGCGGTGGCGTCCCACATGGCCGGTCCGATGATCGGGTGTCGGAGCACGAAGTGCCAGCCCTCACGGATCATCGTGACCATCGGTGGCCGCTCGGCCGGTCGCTGCACCCGCCGGGCCGGCAGGGTGCGCAGCAACACCGCGGAGAGCAGGTAGCTGACGGCGTCCACGAACAGCGTCGGCACCGCACCCAGCAACTGCACCGCGAGACCGCCCAGGGATGGCCCGCCCAGCGCGGTGGCGGCATGCGTCCCGGAGGTGAGGCTGTTGCGGGCCTGCAACTGCGCGGCCGGCACGATCTCCGGCAGGAAGGTCTGGTTCGCCACGTCGAACAGCACGTTGGCGAAGCTCACCACCAGGGCGACCGCGATCAGCTGGGTCACCGTCAGCATGTCGAACCACCAGGCCAGCGGAACCGACGCGATGGCGAGCGACCGGACCAGATCCAGGGCGACCTGCATGCCGCGCAGCGGCACACGCTGCACGATCACCCCCGCCGGCAGGCTGATCAGAAGGTACGCCAGATAGCTCGCCGCCGTGATCAGACCCATCTCGAAGGCCGTCGCGTCGAGCACGGTCAGCGCGGTCAGCGGTAGCGCCACCGCGCCGACCGCCGAGCCGAGTTGGCTGGTCGTGCCGGCGACCCACCACCGCCAGAAAGTAGTAAGTCTCATAATGGAACTCACTATAGGGGCGCGTGGGAGATGGCGTCGACCCCGCTGACGCGGTCGAGACCGGGAACCCGCTTTCTATCGCGCTCGGCGCACCATCTCGCCGATCCAGGTGGGCGCGAACGGAGACGTGCAGCCGGGGGAGGTGGGGTAGTCCTTCAGCACCTCCAGGCGTTCGCCGATGTCGATCGCCCGAATGCGGTGCTCGGCGTGCTCGATGCCAATCTGCGCCAGGCAGTGGTTCATCGCCCACTGCAGGCGATCCGGCGCGTCCCTCATCTCGGTCTCGATCACGTCGAGCAGCCTCGCGAGGTCGAGCGTCTCGGGCTTCTTCGTCACGCGTTCGGTGGTCAGCGCCCAGCCGGCACTCGCGACCACCGGATTCGGGTCGGCGAACCAGGCCAGCCGCAGCTCCTCGGCGTGCGGATTCTTCTTCACCACGTAGTTCACGAGCCAGTCGTGCACCTTCGGGGTGCGTGCCTCGCGCACCATGGCGTCCAACTCGTCCCGCTCGAACGCCCTGGGACGGCAGATCAGGATCGCCAGCAGCCTCGCCGAGGTCGTACCCGTCGCCCAGAGTTGGCGCGCGAGATCGTGCTGCGTCTTCAGCCGCTTCGCGAGCGCCCGAAGCGCACCGAGGGGCACACCATGATCGTCACCGTGTCTGGCGTTCACCTCCCGTGCCTTCGGGTCCTCCAGCCCTTCCAGTTCGGCCATCACCTCGGCCAGCGTCGTCGTAGCCATCGCAGCCTCCTGCCAATCGGGACCGGACGTTTCACACTCGCGTAACGGGTATCCAGGCGTACCAGTGCGACCGGCGGTGAACAGCTTTACGGAGTGAGGGGGCACCTGTCATGCCTGATCCACAGCCCACCATCGTGCTCGTGCACGGCGCGTTCGCCGAGTCGGCGAGCTGGAACGGTGTGCTCGAGCGGCTGGGCGCCGCGTACGACTCGGTGGCCGTCGCGAACCCGCTGCGGAGCGTAGCGGGCGACGCCGCGTACGTGCGGGACGTGGTCCGCGGGATCGGCGGTCCGGTCGTCCTCGTCGGCCACTCGTACGGCGGCATGGTGATCACCCAGGCCGCGGCCGGCGACACCTCGGTGCGGGCCCTCGTGTACGTCAACGCCTTCGCTCCGGACACCGGTGAGTCGGCGTTGACGCTGTCCGCGAAGTTCCCCGGCAGCACCCTCGCCGACACGCTGGTGCAGTACCCGGTGTCGACCGGTGGGAACGAGGTGGCGATCGGCCAGGACCAGTACCACGCCCAGTTCTGCGCGGACGCGTCGGACGACATGGCCGCGCTGATGGCCCGGACCCAGCGGCCGATCACCGAACAGGGCCTGGGTGACAAGCTCACCGGCGACCCCGCCTGGCGCTCGCTGCCCAGCTGGTTCGTGTTCGGGGACGCTGACAAGAACATTCCCGCCGACGTGCACCGCTTCATGGCCGAGCGGGCCAACCCCCGGGGGCAACGCGAGGTCGTCGGTGGCTCGCACGCGATGACGGTGGCCCGGCCGAGTGAGGTCGCCGAGACGATCATCGAGGCGGTTCGGGGCGTGAGCTGACGGTCCGGACGGGCGCCTGACGGTGGGCCGACGACGAGAGGTCGCCGGCCCACCCCTGCTGGCTAGTGAATCCGCAGCTGCTGGTGGACCGCTGCGGTGGGGGCGTGGACCGGGTCACCCGAGTAGGCGACGTGCACCGGGTACACCCCGGTGGGCAACCCGTCGGTCGGAAGTTCGACGACGGCCGCGCCACCGCGGAGCGGAACCACCCGAGTGGTGCCGCCGAAGGTGACGGCGACCTCGCCGGTCACCTTCGGAGCCTTGCGGTGCGGAGACTGTGCCCGCACGTCGACGGTCAGCGTGAACATGCCACCACGGACGACCGAGGTCGGCGTGGCCTTCGCCTTCACCGCGACTCGTGCCGGGCCCGGAGGCGTAAGGGTGACCTGGGCCGAGCGTGACTTGGTCGGATCGACCACCGACGTGGCCACGACAGTGAGCGACGACGCGGTCTCCGTGGCGGCTACCGAGAGCAGACCCTCCGCGGAGATGGTGGTCCCGGTGGAGGTGGCTTTCTGGACCGACCACGTCACTGCCGGACTCACACCCTCGTTGGTCGTCACCTGGGCGGTGAACTGCCTGGTCCAGTTCCAGCCCGTCGTCAGGTTCACCGTCGCGGGCGCCACCGACACGGAGTCGACGCCCGACCACAGGATGTCCCGGGCGAAGATCGTGAACAGTTGGCCGGCCGTCATCCCGTCGTGCGCGCCGGGGACCTGAGCCGTCGCGGCAGCGTACCCCCGGGTCCGGAAGTTGTCCGCGATGGCGTTCTGGGCGTTGAGGTTGCCCTCGAAGACGCCGTTGCCGAGGAAGACGGAGAGGTCGTCGTCCCCGACCGCGTTAGCGATGGTGTCGTAGTCCTGGGTGGTGAGGGACGGATTACCGGAGAAGTGTCCGTAGAACGCGAAAGTGGTCGGGTAGTTCTTGATGACGACGCCGCCGGTCATCCCGCCGTACGAGAACCCGGCGTAGGCGCGCCCGGACCGCTCGGTCGAGACGTTGTAGCTGCGCTCGATGAGAGGAAGGATCGTCTGGACCAGGTTGTTGGCCGCGTTGGTCTGGTTGTAGGAGGCGAAGCCGAGGCCGGTGCCCGTGAAGTGGTTGCCCATGGTGACGACCACCGTCGGCTCGATCTCACCCCTGGCCGTCATGTTGTCCAGGATGTTCGGGACGTTCGCGGGGACCATGAAGTCGGTCTCGTCGCCGAAGATGCCGTGGGCGAGGTACGCGACCTTGTACGGCTCAGCGCGGTTGGCGTCGTAGTTGGCCGGCAGGTAGACGCCGAGGTAGTGGCCGCTGTCGCCCAGGATCGTCGTGTACGGGACGTACTGGACGGTTCCCCGCTTCGCGCGGTCGGCCACCGGAAGCTCGTAGTCCGCACGCTCCTTCAGCACCGGGTCGTTCTGCTTCCTTGCGTACGGCACGTACACGGCATCGAGAACGTCGTTGTTCCTGACCCGGAACGAGGACTCGCCCGGCGGCCGAGGGTTCGTCGAGGCGGGATCCCAGATGCGCTTGTTCTCCCAACCCTGGGTCGGGTCCCAGACGCGGTACCAGTAGCTGAGACCTCCGGCGTGCAGCGGGACCGAGACCGACCAGTTTCCCTTCGGGCCCCTGGTCATGTCGCGGAGGAACTCGGTGCCGCCCGCGTGGTAGCGCCCCGGTTGCCACTCTTCCGGCTGGTAGCGCGTGGTGCCGGTGTCGACGTCGAGCAGGGTCAGGTCCCCGGCGAGGCGGACCTGGGTGGCGTGGGGATTGCGGTAGACGAACGTGACGGTGTAACCGGTTGGTGAATTGCGGTCCGCCTTGACCGTCGCGCCCGGCACGGGCGTGGGCCTGCCCGCGGCGGCAGCCGGTGCGGGGACGACGGCCCCCGCACCGAGTGCCGTGAGCGCGAGAATCGAGATCGCAAGCCGGAGCCTGCGTCTTCCGGTCGTTTCCCTCATGCGCGAAGACTCCTTTGTGGTGGTCGCTCGTCGCGGTCTGGTCCGGTGGTGGGAGTTGAGGGCTCCGATGGCAGCTAAATCGAATTAGCATCGGGAGTGTGGCTGGCGACACCTTTCGATGTCAAGGGGGTGTCCGGGCCGAGGGTGGCGAGCGCCCCGATGTGTGCGCCACGCGCGGCCTGCGGGTTCTCCCAGCTGGGCGCCGCTCGGATGGCAAGGTGATGGCCATGGACAGGAAGCACGTCGAGGAGTGGCTAGCCACCTACGAGCGGCTGTGGCGGACCCCGGGAACGGACGCCCTGGTCACGCTCTTCACCGAGGACGCGAGCTACCAGCAGGGGCCGTACTGGACGCCCGTCGTCGGCCTGCCGGCCATCGCCCGGATGTGGGAGAAGCAGCGCAAGGGCCCCGACGAGGTGTTTCGGATGACCACGGAGATCGTCGCGGTCGAGGGGGACACCGCCGTGTCACGCCAGGAGGTCCGCTACGGCGACCCGGTCGACCAGGAGTACCGCGACCTGTGGGTCATGCGGTTCGCCGACGACGGACGGTGCCGATCGTTCGAGGAGTGGCCGTTCTGGCCGGGACAGCAGCCGGCCGACCCGCCCGACGGCTCCTGACCCGAGAGGGGTGCGGCGGCGGCGCCCCAGCCACCGGGGTAGCAGACCTGACCGACGCGTCGTTGGACCGGTCGCGCTACCTACCGTGAGCTGGGGCGTCACCGTGACGACGTCGACGCGTCAGACCGGGGCGGCCGGACAGCTCGCGCCGGGCGGCGGGGTGGCCCTGGTGATGAGGTACCGCTCCACGTGACGACGGGTGCACTCGTTGCGTGGGTAGCTGGCGTGGCCCGACCCCTCGTAGGTGAGGAGGTGGCCCCGGCTGCCGAGCTGGCGTACCACCCGCTGGGCTCCGTCGTACGGGGTGGCCGGGTCGTACCGCCCGTTGAGCACCAGCAGCGGCGCGCTCGTCCGTACCCGCAGCTCATGTTGTGGGTTGGTCGCCGTCCAGCCCAGGCAGATCGCACCGAAGCGGACGGCCAGCGGGGAGGCCCGCAGGTGCGGCGAGGCGGCGCGGGACAGTTCGAGATACCGGTTCCAGTCGGCGAACCCGTCGATCGGCAGCGACCAGTCCTGGCAGAACGCCGGTAGCGCGTACTCGGTCAGGTCCTTGTCGCCGTCGACCGGCACCATCGGGGACGCGAGCGCGGCGGGCTCGCCCCGCTCCAGCGCGAGCAGCATGTTCGCGAGATCGGCCCAGGTCGCGTCGAAGAAGTTGACGAAGGTCGCGAACCCAAGCTCGAACCAGGTCAGCGCGGTGCCCGTACCCGCGTCGACAAGCGTGCCGGCATCGGCACGGCGCATCAGTCGGTCGAAGAGTGCCGGGACGTCGCGACCGTGCAGCGCGCAGCTGGGAGTCCGCTCGCACCAGGTCACGAACTCGTGGAACAGGGCCTCGTTACTGGCCGCCCCGCTGCGGAAGTACTCCCGGACCCCCTGGCTGTGGTCCATCACGCTGTCCATGACCAGCGCGCGGACGCGGTCAGGGAACAGCTCGGCGTAGGACTGCCCGATCAGCGTGCCGTAGGACCACTGGTAGAAGCTGAGCTGCCGCTCACCGAGTGCCGCCCGGATGGCATCCGTGTCACGCGCGACGCTCACACTGTCGAGGTGGTCGAACAGCGGGCCACTCTGAGCGCGGCAGTCGTCGCGCAGTTGGCCGTTGTAGGTGCGCAGCCGCTCGTACTCCGCGGCGTTGGCGGGTGCCAGGGCGGGGTGCCGGGCCAGCAGCGCCGATGAGCAGCGCACCGGTGTGCTGCGGACCGTGCCCCGGGGATCGAAGCCGACGATGTCGAAGCGGCGCAGCACGTCCGGCCCGAGCTGGCTGTCGGCCGTCAGCACCACGTCCACCCCGGACATGCCGGGACCGCCGGGGTTGTAGACCAGGGCACCGATGCGCGCGGCCGGGTCGGTGGCGGTGCGTCGGGCCAGCGCGAGCTGGAAGGTCTCCCCGCCCGGTCGGGCCCAGTCGACCGGCAGGCGCAGGGTGCCGCACCGCGTGCCCGGATCGTCGGGCCGTTCCGGGCACGCCTGCCAGTCGATGCGACCGTTCCACCCGCCTGTGGTGTTCACGGTGACCGGGCCGTTGCCGCCGGCCTCGGCCGGCGTGGTGCCCGCGAGCGACGGTGGGGCGTTGAGCGACAGGGCGACGAGGACCGCGACGACGGCCGAGAGGCTGCCGAGGAGCCGCCGGCGTCGACGGTCAACCCCGCTGGGATGCCGGAAGGTGGTTCTCTTCGTGGTCAACATTCGTCCAGCCTGCCGACGTCCGGTCCACGTCGGATCCATGCCGGTCCGGGGACGGCCGGCGCAGGGCCTTCACTGGTACGCCGCCAGCCGCTCGGACAGCACCACGGCCTGCGGGTGACCGACCCGGTCGAGGATCGCCAACGCCTGCCGCCACAGGTTGACCGAGGTGTCGTGGTCGCCGACCTCCTGATGGATGTCGCCGAGGCGGACGAGTGTGTCGGCCCTCCCGCACTGGTCCTGAACGTCGGAATAGAGCGTGAGCGCGCGCCGGTAGCAGTCCGCCGCGGTCGGGTGTAGCCCGAGGCCGTGATAGGCGAATCCGAGGCTGTCCCAGGTGTGGGCCGCGCCGAGCCGGTCCTCGGCCTTCTCGTAGAGCGCGAGCGCCTGCTCGCAGTAGGCGATGGCGCGGTCGTGCTCGTCCAGCCGGGCGTGGCTCCAGCCGAGCGCGTTGAGCGCTGCCGCCTCGCCGAGCCGGTCGTCGGTGCTGCTGGACAGCGCCAGCGCCTCCCTGGCGTGCGGCAGTGCCGCCCCGGCGTCGCCCTCGATGTCGGACAGCCAGGCGAGGTGCAGGTGTGCGCTGGCCTTTCCCAGGAGGTCGCCGGCCTGGTCGTACCGGGCCATCGCGCGCCGAAGGTGGTGGTGGGCCGCATCGAACCGGCGGTGCTGGATGTGGGCCAGCGCCAGGTCCCGGTGGGCCAGCGCCTCGGCCCGTGGATCACCGCGGCGTTGCGCGACCGTGACCGCGATGGCCTGTACGGCGGCCAGGTCGTGCCACTGCGACAGCCGGCTGAGCAGGGGTGTGAGGGCCTGGGCGAGTTGCCCGGCGTGGGCGTCGAAACTGTGCGCGACCGCGTCGTCGACGGCGGCCAGCAGCACCCCCTGTTCGACGGTGAACCAGGCCAGCGCGGCCCGGTGGTCGGCGAACGCCGGCGGTGGGGCGTCGGCGGGCACGGGCGGCGGATCGACCGGCTGCCAACCGGCGTCGACAAGCCTCGCCGCGCCCCGGGCGAAACCCAGGTAGTGGTCGAGCACGCGTTCCCGGACGGCGCCACGGTCGGCCGGAGGGTCGAGCGCGTACGTCAGCTCCTCCCCGTAGGCGCGGAGCAGGTCGTGACAACGGAAGCGGTTGGGGGACCGCTCGGCGAGGAGGTTCGCCCGGGTCAACTCGTCGAGCGCTGGCCGGATCAGGTGCGGCGGCGCCCCGGCGAGACTGGCCGCCGCCGCCGCGCTGACGTCCCCGACGGGGTGCAGGCTGATCTGCCGGAACAGTCGGGCCGCGTCCGCGCTGAGCAGACGGTACGACCAGGAGAACACGGTCCGTACGTCGGTGGCGGCATCGTCGGTGGCCAGGGCGGCGAGGCCGCCCCGACTCGCCGCCAGGTCGTCGGCGATGGCCTGGAGCGCAAACGTGGGTCGGGCGGCGGCTCGCGCGGCCACGATGGACAGGGCAAGGGGCAAGCGCGCGGTACGTCTGATCAGCTCGTCCACCGCCGCCGGCTGGGCGGCGGCTCGCTGCGCACCCAGTCGGCGTACGAGCAGCTGACGCGCCTCGCCGTCGCTGGGCAGGTCGAGTGCGAGGGGCTGGGCACCCTCGGCGGCGACCAGGCCGGGCAGGGTGTGGCGACTCGTCACGAGCACACCGCAGCGGGTCGACCCCGGAAGCAGCGGCCGCACCTGTTCCGCGTCGCGGGCGTTGTCGAGCAGTACGAGCAGCCGTCGGTCCGCGGTCAGGCTGCGGTAGAGGGCGAACTGGGCCGCCGGCTCGGCGGGGATTTCCAGGGGTTTGACACCCAGCGCGGGCAGCAGCGAGCGGACGACGACGGCCGAGGGCGAGGCCTCCTGCGTCGCGGTGCCGAAGCCACCCAGGTCGACGTGGAGTTGCCCGTCGGGGAAGTGGTGCAGGTTGTCGTGCGCCCAACGCAGCGCCAGCCAGCTCTTCCCGACGCCGCCCGTACCGGTGATGACGACGGTGCCGGTCGATCCGGGGTCACCGAGCAGCAGCGTGGTGAGCCGGGCCAGCTCCCCGGCACGGCCGGTGAACAACGTCGGTGGGGCCGGCAGCTGCCGGGGGACGACCCGCGCCGGGCAATTTTCCGGTGGCCGCGGATCGGATGTCAACAGCTCCCGTTCGGCCCGCAGGATGCGGGTGTGCAGGTGTTGGAGATCGGGACCGGGCTCGACTCCCACCTCGTCGGCGAGGAGTTGGCGGAGCTGCCGGTACGTCGCCAGCGCGTCGACGCGCCGGCCCGCCCGCGCCAGGGCCACCATCAGTTGCCCCCATGGGCGCTCGCGCAGCGGATCGTCGTCGACCTGGGTTCGGAGCGGTTCGATCAGCTCGTGATGCCGTCCGGCGCGCAGCTTGAGGTCTGCGACCTCCTCCACCAGGCTCGACCGCTGCTCCTGGAGCCGGGCTCGGACGGAGAGCAACACCCCCCAGCCGGGCAGGCCCGCGAACGGCTCCCCACGCCAGAGCGCCAACGCGGCCTCGAACGACTCCTGGGCGGCTGACCAGTGACCCTGCCGCAGGGCGGAGTACCCGCGCTGGGCCAGGTCGTCGAAGGCCACGCTGTCCACCGTCTGCCCGTCGAGGGCGAGGTGGTAGCCGGTGGGCCCGGCGACGATGGCGGGGTCGGGGAGACCCGGGGACCGCATCGCCCGGCGCAACGCCCAGACATAGGTCTTCACGTTGCCGGCTGCCGTCTTCGGTGGGCGTCCCTGCCACAGCTCGTCGACGAGTTGGTCGATGGACCACCCGGTGCCGGGCTGCGACATCAGGACGGCCAGCAGGCGCACCTGCATCGGTGTGCCGAGGGCCAGCCGTTCCCCGCAGGACGACCGCACCTCGACCGGTCCGAGCAGGTGGTACCGCATCGCCGGCAGCGCGCCCGCGGGGTCCATCGCCTCATCGTAGGGGGCCGAACCGTCCCGCTTCATCAGCTGGACGGTCGCAGCCCGCGTCCGTCTCCTGGTGTGCTCCGTCACGGAGCTGGGCATGGTCAGGACGTTGGGGCGCCGCGGGGCGGCTGCTACAGTCGAGATTGTTGCGGTCGCAAATTTATCAGCGGCAACTACTTTGGGAAGGATGCTTCCGATGACCAAGCTCTCCGTCATCTACTACTCGTCCACCGGTACCCTCCACGCCATGGCCAAGCGCCTCGCCGAGGCTGGCGAGAAGGCCGGCGCCGAGGTGCGGCTGCGTCAGGTTCCGGAGCTCGCCCCGGCGGAGGCCATCGCCTCCAACGCCGCCTGGAGCCAGCACTTCGACGCCACGAAGAACGAGCCGAAGGCGACCGCCGACGACGTCGTCTGGGCGGACGCGGTGCTGTTCGGCACGCCCACCCGTTACGGCAACCTCGCCAGCCAGCTCAAGCAGTTCATCGACACCCTCGGTCCGCAGTGGGCGCAGGGGCTGCTCGCCGACAAGGTGTACGCCGGCTTCACCGCGTCCATGACCGCGCACGGCGGCCAGGAGTCGACCCTTCTCGCGCTCTACAACACCGTCCACCACTTCGGCGGTCTGGTCGTCGCCCCGGGCTACACCGACCCGCTGAAGTTCGCCGACGGCAACCCGTACGGCGTCTCGCACGTCACCGGCGGAAGCAACGACGCCCCGCTGGGCGACGCCCAGTTCGCTGCCCTCGACCACATGGCCGAGCGAGTCGTCAAGATCGCCGGGAAGCTCAGCGCCTGAGCGCGCTGCCGCCGTACCGGACGCCCGCGTCGACGCGGGTGCTCACGCTGGCCGAGGGCCGGTCTTCCGCGATGGGAGGCCGGCCCTCGGCGCACTCACACCACAACCGCGGCCATGGCGGCATGTGGCCGGTGTTGGTCGTCGCCGGGTCGGGGCAGGCGTTCGACCTCCTGGAAACCGGCGTGGGTGAGTCGCTCGGCGAACTCGTCGAGCGGCCACCGGTAGGCGGTCACGACCTTGTGGTCGAAGGCGCCGACCTCGTCGGCGGTGAAGGTACCCAGCACCAACCGTCCGGCCGGGGTCAGCACCCGCCGGAACTCCTTGAGTACGCCGTCGAGCTCCTGCGGCGGCAGGTGGATCAACGAGTACCAGGCCAGGATGCCGTCGATGGACTCGTCGGCGACGTCGAGGCGTTCCAGCGACCCGAGGTGGAACTCCACGCTCGGGTGGGCCGCCCGCGCATGCGCGATGAACTCGGGGACCAGGTCGATCCCCACTGCGTCGACGCCCAGCTCACGAAGGTAGCCGGTGAGGTGGCCTGGCCCGCACCCCAGGTCGAGCACCCGGCCGGGCCGGCTGCCCAGGTGTCGTCTGATGAGGGCGAGGTCGTTGGCGTCCACCTGCTGGCTCGTGCCGAACAGCTCGATGTAGAGCTCCGCGACGGAAGTGTAAGCCTGTCGCACCGTGTCCGTTTCCATCGCGGAACTATACGGGTCGCGGCGCCCGGCGCTTGACCCAGCGGGCTAACGCCATTAGCCTATAGCTAATCACGTTAGCTCTACTGGAGGACGTCATGACCGAGCACCTGGACATTGCCGGCAACACCATCGCCTACGAGGTCACCGGGCAGGGCCCACTTGTCGTCCTGGCGCACGGCATGGGCGACAGTCGACACTCCTACCGGTTCGTCGCGCCGGCCCTGGCCGCGGCCGGCTACCGGGTCGCCAACGTCGACATCCGTGGCTGCGGCGACTCCAGCCTCGGCTGGGACGGCTACAGCCGCACCGACATCGCTGGTGATCTCGTCGCCGTCGTACGCCACCTCGGCGGTCCGGCCGTGATCATCGGCCAGTCGATCAGCGGCGGTGCCGCGACCATCGCGGCCGCCACCGCACCCGAGCTGATCGCCGGCGTCATCGAGCTGGCGCCGTTCACCCGCGTACAGTCCTTCGACCTGGGTGGGTTGGCGCGGGTGAAGCGCTTCCGGGCCGGCTACCTGCAACTGGCGCAGGTGCTCATGCGGGGCAGCCTGGCGAACTGGCGCAAGTACCTCGACGTGGCGATCCCGACCAAGCCCGCCGACTGGCACAGCGAGCTGGCGCGCATCGAGGCCAAGATGAGTGAGCCCGGCCGGATGAAGGTCCTCCAGGCCATGGCCAAGACCAGCCCGGCCGACGCCGGTCGGCAACTGCCCAACGTCACCTGCCCGGTCCTGGTGATCCAGGGCAGCGTCGACCCCGACTGGGCCGACCCGCGGGCCGAGGGCGAGCGCATCGTCGCCGACATGCCGCGAGGGCTCGGCGAGCTGGCTGTCATCGACGGCGCGGGCCACTACCCGCACGTCCAGACGCCCGACGAGGTGCTCGCCCTGGCCCTGCCCTTCCTCGCCCGGACGTTGGCCAATGCCTAAGGCCCGACTCACCCCAGCGGCGGTCACCGAAGCCGCAGCCGCCCTGATCGACGAGGTCGGCTTCGACAACCTCAGCATGGGCCTGCTCGCCGAACGGCTCGGGATCAAGACCCCCTCGCTCTACAAGCACGTCACCAGCCAGGCCGACCTGACCCACCGGATCGCCATCCTGGCCATGACCGAGGCCGGAGATGCCATCCGCGACGCCATCCAGGGCCGGTCCGGCAGCGACGCCCTCGCCGCCGGCGCCCAGGCCATGCGGACGTATGTGCGGGAACACCCCGGCCGGTACGCGGTCGCCAACGCCGCCCGCCCGACCGGCCCCGACGACCCGTTCATCCCGGCCAGCGAGCGGGTGCTCGCCTCCTGGGCGGCCATGCTGAGCGGGTACGGGCTGGACCCCGGCCAGGAGATCCACGCCATGCGGACACTGCGCAGCGTCCTACACGGGTTCGCCACCCTGGAGGCGGCCGGTGGGTTCCAGATCGACGCGTCCGTCGACGAGAGCTTCGACTGGATGGTCAATTTCATCGATCAGGGCCTTCGCACCGTCGCCACCCGCGGCAGCGCCGTCGCCGGCTGAGACCGAGCGGGGGGCAGGCAGGCCTGAGCGGGTCGCCTGATCGTGTCGCCATCGTGCGACGATTCCCGGCGTGGCAGAGACTGCGGCGACGCTGACCGAGATCCGCGCTCGGATCGACGAGCTGGACGGGGAACTGGTCGGGCTGCTCGCCCGGCGGGAGGCGCTGGTCCGGCAGGCCGCCCCGCTCAAGAGCGACGGCCAGGCGGTCCGTGCGCCGGACCGGGTGGCGCAGGTAGTGGCCCGGGTCCGCACGTTGGCGGGCGAGGCCGGCGCCGACCCGGATCTGATCGAACGGATCTACCGGGGCATGATCCAGGTCTTCATCGACATGGAGACCGACGAGCACCACCGCGTCACCGGCGGGTCGGCGCCGAGAACGCGGTGATCGCCCGGGACGTGCGCGGTCAGGTCGCGGAGCGGCCGTCACCGTCCGGGCTCGCCACGGACGGCGCGTAGCCGAGCTCGTACGAGATCTTGTCGGCGGTCTCCAGGAGCAGCGGGAGGTTGCTCTTCAGCTGGTCGAGGTTCGCGATGACCTCGATCGCCGTGATCGAGGCGGCGGCGATGACCTGCCCCCGCGAATCCCTGATCGGGGCGGCCACGCACATCACGTAGGCGTCGTGCTCGCCGTTGTCCACGGCCCAGCCGCATTCGTGGATGCGGGCAAGCTCGGCTTCCAGGGCGTCGTGGTCGGTGAAGGTGGTGTCGGTGAATCTCTCGAAGACGACGTGGGAGAGCAGGCGGTCGCGTTCCTGCCGGGGGAGGTAGGCCAGGATGGTCTTGCCCACGGCGCTCGCGTAGATGGACACCGCGCGTCCCACCCGTGACGGCAGCTTGACGGCGTCGAACGCCGGACTGTCCACCTTGTCGATATAGATGATCTCGTCGCCGGTCAGTTGGGCCAGGTGTACGGTGTGGCCGGTCTCGCGTTGCAGCGCACGCAGGTGTGCGGCCGCGGGCTGGCGGAGGTCCATCGAGCCGAGCGCGAGTTCGGACAACTCGATGAGGCCGCTGCCGAGCACGTAGGTGCCCGCGCCGGTCCGCCGGACGAAGCGCGCGGACTCCAGTGTCTGCAGGATGCGCAGGGCTGTGGACTTGTGGACGCCGAGCACGTCCGCAGCCTCCGTAAGGGACAGCGGGTGCTCCGCGGATCGGCGGATGAGGTCGATCGCGCGGCGAATCGATTGCGCCAAGGCTGTGTCTCCCCTCGCGCGACGGGCAGCGCCGTCGCTGTCATTGCACATTATGCAATATAGATGACGCTATGCGCAATCGCCACTTGACACCGTTGCACATGACGCTACGATCGTTGCAATTTCATCGGTCTGACGCCAACTCGTAACAGTGGAGTAACGATGGGTAATCAGCGCGCTCGTTTCGGCATCGCCAGGGCGACATGTGCCCTCGGCCTGGTCGCCACCCTCTTGACCGGTTGCGGCTCCGACGGCGATTCCGGCGACGGCGTCACCAAACTGACCTTCGCCGCCTCGACCTTCGGCGACCCGGGCCGCGGGCCCCTGTTGACGAAGTGGCTCGACGAGTTCAATTCGAGCCAGACCAAGGTCCAGGTCTCCGCCGCCGCGGTGCCATACCCGACCTTCGGCCAGACCGTGCTCACCCAGATGGGCAGCGGCAAGGGGCCCGACCTGGTCCGATTCGACATGCCCGAGTTCGAGGCGGCCTCGGACGCCGGCCTCGTCGCGCCGCTGGGCAAGGTGATCGACGCCGGCAAGTACGACCTGCTCAAGCAGCCCGACCAGTTCATGGTCCACGACGGTGTCCGGCACGGCGTCATCTTCGAGGCGTCGAACTACGCGATGTTCTACAACGCGGACCTGATCCCGACGCCGCCGACCACCTACGAGCAGTTCACCTCCACCGCGAAGTCGCTGACCAAGGGTGACGTCTTCGGCCTGGCGTTCCGCCAGACGGAGGCCGAGGAAGCCGGGGTCTGGCAGGACATCTTCAACTACGTCTACGGCTTCGGCGGCGCGTGGTCCGACGGGAAGAACCTGACGATCAACTCGCCCGAGAACCTCAAGGGCCTGCAGGCGTTCAAGGACCTGTACGACGCGAACGTGATCCCGCGCGGCGCGGACGCGGCGACGTTCCGGCGGATGTTCGCCGAGGGCAAGGTCGGGATGGAGCTCAACAACGGCGGCTACGTGACCGCCACGCGCGGCCAGAACGCCAAGCTGAACTTCAACGTCGCGCCCATCCCGTTCCCGGTCCGCAAGCAGGGCGCGATCCTCGCACCCATCGTGATCAACGAGGCGAGCGAGGGCAAGGACGAGGCCGGCACCTTCATCAAGTGGGCGCTGGAGCCGCAGAACCAGGTCAAGCTGCAGGAGATCCTCGGCGCGAGCAGCGTCGCCACCACCACGCAGCGCAGCGCGGAGTCACTCAAGGCGACCCCGTTCCTCCCCGTCTTCGACGGACTCACCGAGACCAGCCTGCCGCAGATCGTGCTGGGGTTCGAGGCCAAGACGCCGGACATCCGCAAGGTGGTCGTGCAGAACGTGGTCGCGGCACTGCAGGGCAAGGCCGACCTCAAGTCGGCGCTGGATCGTGCCCAGCAGCAGGCGACCGAACTGGTCCGCTGACCGCTCGACACGGCGACGCTGCCGGCGCGACGATCCCTGCGCCGGCAGCGTCCTTCCCCACGAAGGACCAAACCCGATGACTGTGGTCGAGCAGACCGGAGCACCGAAGACAACACCGCCAGGCCGGCGTCGGCCCAGCCCGCTGGGTAGCAAGTGGACGCCGTACCTGTTCCTGGCGCCCGCCGCCCTGTTCATCCTCGTCTTCCAGGCGGTACCCCTCGTTCAGGAGGTGTACCTCAGCTTCACCCGGACGAGACTGCTCAACCCCACCCGCAGCGAGTGGGTCGGGCTCGACAACTTCAACCGGATCTTCGGCGACCCCGAGTTCCACCGCACCCTGCTGATCACCTTCGTCTACGTGATCACCTGTGTCGTCGTCGCGATCGGCGCCGGACTCGTCGTCGCGCTCCTGCTCAACAGGAAGTTCCGAGGCCGTGGCGTGGCACGGGCGCTGGTGACCGTCCCCTGGGCCGCTCCCGGCATCGCGGTCGCGCTCATCGCCACCTGGATGCTCAACGCCCAGTACGGCATCGTGAACCGCTTCCTCGACGCGGTCGGGCTCGGTGTGCCCGGCGGCGCCATCCTGGACAGCCCGCGCTACGCGCTCCCGGCGGTGCTCGCCACGACCATCTGGCAGCTGTTCCCGTTCACCTCCGTGGTGCTGCTCTCCGCGCTGCAGTCCGTTCCCCAGGACCTCAACGAGGCCGCGACCGTGGACGGCGCCGGACGATGGGCCACCTTCCGCGCCGTCACCTGGCAGGTCATCAAGCCGACCGTGGGTCTGCTGGCGCTGCTGATGACGATCTGGTCGCTGCGGCGGTTCGAGCTGATCTGGCTGATGACCAAGGGCGGGCCGGTGGGTGCCACCGAGACGCTCGTCATCGACCTCTACTCGCAGGCGTTCGACTCGAAGGAACTCGGATCGGCGGCGGCCATCGGAATGGTCGGCGTCGTCATCTCGCTCATCGTCATCATCGGCAGCCGCCTGGTCGCCCGTGCCGTGGAGAAGGGGGACGTCCGATGAGGCGCTTCCGTTTCGGTGTCACCGCACGGATCGTCGCCGTGCTCGTCGTGCTGGGTGTCGCGGTGTTCCCGCTGTACTGGATGTTCGTAACGGCGCTGTCCAGCAACAGCGACCTCTTCGCCGATCAGCCCCGGCTCACGCCCGACCTCGGCCAGTTCGGGGTCTTCGTCGACGCGCTGGCCGAGGGCAAGGCGGCCGGGTGGCTGCTCAACAGCCTGATCATCGCCGTCGGCACGATGGTCCTCTCCGTCGGCCTGGGCATTCCGCTCGGCTATGCGCTGTCCCGGTTCTCGTTCTGGGGCAAGGCCGTGCTGACCGTCGTGCTGCTGTTCACGCAGATGCTCCCCGAGGCGCTGATGGTCGTCCCGCTGTTCGCGCTGTTCCGCCGTTTCGAACTGCTCGACTCGCTGACCGGCCTCGTCCTGGTGAACTCCGCCTTCGTCCTGCCGATCGTCGCGCTGATCCTGAAGGGCGCCATCGACGGCATCCCGAAGGAGCTGGAGGAAGCCGCGCGGGCCGACGGCGCCCGGCCCTTCACCACACTGACCCGCATCAACGTGCCGCTCATCGCGCCGTCGATCGCGGCCACCGCGGTCATCGCCTTCTTCCACGCCTGGAACGAGTACGTGTTCGCGGTGACGTTCATCTTCAACCCCGATCTGCAGCCCGCCTCCGTCGGCATCGCGAACTTCATCGGCGAACTGGGTACACCGATCCAGACGGTGATGGCAGTCGCCTTCCTGTTCACGTTGCCCGCCGTCGCCTTCTACCTGTTGGTCCAGAAGTACGTGGTGTCCGGCATGACCGCCGGTGCGGTGAAGGGTTGAGCCGAAAGATGAAGATCGTCTCTGTCGACACACTCGTTGTCGACTTCTACCGCACGAACCTCGTGATCGTGCGCGTCCACACCGACGAGGGGATCGTCGGGCTCGGTGAGGCCACCCTGGAGGGCAAGGAACGCGCCGTCCAGGGTGCCATCGCCGAGCTGGCCGAGGCGGTGGTGGGCCTGGATCCCACAAGCATCTCGAAGATCCTCTACGAGACCACGCGGGACTGGTACTGGCGCGGCGGACCGGTGATCATGACCGCGTTGAGCTCGCTGGAGATGGCCCTGTGGGACATTTCGGCGCGTGAGCTCGGCGTACCGGTCTCCCGGCTTCTCGGCGGCGCGACCCGCGACCGGGTCCGCGCGTACGCGAATGGTTGGTTCTCCGGGGCCGTCACGCCGGAGGACTACGCGGCCGCCGCGCGTCGGACGGTGGAGTCCGGCTTCCGGGGCCTCAAGTGGGACCCGTTCGAGAACTACGACCTCACCATCACCACCGCCCAGTTGGACCGGGTGCTCGCCCAGATCGACGCCGTCCGTCAGGCGGTGGGCCGCGAGGTGGAGCTGTTCGTCGAGGGGCACGGCCGCTTCGACGTCCGGCATGCCATCAAGGTCGCCACCGAGATCGCCCAGTTCGACCCGGTGTGGTTCGAGGAGCCCTGCCCACCGGACAACCTCGACGCGCTCGTCGACATCCGTCGCGCGTCGCCGGTGCCGATCGCCGCGGGGGAGCGGTGGTACGGCCGGCAGGGCTTCGCGCCGGCGCTGGCCCGCCAGGCGGTCGACTTCGTCCAGCCCGACGTGACGCACGCCGGCGGGATCGCCGAGCTGGCCTTCATCTCCACGCTCGCCGCGACCAGCTACGTGGGCTTCGCGCCGCACAACCCGAGCGGTCCACTCAGCACGGCCGCGACACTGCAACTCGGGGCGACGCTACCCAACTTCCGGTACCTGGAGATCATGGCGACCGACGTGCCCTGGCGTCCCGAGATCACCAACGAGCGGCTGGTGCTCACCGACGACGGCGACATCCTCATCCCGACCGGGATCGGCCTGGGCATCGAGGTCGATCTCACCGCGATCGAGCGGCACCCGTTCACACCGCACCCGCTGCGGATGTTCCAGGACGCCGTCTTCGACATCCGTCCCCGCGACGAGCGGTCCTTCTTCAACCTGGAGCGCGACTCATGACGCTGCCACGGCCCCGAGGGTCGGCCGCGGGCACGGACTGGGTCGGCACCGCCGCCGAGGCGTTGCCGGACGACGGCGACGGCGTCCTCATCGGCCGGATCTGGGACCCGTCCGGCGACGGCCCCTCACCGATGATCGTCCGCGACGGCCAGGTCATCGACATCAGCCACCGGTTCCCGACCGTCCGCGACATCTGCGAGCTGCCCGATCCCGCCGCGACGGTGGCCGGGCTCGACGGCCCGCGGGTGGGCGACTTCGGGGCGATCCTGGCCAACACGGGGGCCGCGACCCGGGACCGTGGCCGGCCCTGGCTGCTCGCCCCGGTCGACCTGCAGGCGCTCAAGGCCGCCGGGGTGACCTTCCCGATCTCCATGATCGAGCGGGTGATCGAGGAACGGGCACGGGGGGACCTGGCGCTGGCGGCGGACATCCGGCACCGCATGCTCGCCGACGTCGGTGTCGACCTGCACAGCCTGGAGGCGGGCTCGCCGCAGGCGGACCGGCTCAAGAGTCTGCTGGTCGCCGAGGGCATGTGGAGTCAGTACCTGGAGGTGGGGATCGGCCCGGACGCCGAGATCTTCACCAAGGGACAGATTCTCTCCGCCGTCGGCACCGCCGTTCCGGTCGGTGTGCTCGCCGCGTCGACCTGGAACAACCCGGAACCCGAGGTCACGCTCATCGTCCAGTCCAGCGGCCGGATCGTCGGCGCCACCCTCGGCAACGACGTGAACCTCCGCGACATCGAGGGCCGTTCGGCGCTCCTGCTTCCCCTGGCGAAGGACAACAACGCCTCCTGCGCCCTCGGCCCCCTGATCCGGCTCTTCGACGACCGCTTCAACATGGATCGGGTCCGCGAACTCGAGGTGCGCCTGGAGGTCCGCGGCGTGGACGGCTTCCACCTGGAGGCGGTCTCGGAGATGACCCAGATGTCGCGTGATCCCGAGGAGCTGGTCCGGCAGCTGATCGGGCCGCACCACCACTATCCCGACGGCGCCGCCCTGATGCTCGGCACCATGTTCGCGCCGATCCAGGACCGGGACCGCCCCGGTGAGGGTTTCACCCACAAGGTCGACGACGTGGTACGGATCAGCTGCCCGGCGCTCGGCACCCTGGTCAACCGGGTGCGGCACGCGGAGGAGTGCGAGCCCTGGCACTTCGGCGTCCGCGATCTCATGGGCAATCTGGTAAGGAGAGGACTGCTGTGAACGTGGTCATCACGGTCGATCCGCGCGACGGTCAGCGTCGCGCGACGGATCTCACCGAGACCGACGAGTCTCGGCTGGAGGCGATCACCGGTCAGACGTCGGCGGCGGCGCAGTGGCTGGCCGAGCGCGGGAGGCTCGGCCGCGCGGAGTTGCTGGACGCGATCGCCGCGTCGCTGGAGTCCCACCGGGTGGACCTGGTCGCCGCCGCCGAGGCGGAGACCGGGCTGAGCCACGCGCGACTCGACGGGGAACTCACCCGGGCGGCGCTGCAGTTCCGGATGTTCGGCGAGGTGCTGCGCGACGGGGCGTACGTCGAGGCGACCATCGACCACGCCGCCGACACACCGCTCGGACGCGGCCCGGACCTGCGGCGGATGCTCGTACCCCTCGGGCCGGTCGCCGTCTTCGGGGCCAGCAACTTCCCGTTCGCCTTCTCGGTCGCCGGTGGTGACACGGCCGCCGCGCTCGCCGCCGGATGTCCGACGATCCTCAAGGCCCACCCGTCGCACCCGCTGACCTCGCACGCCTCCGCCGCCGCGATCGAGTCGGCCGTCCGCGACCTCGGCGGGCCCGAGGGTGTCGTCGCGACCGTGTACGGGGAGCAGGCCGGCCGTGCGCTGGTGCGTCACCCGGCGATCCGCGCGGCCGCCCTGACCGGCTCGGTCAACGCCGCCCGCGCCATCCAGGCGGCCATCGACGAACGGCCCGACCCCATTCCCCTGTACGCCGAACTGAGCAGCGTGAACCCGATCGTCGTCCTGCCCGACGCGGCCGCCGCCCGGGGAGACCAGATCGCCGAGGGGTTGTTCGGCTCCTTCACGAACTCCGGCGGTCAACTGTGCACCAAGCCCGGCCTGGCGTTCATCCCGTCCGATCCGGGCGGTGACCACCTGGTCGACGCGCTGCGGGCCAGAGTCGACGCGTCGGGTGGCACCGTCCTGCTCAACGAGCGCATCCGGGACGCGTACGAGAACCGGGCCACGGAGTTCGAGCGGGCCGGCGCCCGGGTCTCGGCGCGACCCACTGTCGACCCCGGCGCGGGCTTCACCGTGGCCCCGACCCTCCTGGAGGTCGGCCTCGCCGGCCTGACCGCCGAGATCGCCGACGAGTGCTTCGGCCCGCTCCTGATCGTGGTCCGCTACGACGACGAAGCCGACCTCGACGCCGCGTTGACCACCGTCCCGCCGTCGCTGACCGGCTCGCTGCACCGCGGGACGGGCGACGACGCCGACGTCGTGCGCCGACTTGTCGACGTGCTCGCCGCCCGCGCGGGTCGCATCGTCTTCGACGGCTACCCCACAGGTGTCCGGGTGTCGTGGGCCCAGCATCACGGTGGACCCTGGCCGTCGACAAACGCCGTGCACACGTCGGTGGGCGCCACGTCGATCCGACGGTTCCTCCGCCCGCTGGCATGGCAGGACGCCCCGGCCTGGGTCCTCCCCGAGGAGTTGCGCGACGAGTACACCGCCATTTCCCGGCGAGTCGACGGGAGGTTGCAGCCAGCGGTCGAATAACCGCGTCCGCCGGTCTCTCCGCGTGCGTTTCCGGGCCACCTGCGACTGGCGCGCGAATTCCTTGACGACATTGACCCGACAGAGAATTCGCGCGCCAGTTGTTCTGGCGCCGCTGAAGCGTACCCGAATTGTTTGGACGCCATTTCCGGCTTCGAAATCCGCCTTGACCGTCAATGCAATTCATGGTTCTGTTTCGACAGGGAACGATGTTAGCGCTCGCACAGCTGCATCGCTCGTTACTGGTATCCCTTCCACCTCACCATCGAATGGTCGGTCGGCCGCTCGGTGCGGTCTGACCACACGCCGAAGAGGGAGCAGGAACATGCCCGTCGCACCTCCCCGTCCCCTGAGGCCGGCACCGGCACGCCGGCTGATGCTCGCACTGCTCGCCGCCATCACCGTCACGACTGCAACGGCCGCCGCCCCGGCGGCCTCGGCCGCACCGCCCGCGCCCCTGGGCCCGACCGTCTACCAGTGCGGACGTCTCCGAGATCAGCCATAGACCAACGCTAGACTCGATGCGTGCAGCTTCGGTACAACTACCGGCTCTACCCGGATGCCGCCCAGCGCGAGGCGCTGGCGAAGGCGTTCGGGTGCGCGCGGGTGGTGTTCAACGATGGGCTGCGCGTGCGACAGGAAGCATACGAGGCTGGCCTGCCGTATCCGACGGACGCCGAGCTGTCCAAGCGGGTTACCGTGGCCAAGTTGACCCCGGAGCGGGCGTGGCTGGGCGAGGTGTCATCGGTGGTGTTGCAGCAGGCCCTCGCGGACCTGAACAAGGCCTACCGCAACTTCTTCGCCTCGCTGTCGGGCAAGCGCAAGGGTCGCAAGGCCGCCGCTCCCCGGTTCCGGTCCCGCAAGGACAGCCGGCAGGCCGTCCGGTTCACCGCCAACGCCCGGTTCAAGGTCCTCGACAACGGTCGACTGCGGCTGCCGAAGATCGGCGATCTGGAAGTCCGTTGGTCGCGGGAGCTTCCGGCTGCGCCGACGTCGGTGACGGTGGTCCGAGACGCCGCCGGTCGGCACTTCGCCTCGTTCGTGGTGCAGACCGCCGACCAGCCGTTGCCCGAGCTGGACTCGGAGGTCGGCATCGACCTGGGGTTGACGCACTTCGCAGTGATGTCCGACGGGACGAAGGTGACCGCGCCGAAGTTCCTGCGCCGTGCAGCCCGCAAGCTGCGCCGGTTGCAGCAGGGCTTGTCGCGCAAGCAGCGGGGCAGCAACAACCGCAAGAAGGCCGTCCGGAAGGTCGCCCGCGCGCACGCGAAGGTGGCTGACACCCGGCGGGACTGGCAGCACAAGCTTTCGACGCAGATCATCCGCGACAACCAAGCGGTGTTCGTCGAGGACCTGTGCGTGACCGGTCTCGCCCGGACACGGTTGGCGAAGTCGGTGCACGACGCTGGGTGGTCGCAGTTCGCGGCCATGCTGGAGTACAAGGCCGCCCGGCACGGGCGCATCTTCGCCCGGGTAGATCGGTTCTTCCCGTCGACCCGCATGTGCTCGGACTGCGGCCGGATCAACGACAAGATGGCGCTCAACGTCCGGACGTGGGGCTGCCCATGCGGCAGCCTGCACGACCGAGACGTGAACGCCGCCAAGAACATCAGGGCCGCCGGACGGGCGGACCTCAACGACCGTGGAGCGCAGGTAAGACCGGCACCCGTGCCGGCACCGCGCAGCGAAGCGGTAACCCGCCGGGAGCTTGCCCCTTCGGGGGTGTAGCAGACCGGAATCTCCGCCC
>NZ_JAKKFF010000253.1 GCF_022229015.1 Micromonospora foliorum
CTCCCCTCCGGGGTGCCGCCCGTGCGTGCCCCGCCGTCGGGCGTACCTGGTGCCGGTCTACGACCACGTGCTGATGACCGAGCCACTGACCCCGGCCCAGCGCGACGCCATCGGGTGGCGCAACCGGCAGGGGCTGGCCGACACCGCCAAACAGGTCCACGACTACCGGCTCACCGCCCGGCCGGCACCCACCGCCCCCTGCGCTAGTCGGTCAGGGGGAGGTCGACGGAGTGGTACTGGCGGGCGTTGTCGGTTATCGCCGCGTGGGTGTGGTCGTCCAGCCGGGCCAGCCAGTTGAGGCCGGGGGTGCCCATGGCGAGGGCGGCGGTGGCGTACGCGTCGGCCACCCCGAGGTCGGTGCCGACCACCGTCACCGAGCGCAGCCCACTGGCCGGCGCGCCCCGGCGCGGGTCCAGCACGTGCCGACCCCGCTCGTACACGCCGGACGTGGCCACGGCCAGGTCGGTCCCGCTGAGCACCAGGCAGGCCGCCATCGCGTCCCACGGGTGCCGGATGCCGATGCGCCACGGCTCCCCCGACGGCGACAGGCCCCGCACCCGTACGTCGCCGCCGGCGTTCACGCAGTGGTTGACAGCGCCGGCGGCGACGAGGCGGTCCGAGGCGACCTGGGCCGCCCAGCCCTTGACGAAGCCGGACGGGTCGAGCCGACCGGTGGCGTACGCGTCGAAGAACCCGTCGGTGGCGCCCCACAGGTCGGCGCAGGTCTCCAGCACGTACCGCAGGTCCGCGGAGGCTTCGGAGAGCAGCACCTCACCCCGGTCGAAGCGGCACACCTCGCTGTCCGGTCGGTAGGTGCTGAACCGCGCGTCCACCTCGTGCATCCAGGCGAAGACGTCGTCCGCCAGCTCGCGCAGGGTCGCCGGGGGTAGGTCGTCGGCGAGGTCCAGGGTGATGGCCGTACCCATGATCTGTTCGACCCGGCACAGCCCGGGTCGGGTCAGCGTGGCCCGCACGTCAGAAAGCCTGCTCGATGGCGGACCGCAGCGACTGCTTGTAGGAGTTGCTGGTCTCGGTGGCACCGGAGACGGTGTTGAGGCTGGCGTTCTGCTTCTGCACCACCTCGCCGCCGCCGCCGTCGTAGCGGTTGCGGACGTCGCCGCTGTGGATGTCGGATTCACCCCCGCTGGGCAGCGACAACGCGACCGCCTCGACGATCCGGTTACCCGAGACGACGATCTGCACCTGCACGTACCCGTACTCGTTCTCGAAGCCGTTGCCGGTGACCCGGCGGGTGGTCGACTGGGGTGCCTTGGTGGTGGTCCGGGGAGCGCTGGGTGCCTTCGTCGTCTTGGTGGCCGACGGGCGGGCGGTGGTCTTGCCGGGCTTGGGCGAGGTCGACGGCTTCGTGCTGACCGATGGCGTCGCCGCTCCGCCCGCCGGATCGGTGCCCGGCGCATCCGGGGCGGCGCTGGGATCGGTGCCCGGCCCGGCAGGGTTGACCGGCTGGGCGGTCGGCAGGTTCTGGGCGACCTGGCTGGTGCCCGGCGAGCCCTTGAACACCACGAGCGCGGTGGTGCTGGCGGCCAGGCCGGTGATCGCGAGGAGCGCGCGACGCATGGGTATGCCCTTCCTACAGCTCGAACGTGGCCAGATGGATCTGCCGTCGGGGCACGCCGGCCCGCCGCAGCGCCCGCACCGACTGTTCCACCAGACCGGGCGGCCCGCACAGGTAGACGTCGCGCCGGGCCACGTCGGGCACCAGTTGCCGCAGCCCGTCCGGGCTCATCAACTGGCGGGGGCCGGGGTCGTCGCGGGAGCCGATGACGTACCAGACGGAGGTGTCGCGCTCCTGGGCCAGCCAGTCCAACTCGCGGCTGAGCAGCACGTCGGCCGGTGTGCGGGCCCGGTAGATCAGCGCGGCGCCCGGCGGCAGTTCCTCCAGCATCGCCCGGATCGGCGTGATGCCGCTGCCGCCGGCGATCAGCAGCGCCCGCTCGCGGAGCCGGTGCGCGGCGGTGAAGGTGCCCGACGGGCCTTCGGCCCAGACCCGGGTGCCCGGCTCCAGGTCGCGCAGGTCGGCGGTGTGGGTGCCGACCACCTTGACGGTGACCCGCAGCCAGCGGCCGTTGGCGGCGGCGGAGACGGAGAACGGGTGCGACTGCCACCAGCAGCCCCGGGTGAGGAACCGCCAGCGGAAGTGTTGGCCGCCGAGCATCGCCAGCCGGCCGAGCCGCTCGCCGGTGAGGTAGATGGAGATGGTGTCGGTGCTCTCGGCGACCACGTCGGCGACCCGCAGCTTGTAGCGCAGGTTGAACGCCAGCGGCGCGATCACCCGGCCCCAGAGCAGGGCGGCGACCACCAGCAGGTACAGCGCGATCCAGCCGGTGCGCACCGGGCCGGGCCGGTACAGCTGCGCGCCGTGGGCGAACTGGTGGCCGTAGCCGAGCAGCAGGATCAGGTAGCTGGACAGGTGCAGCAGGTGCCACAGCTCGTAGGGCAGCGCCCGTCGGATCGCCCGGATGCTGCTGAACCCGACAAGCATCATGATGCCGGTGGCGACGAACGCCGAGAGCATGTCCTCGTAGTCGCCGAGCAACGTGCCGACCTCGGCGAGGATCGACTGGTTACGCAGGTCGGCGTAGCCGACGAGGATCAGCGACATGTGCGCCAGCACGGTGACCAGCAGGGTGGCGCCGATGTCCCGGTGCCAGCGCGCCGTCTGCTCGCCGCCGATCCACCGTTCCAGCACCGGCAGTCGGCTCATCATCAGCACCTGCACCAGCAACAGGTAGCCGGCGACCAGGCCGGTGATCCGGCCGGCCGCGGTGACGGTGGCCGCGGTGGTCCGCAGCGATCCGGCGGGGGTGCCCAACCACCACGGCAGCACGCTGGCGAGCAGGCCGACCAGGAGCAGCGCGCCCAGCAGCCGTCGGCCGCCGGGTCCGCGCCGGGCCGGGATCTGCGGGGGTACGGGCGCAGCCGACCGGCCGCCGTGCCGGGACGAGGTCCCGGTACGACGGCCGGCGGCGTGGGTGTGCGAATGCGTCACGCGTACAGCTTCATCGGGGCGTACTTCTGGCGGGGGAAGACCTTGTCGACCTCCGCGTTGGTGAGCCCGAACCGGCCCTGCGCCACCGCGCCGTAGACGTTGAACATGTTGTTGTACTCCGGCACGTCACCGGAGTCCAGCTTGTCCAGGCCGTTCCAGGTGCCGAGCAGCGAACCGGCCAGCTTCTTGCCGGACAGCAGGGTGACCACGCCGCCGTGCCCGTGGTCGGTGCCGCCGGTGTTGGAGCCGACCCGGCGCCCGAACTCGCTGGACACCATGATCGTCACGTCGGCGGCCTTCGGGCCGAGGTCGGTGAAGAACGCGGCCATCGCGCTGGCCAGCTCGTTCAGCCGGCGGTGCAGCTGGCCGCCCTCGCGGGTGCCCTGGTTCTCGTGGGTGTCGTAGCCACCCATGCCGACGGTGGCGACCCGCACGTTGGCGCCGCCCTTGATCAGCTGGGCGAGTTGCTGGAAGGCGTTGCCGACGCCCTCGTACTTGACGCCCTCGGCGGGCTGGTACGGCTTGGCGGCGAGCTTCTGGGCGGTGGCCAGCGCGCCCATGCCCTCCTGCACGGCTTCCTCGACCGGGTGGTTGATCCCGGTGAAGAGCCCCTTGATGGCCTTCTCGGTGGCGGCGCGGAACCGGTCGTCACCGTTGAGGCGCAGGGAGCCGACGCTGTTCAGCGAGAGCGCGCCGTTGTTGCCGACCAGCGAGCGGGGCAGCGTGCTGCCGACGCCGACGCTGCGGAACGCGGTGCCCTTGCCCAGGTTGTCGACCAGACCGTCGAGCCAACCCCGGCCGCCGGTCTCGTTGGGCAGCCCGCCCAGGTTGCAGGCGTCCGCGGCCTGGAAGTGGCTGCGGGACAGCCGCTCGTCCGAGACCGCCGGGATGAAGCCCAGCTGACCGGCGCTGAGCCACTTCTCCAACGGCTTGAACGCGCTGGTCAGCTTGAAGCCGCGGCCCAGGGCCAGCGAGTCGTTGCCGAGCAGCAGGTCGGGGCGGGCCTTGTTGAGCACCGGGTCGTTGTCCGGTGCGACGAGGCTCAGCCCGTCCAGCCCGCCGTAGAGGAAGACGTGGATCAGGGTGCCGGTCTTGGTCGCCGCGAACGACGCCGAGGTGGTGACGAACTGGGCGGTGGCCAGCGCGGTGGCGGTGGCCGCGGCCCCGGCGACGAAGGTCCGCCGGGTCACGCCGCGACCGTCCTGCTGCGCCTCCTCCAGGTTCTCCAGGGTGCGGTACCTGTCGAACTCGGCGGCGTTCTCGGCGGCGACGATGTCCGCCTCGGCGCGCAGCAACGCCTCGGCCGGGTTGTCGGCCAGCCGTCGCACGTCGGGGCATTCGGGGTGCAGGGGGAAAGAGTTGTACACAGTCTTCTCCATCGGGTGCCTCACCGGAGGTGGTGCTGGGGGGAAGCGAGGATCGCCCGCGCGACGGCGGTGATGGCCCCGTTGAACGTGGCGTCGACCTTGGCGGTCGCCGTCACACCGGCCACGCCGAGGATGAGGTTCTTCTCCCGCGTGCTCAACTTCTGGCCCAACAGCCGCAGGGAGAGCGCGTCCACGTACGCCCCGGCGGTCGCCGGCGCCTTGGCGACCAGCTTCTCCGGCGCCGTGTACGTGAAGGTGGTGCGGTAGCCGGCGAGGATCTCGCCCGCCTCGTTCCAGCCGTTGACCATGGCGCCGGCCGAGGTCCAGGCGACGTAGACGTCCGGGTAGCCGTCCGGGGTCGGGTGACCCATCGGGGACTGGCCCAGCTCGCGCATCTTGTCGTGGATCTGGCGCAACCCCCGGGCGTACGCGGTGCGCTTGCTGTCGCCGTTGTTGTGCTTCGGCGACGCCTCCGGCGAGACGCCCAGGGTGCGGTACGTGGCGACCAGGTACTCCATCGGCCGGCGCACCTTCTGGCCCACACCGGCCCAGAACTCCGAGGAGCAGAACAGCGTCATCAGGACCGGCTTGATCATGCCCTTGTTGGTGGTGTACGTCTTGGCCAGCCGGTCCACCAGGGACTTCGGCGGGGTGTCCGAGACGAACCGGGTGGCCAGGCTCTGCGCCACGTACTTCGCGGTCGACGGGTGCGTCGCGATGTAGGTGATGTACGCGTCGATCGCCGCTTCGGCCTTCTTCGGGTCGGCCGAGTTGTTCGCGTGGGTGAAGCCGAGGATCTTCACCTTGCCGACGTAGTGCTGCTCGGGGCGGAAGACGTACTTGCCCTTGTCGTCGACGCCGCGGCCGGTCTGCAACATGGCGGCCTGCCGGACGTCCGGCTCCTTGTAGCCGCCGTCGACGCCGACCGAGTAGAGCTCGAGGTTCTCCCGGGCGAGGTTCTCGTTGATCGCGTCCTTGCGGGAGTCCTTCTGGTTCAGGTAGATCAGCAGCGCCGGGTGCTTGTTCGCGGCGACCAGCATCTCCGGGTAGCTGCCCAGCGCGTGCTTGCGGACGACGTCCTGGTCGAACGAGTTGCGGTACACCTCGCCGCCGTCGAAGTCCGCGGCGACGTGCAGGAAGTCGTTCCAGAAGTCGACCATCACCTCGAACAGCTGGCGCTTGGACCAGATCTGCCGGGCGATGGTGGCGTCGACCATCTCCCGCTCCGGCTGGGCGTCCTGCTCGTTGAGCTTGTCCCGCTGGTCGCGCAGCTGCTGCACGGAGAGCTTCTGGGTCGGCAGCTCGGCGAGCTTCAGTTCGCCCTTGGTCGGCTCCAGCTTGTCCGGGTCCAGCTGGGCGCGGATCCAGGCGTCCATGCCCTCGCGCTTGATGTCGGCGATCACCGCGGGCGTCGCGCCGAAGGTGGCGCGCCGGGCCAGGTGCAGGATCGGGTCCTTGGCCAGCACCGTCTTCACGGTGACCCTGGTCGCCGCCGCGGCCGCGGCCGGGCCGGAGAAGGTCCGGCCACCGGCTGGCGCGTTCTTCTTCAGCGCCTCACCGGCCCGGGAGCCCATGTAGCTCTCGTTCTGCTCGGTGTAGGTACGCACCGTGCTGGGCTGCTGGCCGCTGGGCCGCGCCGCGGTGCCGTCGGTCACCGTGCTGCCGGTCGCGTCGCCGGCCGCCGCCTCGTCGCCGAAGAGGCCACGGAACTGCGGGGTCATGGCGAGCGCGGCGCCACCGGCGACGACGGCGGCGGTGCCACCGAGGGCCACCATCGCCTTACGTCGGCCGACCTTGCGACCCGGCTCTTCGTCATCGTCGATGGTGGGCAGTCCGGTGCCGGCCGGGCGTGCCGGGGCCGGGCGGCCAAGGCCCTCCGGGCCGACCCACTGCGGGCCGCGCGGGGCGGGTGCGGGCTGTCCGGCGTGCGTGTACCCGTCGGCGTACTGCTCACGCGGGTCGGCCGGCGCGGCGTAGCCGCCCTGGTGGGGGTGGGGCGAGTCGTAACCGTAGGGCGCCGGCGTGTTGGGGTCGCCGTAGCCGTCAGCGCTGTGGTGCTGGCGTCCGTCCCAACCGCGGTCGTCCCGCGGTCGACGTGGTGGCACATTCTGGTCGGCCATGTACCAATCCCGATTTCTGATGAGCGCCGGAAGCTGCTACCGGGCAGGTGCGGCAGGTGCGGCGACTGTTGCCTGAGGGGGTTGCTACGGCAAGGTAACCAAGGCCCCAGGGCCCTTCAAGGTGGCCGGAACACACCCGAGAGGGCACTTAAGACAGCGCTCAGCGCGACCTCGGCGGGGGGCGTTGGGGAGGGCGGGCCGGCAGACCTTCCCAGCAGGGCGTACGCGCGGCAGCCGAGCACGGATCGGACCTCGCCGCCGTACGCGACACTTTCGGCGTCGTTCACCACCAAAGGCAAACTTAAGGTTCAGGTAAGCCGGACATGAGACGCCCTCGCGTGGAGGAAAAGTAGCAACAGCGGGTGAGCGTGAGCCACCACCGCAGCGGGTATGCCGCCGAACCGCTGAACGCGTGAGGGGAAGGCAGCGCCATGCTCAGCAAAGAGGATCAGCGCAGATTCGACCAGATCACCCGTCAGCTCCGGGAAAGTGACCCGGCCTTCTTCAACCGGCTGGACCACCGGGCCAGGGCCCGCAGGGGCCGTTACCTGATGTTGTTGACCATCGTGCTGTGGGCGTCGCTACCGGCGATAGCCGTGTTCGCCGGTCGACTGACCGGCGCGATCTGCGCGGTGGTGCTGGTGGCCAACGCGGCGATCATGTGGCGGTTCCGCCGCCGCTGGACGTGACTGCTCAACCGCTCGACGAGGCTGCTCGACCGGTGGACGTGACGGCTCACCGGTCGGCCGGGCCGAACGCCCGGTACGCGCGGCGCAACCGTTCGAGCAGTCCCGGCCCACCGATGGCCGGGGCCGGCGCTCCGAGCTGGCGCAGCAGCAGGTCGGTGCCGGTCACCAGTCGGGGCGGTCGATCCGGCAGCGGCACCGGCGCTGACCAGAACCGGTCCGCCGCCTCCGCCAACGGCGTCGCCGAAAGCCCGGCGAGCGCGCGGGCGGCGCCGACCGGCGCCACGACGTCCACTGTCGACACGTCACGGTCCGGTTCGGACGGTGGGTCGATCGGCAGGGTGGCACCGGTGGCCGCGGCGCGCCGGGCGCGGAGTTCGTCGAGCAACTCCGCGCGGGACCGACCGCGCCAGTGCAGCAGCTCGAACGGGTCCGCGTCGAACGCCTCAGCCAGCAGGTAGAACGTGGCCGCGAGGTGTTTGCACGGCACCGCGAAGTCGGGGCAGTTGCAGCGCTGGGTCAACTCGCTCACAGCGGCCGGGAAGAGCGGCGCCCCGGCGGCGACGAACAACTCCTCCAACTCGTCGGGGAGGTCCCCGGCGAGCAGCCGGGCGCTGAAGAACGCCTGCCCGGCCAGCTCGTTCTCGATTCGGGACCAGAGCGCGGCCGGGAACGGCTTCAGCGCGATCGACACCTGGTAGGGCTGCGGCCGGGAGCCCTGCACCACCGCGTCGACCCGCCCGGGTGTGATGTCGAGCGTGAGCACCTGACCGGCCCGCGCGTACGACCGGCCCCGGGTCAACCGGGTGCCGAGCGCGAACGACTCCAGCACCTCCAGGAAACGCCGCGACCACCAGGACCGGCCGATCGCGCCCCGGGCGCTGCGCGCCCGCAGACCCCCGTCGACCTTACGGGGGCGCCCGTAGTCGGCGAACCGGTCGGTGCTCCGCTCGCTCACTCCACCACCGCGCCGGCTTCCAGGGCGAACAGGTCCCGCAACTGGCCGGTGGACAACTCGGTGATCCACTGCTCGCCGGTGCCGACGACCCGCTCGGCGAGGCTGCGCTTGTCGGCGATCAACGCGGCCACCTTCTCCTCGACCGTGCCGGCGCAGACGAACTTGCGGACCTGCACCCGTCGGCGCTGTCCGATCCGGAACGCCCGGTCGGTGGCCTGGTCCTCGACCGCCGGGTTCCACCACCTGTCCACATGCACCACATGGTTCGCGGCGGTCAGGGTGAGCCCGGTGCCGCCGGCCTTGAGGGACAGGACGAACAGCGGCGGACCCTCGGCCGACTGGAAACGCTGCACCAGGGCGTCCCGCTCGGCCTTGCCGAGGCCACCGTGCAGGAACAGCACCTCCCGACCGAACCGCGCCGACAGGTGACCACGCAACATCGCACCGAACTCGGCGTACTGGGTGAAGAGCAGCGCCCGCTCCCCCGCCGCCAGCACCTCCTCCAGGATCTCGGTGAGCCGGGCCAGCTTGCCGGAGCGGCCCTCCAGCGGTGAGCCGTCGCGCAGCAGTTGGGCGGGGTGGTTGCAGACCTGCTTGAGCCGGGTCATGGTGGCCAGCACCAGGCCGCGTCGCTCGATGCCGTCGCTGGTCTCGATCCGGGCGAGCATGTCGTCGACCACCACCCGGTACAGCGCGGCCTGCTCGGCGGTGAGGTTGCAGAGCACCTCCATCTCCAGCTTCTCGGGCAGGTCGGAGATGATCGACGAGTCGGTCTTGAGCCGGCGCAACACGAACGGGCCGGTGATCCGGCGCAGCCGCTCGGCGGCCTCGGCGTCGCCGTGCCGCTCGATCGGCTCGGCGAACCGCTTGCGGAACGTCGCGGCCGGACCGAGCAGACCCGGGTTGGCGAACTGCATGATCGACCAGAGGTCGGCGAGGCGGTTCTCCACCGGCGTACCGGTCACCGCCACCCGCTGCCGGGCGGGCAACGCGCGAACCGCCTCGGCCTGCCGGGTCGACGCGTTCTTTATCGCCTGCGCCTCGTCCACCACCACCCGGTGCCAGTCGATGCCGGCCAGGTCGGCGGCATCGCGGGCGGCCACCGAGTAGGTGGTGAGGACCAGGTCCGCGCCGTGCGCGGCCGCGGTGAACTCCGCCCCCCGCGCCCGCTCAGCACCATGGTGTACGTGCACCCGCAGCTCGGGGGTGAACCGCGCCGCCTCCCGTTGCCAGTTGCCGACCAGCGACATCGGACAGACCAGCAGGGTCGGCCCGGCCTCCGGCGGGTCCCCGGCGAGCAGCGCGAGCAGTTGCACCGTCTTGCCGAGCCCCATGTCGTCGGCGAGCACGCCGCCCAGGCCGAGTGAGCGCAGGAAGGCCAGCCAGGCCAGTCCACGCTGCTGGTACGGCCGCAGCGTCCCCTGAAAGCCCGGTGGCGGGTCCAGCGGAGTGAGCCGCCGCTCCACCGCGCCGGCGAGCAGGTCACCCAGCGCCCCGTCGGCGGTCACCTCCAGCACCGGCAGCGCGCCGGTGGCCTCGCCGTCGGCCAGACCGAGGCGGAGCAGGTCGGCGACGGTCAACTCACCCGCGGAACGGAGCAGGCGCAGACCGGCGGCGAGTCGCCCCGGGTCCAACTCCACCCACCGGCCCCGGAGCCGGACCAGCGGGGTCTTCACCTCGGCCAGCGCCGCCAACTCCTCGGCGGACAGCGGGTGGTCACCGAGTGCGATCTCCCAGCGGTAGTCGACCAGGGCGTCCAGACCGACACCGGCGTCGGCGCCACTCACCGTGCCCGGGGCGGTGCGGCTGCGAGCCCGCAACCGGGCGCCCAGGCGCGCCGACCGACGCTGCCACCAGGACGGCAGCAGTACCCCGAAACCGGCCGCGTGCAGCACCGGCGCGCCCGCACTGAGGAACCGATGGGCCCCCTCGACGTCGAGTTCCATCGCCTCGGGGGCGGCGGTACGCAGCGCGGCGTCCAGGTCCGGCCAGAGCCGGCTGGCCCTGCCCAACTCGGCGAGCAGCGTCTCCTGTGGACTGGCCGTACGGCCCGCCAGGCCGCCGAGCGTCTGCGGCGCCCGCCAGACCTCCCCGGCGTCGACGTGCAGGCCGGGCTCGTCCGCGGCCTGCAACCCGAACTCCAGCCGCCAGCGCCCGCCACCAATCGACTCGACGGGCACCGGCGCGCTGTCGGCGGGCACCGGCGCGCTGTCGGCGGGCACCG
>NZ_JAKKFF010000254.1 GCF_022229015.1 Micromonospora foliorum
CGCCTGCCTCGCCCTGGCCGGGTCGCTGGCGTCGTCGGTCAGGGCGAGGCAGGCGCCGAGACCGACCGCGGCGAGCAGGATGGCCGGCAGGAGCAGGTCACCCCGGTCGAGGGCGAACAGCACCGCGCCGGCGAGCAGCGCCACCGGGCCGTACGCTCGGCCCCACCCGCGTGGCGGCCGGGTCAACGCGGCGCACAGGAACCCGGCGACCGCCACCGGCACCGGTGCCAGGCCGAACAGCGGCGAACGAGCCACACCATCCCCGGCGACCAGGTACGACATCCCGGTCCGGGCCAGGGCCGGGGAGAGCGCCACCATTCCGGCCAGCAGCAGCGCGGGACCGGCCAGCAGCCAGGCCCGGCCACCACCGGGGCCGGCAACGGCGTCAGCGGGGCCGTCAGGGGCGTCAGCGGGGCCGACAGCGGGGCCGGTAGGGGCGTCAGCGGGGCCGGCGAGGGCGTTACCCGTACCGCCGCGCTGGGCGGGTTGCGCCGTGCCGACCAGGAACACCACCACCGCGACGACGCTGAGCAGCCAGGCCACCCAGTCGCCCCGCCAGACCAGGTCGACGGTGTCCAGCACGGCGTGCAGGGCCGCGTTGACCGCGATCCCCAACGCCAGCCCCGGGACCGGTCGGTCGGTGTCGGCGGCGACGCCGACCAGCCAGACCAGCCCGGCGAGCAACCCGGCGGTGGCCAACCAGAGCTGCGTACGCCCGCCGGGAGCGGCGGTGAGCGTGAGCCGGGCGACGGCGAGCGCGACAGCGGCGACGACCGTGACCGGGCGGGCTCCGACTCGGCGGACCACGGCGGGTGCGCCCAGCGCGAGCACGAACCAGCCGAGGGCGAACGCCCCCATCAGCTCCGCCGGGGTGGACGCCGCCTGACCGAAGATGGTGATGATGCCGGGTAGCCAGACCCGCAGCACGTCGATGAGGAGGAGCACGCCCAGCGCGAGCGTGCCGGTGGTGACCTGGCGGTAGCGCACCGGCGCCCCATTTCCCGTCGGCGGACCGGCGGAGGGGTGGCCGGCACGGCGATTCTGCGCGAGCGGGGCAACCGGGTCAACGGTCCCCGTACGCCGAAAGACCGCCCCGGTACGCCGAAAGGGCGCCCACCCACGGGTGGACGCCCTTGCGGTGCGGGTCGGTCAGCGCTTGCTGGCCGCCTTCTTGGCTGGAGCCTTCTTCGCCGGCGCCTTCTTGGCCGCCGTGCTCTTGCTCGCCGTCGCGGTGGTCTTCTTCGCCGCGGTCGACCGGGTCGCCGCGGTGGTCTTCTTCGCCGCGGTGGTCTTCTTGCTGGCGGCCGTCTTGGTCGCCGTGGTGCTCTTGCTCGCCTTGGCCGGGGCGGTCTTCTTGCTGGCGGCCGTCTTGGTCGCCGTGGCGGTCTTGCTCGCCTTGGCCGGGGCGGTCTTCTTGCTGGCCGCCTTGGCCGTGGTCGCCTTGGTGCCCGCCGCCTTCGCGGTGGTCGCCTTGGTGCCGGTCGCCTTCGTGCCCGCCGCCTTGGCCGTGGCGGTGCTGGCGGCGGTCTTCTTCGCCGCCACCGTGGCCTTCGGCACCTTGCCGCTGGCCACCATCTCCTTGAACCCGGCGCCGGGGCGGAAGGTCGGGACTGACGTCTTCTTGACCTTCACCGCCTCGCCGGTACGCGGGTTGCGCGCTGTTCGCGCGCCACGCACACGCTTTTCGAATGCTCCGAATCCGGTGATCGCCACCTTCTCGCCCTTGGTGACCGCCGCCTGGACCTCGGTGAGGACCGCGTCGAGCGCGGCCGTCGCCATCTTCCGGTCCCCCAGGCGTACGGCGAGCGCCTCGATGAGCTCGGCCTTGTTCACGACTTCCTCCCGATTGTGCAACTGACTCGTCGCGAGCCATTCTGCGCGCACGGTATGCCCTGTGCTGCCGGGACACAAACATTCGGTAGAAAAAAGCCCTTGTGTCGTAACGGATTCACCCCCACCGGATGGACCGATGGGGGTGAAATCCGCTGTGCGAGCGACCTAACGGCTATGCCACGGAGGGCAGGAACGGCAGTCGGCGTGCCTCGTAGGAGTCGATGTCGGCGGCGTGGCGGAGGGTGAGTCCAATGTCGTCGAGACCTTCCAGAAGCCGCCAACGGCTGAAGTCGTCCAGCGGGAAAGACCAGCTGGCGTCCCCCGCCCGGAGCTGGCGGGCGGTCAGGTCGACGGTCACTTCAGTGGTCGGATCCGCCTCGATCAGGTCCCACAACTCTTCGACGGCTTTCAATTCCAACTCGACCGGCAACAGACCCTCCTTGAGGGCGTTGCCGCGGAAGATGTCACCGAAGCGCGGGGCCACCACGGCGCGGAAGCCCCAGTCCCGCAGCGCCCAGACGGCGTGCTCCCGGGAGGAGCCGGTGCCGAACTCCGGGCCGGCGATGAGGATCGACGCCCCGGAATAGTTCTCATCGTTGAGCACGAATGCCGGATCTTCCCGCCAGGCGCTGAACAGCCCGTCGGCGAAGCCCGTCCGGGTCACCCGCTTGAGGTACACGGCGGGGATGATCTGGTCGGTGTCCACGTTGGACCGGCGCAGCGGCACTGCCGTGCCGGTGTGGGTGGTGAACTTGTCCATCTCGTCGGTCCCTTCTACAGGTCGGCGGGGGCGGCCAGCCGGCCGACCACGGCGGTGGCGGCGGCCACCGGCGGGGAGACCAGGTGGGTACGCCCACCCCGGCCCTGACGGCCCTCGAAGTTGCGGTTCGAGGTGGAGGCGGAGCGCTCGCCCGGCTTCAGTGTGTCGGGGTTCATCCCCAGACACATGGAGCAGCCGGCGAACCGCCACTCGGCCCCGGCGTCGGCGAAGACCTTGTCCAGCCCCTCGGCCTCGGCGGCCTCCCGCACGGCGGCGGAGCCGGGCACCACGAGCATCCGAACGCCGTCGGCGACCCGGTGGCCACGCAGCACGTCCGCGGCGGCCCGCAGGTCCTCCAGGCGGCCGTTGGTGCAGGACCCCACGAAGACCACGTCGATGGGCAGCTCCCGCAGCGGGGTGCCGGGGCGCAGATCCATGTACTCCAGGGCCCGGCGGGCGGCGGTGCGCTCCGAGTCGGTGGTGAACTCCTCAGGGTCCGGCACCGGCGCGCTCAGCGGCGCGCCCTGCCCGGGGTTGGTGCCCCAGGTGACGAACGGGGTGATCTGGCTGGCGTCCAGGGTGACCTCGGCGTCGAAGCGCGCGCCCTCGTCGGTGGGCAGCGTCCGCCACCACGCCACCGCCGCGTCCCAGTCCGCGCCCTGCGGCGCGTTCGGTCGACCCTTGAGGTACGCGAAGGTGGTCTCGTCCGGCGCGATCATGCCGGCCTTGGCGCCCCACTCGATGGACATGTTGGCGATGGTCATCCGCCCCTCCATGGAGAGGGCGCGGATCGCCTCGCCGCGGTACTCCACGATGTGCCCGCGACCCCCACCCGTGCCGACCTGCGTGATCAGCGCGAGGACCAGATCCTTGGCGGTCACGCCGGGCGCGAGGCGGCCGGTGACGTTCACGGCCATCGTCTTCGGCCGGCTCTGCGGCAGCGTCTGGGTGGCCAGCACGTGCTCCACCTCGCTGGTGCCAATGCCGAAGGCGAGCGCGCCGAAGGCGCCGTGGGTGGCGGTGTGCGAGTCCCCACAGACGATCGTCAGGCCCGGCTGGGTGAGACCGAGCTGCGGGCCGATCACGTGCACGATGCCCTGGTTGTCGTCGCCGAGCGGGTGCAGCCGCACCCCGAACTCGGCGCAGTTGCGGCGCAACGTCTCGATCTGCGTACGCGACGTGGGGTCCGCGATGGTGAGCAGGTCACCACGGCGGAGACGGAACGCCTGGTCGGCGTACCCGGTCGGGGTGTTGTGGTCCTCGGTCGCGAGGGTCAGGTCGGTACGACGCACCCGGCGCCCGGCGAGCCGCAGCCCGTCGAACGCCTGCGGGCTGGTCACCTCGTGCAGCAGGTGCAGGTCGATGAAGAGCAGGTCCGGCTCACCAGCGGCGGACCGTACGACGTGCGCGTCCCAGACCTTCTCGGCCAGGGTCCTCGGCTCAGGAGTGACTCCCACCATCTGGACATCCTAAATTCTGGGAGGTAAGTTTCGGCTTGTGGGACACAGTATGAGCGGTGTCGGCGTTCTCGACAAGGCGGTGGTCATCCTGGCCGCCTGCGTGGACGGCGCCAGCCTGGCCGAACTCGTTGAACGCACCAAGCTGCCCCGGGCCACCGCACATCGCCTGGCCCAGGCCCTGGAGATCCACCGAATGCTGGTGCGGGACACCCAGGGCAGATGGCGGCCCGGCCCCCGCCTGGGCGAGCTGGCCAACGCCGCACCGGACGTCCTGCTGACCGCCGCCGAGCCACTGCTGGCCGCGTTGCGCGACGCCACCGGTGAGAGCGCGCAGCTCTACCTGCGCCGCGCCGACGAGCGGATCTGCGTGGCGGCGGCGGAGCGCGCCAGCGGTCTACGGGACACGGTTCCGGTCGGCTCGGTGCTGCCGATGACGGCCGGCTCCGCGGCCCAGATCCTGCTCGCCTGGGAGCCGCCGGAGGCGGTGATGCCACTGCTGCCGCGCAGCAAGTTCACCGGCCGCACCCTGGCCGAGGTACGCCGCCGCGGCTGGGCGCAGAGCGTCGCCGAGCGGGAGGCCGGTGTGGCGAGCGTCTCCGCCCCGATCCGCGACCGCACCGGCCGGGTGATCGCCTCGGTCAGCATCTCCGGCCCGATCGAACGCCTCGGCCGCCGCCCCGGCGAACGCCACGCCATGGCCGTAGTAAGAGCCGGCCAACGCCTATCCGGCCTCTAACCCGCCGCCCTCTCTCCCCCTCCCCTCCCACCCTCCCCCCGTTGATCATGAAGTTATTGCCACCGACCACGGCGTGTCGTGACAACAACTTCATGATCAACGGGGGCGAGCCGGGGACGGAGCCAGAGGACGGGGCGCGGGGTGGGATGGGACGGGGTGGGGACGACGAGAAAGGCTCATCTCGCTGGGCGAGATGAGCCTTTGGTTGTAGCCCCGACCGGATTCGAACCGGCGCTACCGCCTTGAGAGGGCGGCGTCCTGGGCCGCTAGACGACGGGGCCAGAACTTTTCCGTTCACCACCCTCGCGGGCGGTGCGACTGTAGTCTAGCGGCACCGCGCCCGGGCACGAGCGCGGGGTGCGGGGTCACCCGAGGGCCCGGCGGCGAGCCAGAACGCGCCCGGTGGCGAGCCGGGACGCGCCCGGCGGCGGACACGAAACAGCCCGCCTCACCGGGTGAGACGGGCTGTGCGCGATGTAGCCCCGACCGGATTCGAACCGGCGCTACCGCCTTGAGAGGGCGGCGTCCTGGGCCGCTAGACGACGGGGCCAGAACAACTTTTGCTCCCCCACCTTAGCGGTGGAGGAGCTGCACTCTACCGAAGACCACCCTCCGCCCCCGAAGGGGCGGAGTCGAACTCCGTCAGAATCCAGCGTCTGGAAATTCTCGCGAATTCCAGCAGCGCTGGGGTACCAGGACTCGAACCTAGACTAACTGAACCAGAATCAGTCGGGCTGCCAATTACCCCATACCCCATTGGCCCCTTGCGGCGCCGGGAGTGAACTTTACCCTCCCGGTGCCGGCAGGCCAAATCCGATCCCCCCGAACCACCTGTGAGCTGCGGAAACAGGGGCATCAGACGGATCAGGCGACGGGGACCACCGGGTTGGTGAGCTCACCGATGCCGTCGATCCGCACGGTGACCGTATCCCCCTCGACAAGCGGGCTAACCCCGGCCGGAGTGCCGGTGAGAACGACGTCGCCGGGCAGCAGGGTCATCACGTGCGAGATGTACGACACCAGGCCCGGCACGTCGAAGACCATGTCCTTCGTCCGGCCGAGTTGGCGTACCTCCATCTCCTCCGGGTTGCGACCCACCTCACAGCGGATCTCCAGGTCGGAGACGTCCAGCCCGGTGGTGATCCACGGGCCGATCGGGCAGAACGAGTCGAAGCCCTTGGCCCGGGTCCACTGCCCGTCCGAACGCTGGAGGTCCCGGGCGGTGACGTCGTTGGCGCAGGTGTAGCCGAAGATGGCGCGTTCGGCGGCGGCCCGGTCGGCGCGGCGCGCGCCGGGCGCCCCGATCACGACCGCCAGCTCCGCCTCGTGCTCGACCTGCTTGGAGAAGATCGGCAGTCGGATGGCGTCCCGGGGGCCGATCACCGAGGTGGACGGCTTGAGGAAGAGCAGCGGCTCCTTGGGCACCTCGTTGCCCAGCTCGGCGGCGTGGTCGGCGTAGTTGCGGCCGACACAGACGACCTTGCTGGGCAGGATCGGCGAGAGCAGTCGAACGTCGGAGAGGGCCCACCGGGCCCCACTGAAGGAGAGTTTGCCGAACGGGTGGCCCTCGATCTCGGCGATGGTCAGGCCCTCCGGCCCGGCCCCCGATTCGCCTTCGACGGCACCGAACGACATTCCCTTGGCATGGGCGAAACGAGCGATACGCACCCGGCCAATCTAGCGCCGCCGGCACCCGAACCGGCCAGGACCGGCGGTCGGGTGTGCTCAACCCATCAGCGCGCGGCACCCTACCGGAGCTGGAGGTGACCGGGGCGGACTTCCCGACTTCGTACCCGCACGGACGCGACTCGCCCCTAGCGTCGGCTCCGGAGGTTCGTTCGTATGCCTGCATCGACACGACACCACAGAGCCCTCGCAGTGTTCGTGCACTGCCTCGGCATCCTCGCCGCCGTGCCGGCCCTGCCGACGGCGGCTCCGGAGGCGGCGGCCGCGCCACGACCACCGGCCGCCACGCCACAACCAGCGGCCGCCACGCCACGACCACCGGGCGCCACGCCACAACCAGCGGCCGCCACGCCGCAACCAGCGGC
>NZ_JAKKFF010000255.1 GCF_022229015.1 Micromonospora foliorum
CCCGCAGGTAGTAGGCAAGCCCGATCACGGCGTTCAGCGCCACCACCAGGGCCAGCCAGGCCGCGCCACCGTCCAGCAGCGCCCGGACCACTGTCACCTTCGCGAACAGGCCGGCCAGCCCCGGCGGCAGACCAGCCAGTCCCACAAGCGCGAGACCGAGCGCCGCGGCCCGCCACGGGTGCCGCCGGGCCGCCCCGCGCAGGTCGTCAAGCGTGCCGCCGTCCGCACCCGCCGGCCGCAGCGCGGTCACTCCGGCGAAGGCGGCCAGCTCCAACACCACGAAGAAGACGGCGTACGCCACGGCGGCCGCGTACGCGGCGGATCGTGCCTCGTCCGTGCGCCCGGCGGCCAGCGCCAACGCTCCCAACGGGGCGAGGATGTACCCGGCCTGCGCGACGGACGACCAGGCGAGCAGCCGGACGGTCCGCCGCTGACGCAGGGCGACCAGGTTGCCGACGGTCATGGTGAGCACGGCGAGCAGGGCGAGCACCGGACCGGCCTGGTCCGCCGGCAGCGCCCGCTGCACCACGGCGAGCAGGGCGACCAGGCCGCCCAGCTTCGACGCGGTGGACAAATACGCGGCCACCGGCAGCGGCGCGCCGTCGTAGGTGGCCGGCGCCCAGGCGTGGAACGGCACCGCCGCCACCTTGAACGCCAACCCGACCAGCAGCACCGCCACCGCGGCGGTGGTCAACGGCAGCTCCCGCAACTCCGGCTGCTCCGCGAGCAACGCGCCGAGCCGGTCCAGGTGCAGCCCGCCCGTCACCGCGTACAGCAGCGCCGCGCCGAGCAGGGTCAGCGTGGTCGCCACCACGCTGACCACGAAGAAGGTCAACGCCGCCTCGGCACTCGCGAGGCTCCCCCGACGCAGACCGACCAGCACGTACAGCGGCAGGGTCAGCGTCTCCAGGGCGACGATCAACGTGATCAGGTCACCGGCCGCGCCGAGCACCACGCCGCCGGTCATCGAGCAGGCCAGCAGGAAGGCGTACTCCCCGACCGGTGACCGCCCGGCCCGCAGCGCGGGCACCGACAGCCCGAGCACGCCCAGGGTGAGCAACGCGACCACCACGCCGACCAGGGCCGCCCGACCGCCGAAGATCCAGGAGCAGTCGGCGCCCACGCAGAACGTCCGCCGCTCCGCACCCGCCCCGACCAGCGCGGAGCCGACGGCGGTGCCGAGCGCGCCGAGCGCGGCCACCGCGATGGTGGCCCGTGGCCGGGCCACCAGCAGATCGGTGATGAGCACGAGCACTGCCGTGCCGGCGGCCAGGTAGGCCGGCAGCAGCGCGACGCTGTCCACGCTCTGCACGACGTTCATCTGAGCCCGCCTTCGTTCGCGACTGCGGGGCTCCGCTTCGCCGCACTCCTCGCGCTCACGAGCCCGCCTTCGTTCGAGACTGCGGGGCTCCGCTTCGCTGCACTCCTCGCGCTCACCGGGAAACCACCCCGATCAGGGCGTCGACGGGGGCCTCGGCGACGCCGAGGAGCAGCGTCGGCGCCAGCCCGATGGCCAACGCGAGCAGCACCAGCGGCACCCAGGCGGTCAGCTCCGCACCGGCCAGGCCGGGGCCGACCTGCCCGACGGCGGGGCTCGGGCGGTTGTGGGTGACCTGGCGCAACAACCGCAGGAAGTACGCGGCGGTGAGCGCCCCACCGACCGCCGCCAGCACCCCGAGGGTGGTCCAGAGCGGGCCGCCCACCTGCACGGCGGCGATCACCGCGAACGCCTCGCCCCAGAAGCCGGCCAGCCCGGGCAGGCCCAGCGACGCGATCGCCGCGAACGCCAGCAGACCCGCCAACCGGGGCGCGGTCTCCCGCAGCCCGGACAACTCGGCGAGGGTGCCCGTGCCGGTACGGTCCTTCACCGCCCCGGCCAGGAAGAACAGCAGGCCGGTGATCACACCGTGCGCGACGTTGCCGATCAACGCCGCCTGGATGCCGGTGGCGGTCAGCGTGGCGACGCCCAGCAGCACGAAGCCCATGTGCCCCACGCTGGAGTACGCGATCAGCCGCTTCACCTCCGACTGGGCCAGGCAGACCAGCGAACCGATCAGGATCGCGGCGACAGCCAGCACGCCGAGCACCGGCGCCGCCCAACGGGCACCCTCCGGCGCCACCCCCACCGCCACCCGGATCAGGCCGTACGTGCCCATCTTGAGCAGCACACCGGCCAACACGACACTGCCCACCGTGGGTGCCTGGGTGTGCGCGTCGGGCAGCCAGGAGTGCAGCGGCCACAGCGGGCTCTTCACCGCGAACGCCACCGCGAGCAGGGTGAACGCGGCCAACTGGGTGCCCCGGGACATCCCCGCGCCACCGGTCAACGTCACCAGGTCGGCGGTGCCGGCGGCGGCGACCACGACGTACACGCCGACCAGCAGCAGCACCGACCCGAACAGCGTGTAGAGGGCGAACTTCCGGGCCGCCCGGCGGCGGTCCGCACCACCCCAACCGGCGATGATCGCGTACATCGGCAGCAGGACGACCTCGAAGAAGAGGAAGAACAGCACCAGGTCCAAGGCGAGGAAGGTGCCCAGGATGCCCACCTCGACCACCAACAGCAGCGCGACGAGCGCCCGGCCGCTGCCGCCGTCCGGCACCCGCCACATGGTGTACGCGCAGCAGAGCAGCGTGAGCAGCGCGGTCAACACCACCAGCGGCCAGGAGATGCCGTCGACGCCGAGGTGGAAGCGCAACTCCAGACCGGGCACCCAGGGCAGGTCCAGTTGGTGCCACGGACGCACCGCCGGCGCGCCGGCCGACCAGGCGACCCAGCCTCGACCGCCGAACACCAGCGGCACCGCGGCCAGCAGGGTCAGCGCCGCCGCGACCGTGCCGACCAGCCGGGCCGCCCGGTCCCGGGGCGTAGCCGCCACCGCGACCGCGCCCAGCGCCGGCAGCGCCAGCACAGCGACAAGCAACCCCTGCCCAAACGTCACCGGATTACCTCTGTTCGCGACTGCGGGGCTCGCAAACCCGGCTCACTCCTCGCGCTCACTGGATTACCTCTGTTCGCGACTGCGGGGCTCGCAAACCCGGCTCACTCCTCGCGCTCACTGGTTGACTCCCAACAGGGCGGCGGCCAGGCCGATCAGCAGCGCGCCGGCCCAGACCCCCGCCG
>NZ_JAKKFF010000256.1 GCF_022229015.1 Micromonospora foliorum
GTCTCGGTGCCGAACGTCTCGATGAACAGGCTCACCGGGTGCGCCTTGCCGATGGCGTAGGCGACCTGCGCCTCGCACCGCTCGGCCAGACCGGCGGCGACCACGTTCTTGGCCACCCAGCGCATCGCGTACGCGGCCGAGCGGTCCACCTTGGACGGGTCCTTGCCGGAGAACGCGCCGCCACCGTGGCGGGCGTACCCGCCGTAGGTGTCGACGATGATTTTGCGGCCGGTCAGGCCGGCGTCACCCATCGGGCCACCGATCTCGAACCGGCCGGTCGGGTTGACCAGCAGCCGGTAGCCGTCGGTGTCCAGGCCGAGGCTCTCCAGCTCCGGGGCGATCACGTGGTCGCGCACGTCCGGGGTGAGCAGCGAGTCCAGTGAGATGTCGGCGGCGTGCTGGCTGGACACGACAACGGTGTTCAGCCGGACCGGGCGCAGCCCCTCGTACTCGATGGTGACCTGGGTCTTGCCGTCCGGCCGCAGGTACGGGATCGTGCCGTCCTTGCGCACCGCCGAGAGGCGGCGGGCCAGCCGGTGGGCGAGCGCGATCGGCAGCGGCATCAGCTCGGGCGTCTCCGAGCAGGCGAAGCCGAACATCATGCCCTGGTCACCGGCGCCCTGCGCGTCCAGCGCGCTCTCCGATGCCCCGGTCCGCAGCTCGAAGGCGTTGTCCACACCCTGCGCGATGTCCTCGGACTGCGCGCCGATGGAGACGCTGACCCCGCAGGAGGCGCCGTCGAAGCCCTTCTTCGACGAGTCGTAGCCGATGTCGAGGATGGTCCGGCGGACGATCGTCGGGATGTCGGCGTACGCCTTGGTGGTCACCTCACCGGCGATGTGCACCTGACCGGTGGTGATCATGGTCTCCACCGCCACGCGGCTGTGGGGGTCCTCGGCCAGCAGCGCGTCGAGGATGCCATCGCTGATCTGGTCAGCGATCTTGTCCGGGTGGCCTTCCGTGACCGATTCGGACGTGAAGAGACGGCGTGTCACGGCACTCCTAAGCGTGTGAGGTCGTTCCGCGGCAGTCTAATCACCACTGCGGCCGGTGTCGGGATCGGTCACGCCCTGTTCCACCCGTCAGGAGCGGCCGGGAAGCCGCGCCACGACGAGATCCCAGACGGCGTCGGCCACCGCTTCCTTGGCCTGCTCGGGCAGCCGGCTGACCGAACCGTCCGCGCCGATGACCGTCACCGTGTTGGTGTCGGCGCCGAAGACCAGGTCCGGACCGACCTCGTTGACCACGATCAGGTCGGCCCGCTTCCGGGCGAGTTTCGCCCGGCCGTTGGCCTCGGCATCGCCGGTCTCGGCGGCGAACACCACCAGCACCTGCTCCGGTCGTTTGCGCTGGCCGAGCTCCGCCGCGATGTCCGGGTTCGTGACGAGCTCGATGGTGGGCGCGACACCGTCGTCCGACTTCTTGATTTTGCCAGGCGCGTACGTCGCGGGCCGGAAATCGGCCGGAGCCGCCGCCATCACCACCGCATCGGCCTCGACGGCGGCCTTGACGGTCGCCTCCCGCAGCTCGGCGGTGGTGCCCACCCGGATCAGGTCGACGCCGGCCGGGTCGGCGAGGCCGACGTTGGCCGCGATGAGGGTGACCCGGGCACCCCGGGCGACCGCCGCGCGGGCGAACGCGTACCCCTGTTTGCCCGACGAACGGTTGCCCAGGAAGCGGACCGGGTCCAGCGGCTCGCGGGTGCCACCGGCGGTGACGACCACCCGGCGGCCGGCCAGGTCGGCGGGGGCGGAGTCACCGCGGGCCAGGAGCCGACCGGCGACGGCGAAGATCTCCGCCGGGTCGGGCAACCGGCCCTTGCCGGTGTCGGCGCCGGTGAGCCGGCCGACGGCGGGCTCGATGACCCGCACACCCCGGGAACGCAGCGTGGCGACGTTGGCCACGGTGGCCGGGTGCTCCCACATCTCGGTGTGCATGGCCGGGGCCAGCAGGACCGGGCAGCGGGCGGTCAGCAGGGTGTTGGTCAGCAGGTCGTCGGCGAGGCCGTGCGCGGCCTTCGCGAGCAGGTCGGTGGTGGTCGGCGCGACCACCACCAGGTCCGCCTGCTTACCGAGCCGGACGTGCGGCACCTCGTGGACGTCGGTCCAGACGTCGTCGGCGACCGGTTGACCGGAGAGCGCGGCCCAGGTCGGCGCTCCCACGAAACGGAGCGCCGACGCGGTTGGCACGACCCGAACCCGGTGACCCGATTCGGTGAAGAGTCGCAGCAGCTCGCACGCCTTGTAGGCGGCGATGCCGCCACCGACCCCGAGGACGATCGAGGCGGACATCGGCCAGCGGAGGCTTACGGCTGGTCGGTCGGCTCGGCGGTGAGCAGGCCCGAGTTGATCTCGCGCATGGCGATCGAGAGGGGCTTCTCCTGCGGGGTGGTCTCGACGAGCGGGCCGACGTACTCCAGCAGACCCTCACCGAGCTGGCTGTAGTAGGCGTTGACCTGGCGCGCGCGCTTGGCGGCGAAGATGACCAGCGCGTACTTCGACGTCGTCTTCTCGAGGAGCTCGTCGATCGGCGGGTTGGTGATGCCTTCGGGGTTGGCGATGGATCCCACGAATTAACCTCTGCGTCTTTCGAGCCGCGCGGACGCGGTGCTGAGTCTCAACGGCGGCCGACCGTCAGCCACGCACGCGCGACCAGGCCGGATCCGGATAAGAAGAACCGAGTAAGCCTACCAGCTCGTCGACCACCCGTTCGGTGTGGTCGTGGGTCAGCGCGTGCTCGACGGTGGCGGCCAGCGTGGCGGCCGGGGCATACCCGGGTGGGCTCAGCAACACCAGCCGGGCGTCGGGCAGGCGCGCGCGGACCAGTGGGACGCCGCGCAGGTCGAGCGGGAGCAGCACCGGCTGCCCGGCGTCGAGCCGGGCGCGCAGCGGCGGGTACGGGGTGCCCCGGCGGTGCGAACCGATCCGGGACCACTCCAGCAGCTCGCCGTCGACGATCCGGCGATCGAACTCGGCGGGGGCGAGGAAGACGCGGTCCACCCCGTCGATCTCCGACTCCCGGCGCGGCCTGGTGGTTGCCGCAACCGGGATCCACACGGACGGAGAACGCGCCCGGACGAGCTCGACGACACTCTCCCTGCCGGAACCCGAAGGTCCAGCCAGGACAGTGAGCCGAGCCGCCGGGCGCGCCTCGTCATCCGTGCTCACTGCTTGTTTCTACACGCTGCCAGGTTCAGTTGGCGGCGAACTCTCCAAGCAGTGCCTTGCGCTGCTGCTCGCCGAGGCCACGCAGGCGACGGCTGTCGGCGATCTTGAGCTTCTCCATGATCTGGGTAGCCCGGATCTTGCCGATGCCCGGCATGGCCTGCAGGACGGCCGACACCTTGAGCTTGCCAACGACGTCGTCGCTCTCGGCCCGCTCGAGGACAGCACCGAGGGTGGTCTTGCCCTGCTTGAGCTGCTCCTTCAGCTGAGCACGGGCCTTGCGGATCTCCGCGGCCTTCTCGAGCGCGGCAGCGCGTTGTTCGGGGGTCAGTGACGGGAGCGGCACCAGTTCTCCTCAGGTCCCTATCGCGGCGGGCGGGGCGCACCGCCGCATCTGTGAAACGTGGTGTCGCTGTGAACCAAGGGGTCCATGGTTCCCAGCGCGGGGAAAACTAGCGGCCAACGGAGCTTTCGGCAACGTGGGGGCCGCATGATCACCGTAGAGTGACCGACCCGTCAGTCAGTCACCGGGCAGGCAGGACGGCCCGGCAGTCGACCAACACACGGTCCGCGGCGGCCCGCAGCGCGGCCACATCGGGGCCCGCCGAGAGCACTTCCCGGGAGTACGACGGGAGCACCGAGGCGAGGCTCGAACCGAAGACGGTACGCAGATCGGCTGCGCCGGCACCCTGTGCGCCGAGCCCCGGAGCGAGCAGTGGGCCCCCCACACCGGAGAGGTCGTGACCGGTGTCACCGATGGTCGCCCCGACCACCAGACCGAAGCTCCCCAGCGGGGTCGCACCCCGGTTGAGCTGGGAAATCTCGTCGATCACGGTCTGCGCCACGGTGCGGCCGTCGGCCGTGACGGCCCGCTGCACGGCTGCGCCCTCGGGGTTGGAGGTGAGGGCCAGCACGAACACCCCGCCGCCGTGCTCGGCGGCCAGCTCGAACATCGGCGCCAGCGAACCGACCCCGAGGTAGGGGCTCGCGGTGACCGCGTCGACATACACGGGGCTGGATGGATCAAGGTACGCGGAGGCGTACGCGCTCACCGTCGAGCCGATGTCGCCGCGCTTGACGTCAAGCAGAACGAGCGAGCCGGCATCCCGTAACTGTCGGATAGTTGACTCAAGAATCGCCACACCTCGGGATCCGAACCGCTCGAAAAAGGCCGACTGAGGCTTGACTACCGCAACCCGGTCACCGAGAGCTTCCACGACCGTCCGGCTGAACCGGTCGAGCCCCTGAACGTCGTCCGGGAGGCCCCACTGGGCCAGCAGACCGGGATGCGGGTCGATGCCCACACAGAGTGGGCCCCGCTCGGTGATCGCCCGGTGCAGCCGGGTACCGAAGCTCTCCATCGGAAGGTTCCCCTCTTCTCGTCCGGGCGGCTGCCCCGCCCGGGTAACCCGTCGACCCGTTGACCGGGCCGACTCAGCCGGCCGCCACCGCCGCCGCCACCCCGCTCGCGATCCGGGCCAGGTCGGCGTCGTCGGTGACGTACGGCGGCATCGTGTAGATCAGGTCCCGGAACGGGCGCAACCACACCCCCTGGTCGACCGCTGCCGCGGTCGCCGCGCCGAGGTCGACCTCGCGATCGAGCTGGACCACGCCGATCGCGCCGAGCACCCGTACGTCGGTCACGCCCGGCGCGCCGCGCAGCGGCTCCAGGCCGGCGCGCAGGCCGGCGCCGACCCTCGCGACCTGGCCGGCCCAGTCTCCGGCCCGCAGCAGCCCGATGGAGGCGTTCGCCACCGCGCAGGCCAGCGGGTTACCCATGAACGTGGGCCCGTGCGCCAGCACGCCGGTCGCCGAGATGCCCCGGGCGACCTCCGGGGTGCAGAGGGTCGCCGCGAGGGTCAGGTACCCGCCGGTCAGCGCCTTGCCCACGCAGAGCACGTCCGGCGTCACCCCGGCGTGCTCGGCGGCGAACATCTCGCCGGTACGGCCGAACCCGGTGGCGATCTCGTCGAAGATCAGCAGAATCCCGTGCGCGCGGGTCACCTCACGCAGCACCCGCAGGTAACCCGGGTGGTGGAAGCGCATCCCGCCGGCACCCTGGACGACGGGCTCGACGATCACGGCGGCCAGCTCGTCGGCGTGCCGCTCGACCGTCTCCACCAGCGCCGCCACGTACGCGTCGTCGGGTGGGTCGGTGAAGCCGCCCGGCGGCACCGGCGCGAACACCTGCCGGGGCAGCACGTCGCCCCAGAGGTGGTGCATTCCGCCCTCCGGGTCACAGACGCTCATCGGGTGGAACGTGTCGCCGTGGTAGCCACCCCGCCAGGTCCCCAGCCGGCGCCGCTGGGGGCGTCCGACGGCCCGCTGGTACTGCAGGCACATCTTCACCGCCACCTCGACGCTGACCGAGCCGGAGTCGGCCAGGAACACGTGCTCCAGGCCGTCCGGGGTCAGCTCGACCAGGGTCCGGGCCAGCCGCACGGCCGGCTCGTGGGTGAGCCCGCCGAACATCACGTGGCTCATCCGGCCGAGCTGGTCGGTCAACGCCGCGTCCAGCACCGGGTGGCGGTAACCGTGGATCGCCGCCCACCAGGACGACATCCCGTCCACCAACTCCCGGCCGTCGGCCAGGGTCAGCCGTACCCCCTCGGCGCCACGCACCACGTACGGCGGGTTGGCCGGCGGCAGCGCGGCGTACGGGTGCCAGACGTGCGCCCGGTCGAAGGCCAGGATCTCCTCGGGTGTCACGGGTACTCCTTCGTTCTGTGCCTCAAGCGGTCTGGACGGCGGACGTCCTGCGGCCGGGTCGGAACTTCCCACCGCCGCCCCCGCCGCCGTGACAGTCGGCGGTGAACGCCGCGTGCCCGTAGGTGTGGCTGCCGCTCCCATGTCCGCTGCCTTTGCCTTTGCTCTGCACCCGCGGAGGCGACACCCCGTGGCCGGGTGTCGCGCTCCGGGTGGTGCACAAACGGGCGCAGAGCAACCGGGTGGTGCGTTCAGGGGTGCAGAGCAAAGGGGCAACAGCGGGCGTGGGCTCCCCGGCGCGGAGCGGGCTCGGCACCCGGTTGTGCCGGGCCAACACCGGGCCGGGGGCGGTCACCGGCCCGCGACGGGGTCCGGTGCCGCCGACGTGGCCGCCGCGCGGGCGGCGGCGCGGACCAGGGCCGGTCCTCGGTAGATGAAGCCGGTGTAGAGCTGCACCAGGGCGGCGCCGGCATCGAACATCCGCGCCGCGTCGTCCGGGTCCAGCACCCCGCCAACGCCGACGATCGGCAGCCGGCCGCCGGTCTCGCGGTGGACGAAGGCGACCACGTCGCGGGCCCGCCCGGTGAGCGGCCGACCGGAGAGGCCACCGGCCTGCCCGCCGCGCTCGACGTCGACGCCGGCCAGCCCGTCCCGGGACAACGTGGTGTTGGTGGCGATCACCCCGGCCGCGCCCCGGGCCAGGCAGACCTCCAGCAGCTCGGCGATCGCCGCCTCGGTCAGGTCTGGCGCGATCTTGACCAGCACCGGCTTCTCCCCCACCAGAGCGCCGAGCAGCGCGTCCAGGTGGGCGCGGTCCTGCAACGACCGCAGGCCCGGGGTGTTCGGTGAGGAGACGTTCACCGCGAAGTAGTCGCCCTGCCCGCGCAGCGCCCGGTACGAGGCGAGGTAGTCCTCGACCGCCTCGTCGAGAGGGGTCACCTTGGACTTGCCCAGCGAGATGCCAAGCGGCACCCCGAGCGGGCGCGGCAGCGCCGCCAGCCGGGCGGCCAGCGCGGCGGCCCCGGCGTTGTTGAAGCCCATCCGGTTGACCACCGCCTCGCTGGCCGGCAGCCGGAACAGCCGCGGCCGGGGATTGCCCGGCTGGGCGTGCGCGGTGACCGTGCCGACCTCCACGAAACCGAAGCCGAGCGCCGGCCAGGCCGGCAGCGCCGCGCCGTCCTTGTCCATGCCGGCGGCCAACCCGACCGGGTTGGGGAAGCGCACCCCGAACACCGTGCGCGGCGCGTCGACCGTGTACCGGGCCCGCAGCGCGGCGAGCGCGGCCGGGCGCCGTGACAGGGCCGCCAACCGCCGCAGTGTCCACTCGTGCGCCGCCTCGGCGTCGCCGCCCCCGAGCCGGAACAACCACGGCCGTACCGCCTGCTCGAACAGGGTCACTGGGCCGCCCGCAGGGTGGCGTGCAGGTCCTGCAGGGGGCGGACCTGCATGTCGCCGCGGATCCGCGCCTCGATGCCCATCACGGCCGCGGCGGCGCCGGGGACCGTGGTGATGCAGGGGATGTCCGCGGTGACGGCCGCGCTGCGGATCTCGTAGCCGTCGGAGCGGGCGCTGGCACCCGAACCCTGCGGCGTGTTGATCACCAGCGCCACGTGGCCGCCGCCGATCAACGACACCGCGTCGTCGCCCGCACCGGCCTGGTAGTGCTTACGGATCTGCTCGCAGGCGATGCCGTGCCGGCGCAGCACCTCGGCCGTGCCGGCGGTGGCGACGATCTCGAAGCCCAGGTCGGCCAGCCGCTTGATCGGGAAGATCATGCCGCGCTTGTCCCGGTTGGCCACCGAAACGAAGATCTTCCCGGCGGTCGGCAGCGACCCGTACGCGGCCGACTGGCTCTTGGCGAAGGCGTGCCCGAAGTTGGTGTCGATGCCCATCACCTCGCCGGTCGACTTCATCTCCGGCCCGAGCAGCGAGTCGATCCCCTTGCCCGCGCGGGTCCGGAAACGCTTGAACGGCAGCACCGCCTCCTTGACCGCGACCGGCGCGTCGGCGGGCATCGTGCCCCCGTCCCCCGTCGCCGGCAGCAGGCCCTCGGCGCGCAGCTCGGCGATGCTCGCCCCGAGCGCGATCCGGGCCGCCGCCTTGGCCAGCGGCACCGCCGTGGCCTTGGAGACGAACGGGACGGTCCGCGACGCGCGAGGGTTGGCCTCCAGCACGTAGAGCACGTCGTCCTTGAGCGCGTACTGCACGTTGAGCAGGCCGCGGACGCCGACGCCACGCGCGATGGCCTCGGTGTAGCGGCGGACCTCGACCAGGTGCGAGCCGGCGAGGGTGATCGGCGGGAGCGCGCAGGACGAGTCGCCGGAGTGGATGCCGGCCTCCTCGATGTGCTCCATCACGCCGCCGATGTAGACCTCGCCGTCGGCGTCACAGAGCGCGTCCACGTCGATCTCGATGGCGTCGTCGAGGAACCGGTCCACCAGCACCGGGTGGTCCGGGGAGATGTCGGTGGCCCGGCCGATGTAGTCGCGCAGCGTCGGGTCGTCGTAGACGATCTCCATGCCCCGCCCGCCCAGCACGTACGACGGCCGGACCAGCACCGGGTAGCCGATCTCGTCGGCGATCGTCTTGGCCTCGTCGTACGAGGTGGCCATGCCGTGCGCCGGCGCGCGCAGCCCGGCGCGGGCCAGCACCGCACCGAACGCGCCCCGCTCCTCGGCCAGGTGGATCGACTCCGGGGAGGTGCCGACGATCGGCACACCGGCGTTCTTGAGCCGCTGCGCCAGGCCCAGCGGGGTCTGCCCGCCGAGCTGCACGACCACCCCGACCACGCCCGGCCCGCCGGCCGCCCGGCCGGACGAGTCCTCGGCGTGCCAGACCTCCAGCACGTCCTCGAAGGTCAACGGCTCGAAGTAGAGCCGGTCGGCGGTGTCGTAGTCGGTGGAGACCGTCTCCGGGTTGCAGTTGACCATGACGGTCTCGTAACCGGCCGACCGCAACGCCTGCACGGCGTGCACGCAGGAGTAGTCGAACTCGATGCCCTGCCCGATCCGGTTCGGGCCGGAGCCCAGGATCAGCACCTTCGGCCGGTCCGACGGCACGACCTCGGTCTCCAGGTCGTACGTCGAGTAGTGGTACGGCGTGGTCGCCTCGAACTCGGCCGCGCAGGTGTCCACGGTCTTGTAGACCGGGCGCACGTCGAGGCGGTGCCGCAGGGTCCGTACGCCGTCCTCGGCGGCCAGCTCCGGGCGCAGCGCGGCGAGCTGCCGGTCGGACAGACCGGCCCGCTTGGCGCGGCGCAGCAGGTCGGCGTCGAGCACCGGCGCGTCGACGATCTCGGCGCGCAGCTCGATCAGCGCGGCGATCTGGTCCAGGAACCACGGGTCGATCCCGCCGGACGCCTCGGCGACCTCGGCGATCGACGCGCCGAGGCGCAGCGCCCGCTCGACCGTGTACAGCCGGCCGTCGTGCGGGATCCGCAGCGCGGCGAGGGTGTCCGCCAGGGTGACGCCCGCCGGGTCCGGCACACTCCAGAAACCGGCCGACTTGGTTTCCATCGAGCGCATCGCCTTGTTCAGCGCCTCGGTGAAGTTGCGCCCGAGGCTCATCGCCTCGCCCACCGACTTCATCGTGGTTGTCAGCTCCGGGTCCGCGCCGGGGAACTTCTCGAACGCGAACCGGGGGATCTTCACCACCACGTAGTCGAGGGTCGGCTCGAACGCCGCCGGGGTCTTCAGCGTGATGTCGTTGGGGATCTCGTCGAGGGTGTAGCCGATGGCCAGCTTCGCGGCGATCTTCGCGATCGGGAAGCCGGTCGCCTTGGAGGCCAGCGCCGAGGACCGCGACACCCGGGGGTTCATCTCGATCACCACGATCCGGCCGTCGACCGGGTTGACCGCGAACTGGATGTTGCAGCCGCCGGTGTCCACGCCGACCTCGCGCAGCACGGCGATGCCCAGGTCCCGCAGGCGCTGGTACTCCCGGTCGGTGAGCGTCATGGCCGGGGCCACGGTGACGCTGTCGCCGGTGTGCACGCCCATCGGGTCGATGTTCTCGATGGAGCAGACCACCACCACGTTGTCGTGCCGGTCGCGCATCAGCTCGAGCTCGTACTCCTTCCAGCCGAGCACGCTCTCCTCGATGAGCACCTCGTGCACCGGGCTGGCGGACAGGCCGTCACCGGCGATGCGGGCCAGGTCCTCCGGGGTGTGCGCCATGCCGGAGCCCAGGCCGCCCATGGTGAACGACGGCCGGATCACCACCGGCAGGCCCAGCTCGGCGACGGTCGCCTCGACCTCGTCCATGGAGTGGCAGACCCGCGAGCGGGGCACCAGCCCGGTCGGGTCGTCGACGCCCAGCCGTACGCCGGCCTTCGCCACGATCTCCTTGAACAGCTGCCGGTCCTCGCCCCGGTTGATGGCGTCGATGTTCGCGCCGATCAGCTCCACGCCGTACTTCTCCAGGACGCCGGCCTCGTGCAGGGCGACGGCCGTGTTCAGCGCGGTCTGCCCGCCGAGGGTGGCGAGGATCGCGTCCGGGCGCTCCTTGGCGATGACCAGCTCCACGAACTCCGGGGTGATCGGCTCGACGTAGGTCGCGTCGGCGAACTCCGGGTCCGTCATGATCGTCGCCGGGTTGGAGTTGACCAGGCTGACCCGGATCCCCTCGCTGCGCAGGACCCGGCAGGCCTGGGTGCCGGAGTAGTCGAACTCGCAGGCCTGCCCGATGACGATCGGCCCGGAGCCGATCACGAGGATGTGCTTGAGATCGGTCCGCTTAGGCATTGCTGCGCCCCCTGCTGTGGGTCCGGCCCTCGATGAGATCGGCGAATCGGTCGAAGAGGTAGTCCGCGTCGTGCGGGCCGGCCGCCGCCTCGGGGTGGTACTGGACGGTGAACGCGGGCAGGTCCACGGCCCGCAGCCCCTCGACCACGTTGTCATTGAGACAGACGTGCGACACCCGGACGCCACCGAAGTCGGTGTCGATCACCTGGTCGGGGACGACCGCGCCGTCGCCCGTACCGGGCACCTGCACCGCGAAGCCGTGGTTGTGGCTGGTCACCTCGACCTTGCCGGTGACCCGGTCGAGCACCGGCTGGTTGATCCCCCGGTGGCCGTAGCCCAGCTTGTAGGTGCCGAAGCCGAGCGCCCGGCCGAGGATCTGGCTGCCGAAGCAGATGCCGAACAGCGGCACCTCCCGCCGCAGCGCCTCCCGGGCCAGCTCCACCGGGGCGTCGGCGGTGGCCGGGTCGCCCGGGCCGGGCGACAGGAAGATCGCGTCGGCGCCGGTGGCGAGCATCTGGTCGATGCTCGACGACGCCGGCAGCACGTGGGTGGTCACCCCGCGGGTGGCCAGCCGGCGCGGCACGTTGCGCTTGATGCCCAGGTCCAGGGCGGCGACGGTGAACCGGTGCTCGCCCAGGGCCTCGACGACGTACGGCTCGGCGGTGCTCACCTCGGCGGACAGGTCCGCGCCAACCATCTGCGGGGCCTGGCGGACCCGGGTCAGCAAGCTCTGCGGGTCGTTGTCGACGCTGGAGATGCCCACCCGCATGGCGCCCCGCTCCCGCAGGTGCCGGGTCAACGCCCGGGTGTCCACCCCGCTGATGCCCACCACACCCTCGGTGGCGAGGCGGTCCTCGAGACCACCGGTGGCCCGCCAGTTCGAGCCGATCCGGGCCGGGTCGCGCACGACGTAGCCGGCCACCCAGATCCGGCCGGACTCGTCGTCCTCGCCATTGACGCCGGTGTTGCCGATGTGCGGGGCGGTCTGCACCACCACCTGACGGTGGTAGGACGGGTCGGTCAGGGTCTCCTGGTAACCGGTCATGCCGGTGTTGAAGACCGCTTCGCCGAAGGTCTCCCCGACGCTGCCGTACGCCTCGCCGGGGAACGTGCGCCCGTCCTCTAGCACCAGGATCGCGGGTCTGCGCTTGACCATTACTTGACAGCCTTTCCGTCCAGGACCGTCGGCTCGCCGCGCAGGAAGGTCGCCACGATGCGACCTGGCAGCGTCATGCGGGCGTACGGGGTGTTGCGACTGCGACTGGCCAGCTCCGCCGGCTCGATGGTGCGGCGGGCGGTCGGGTCGATCAGGGTCAGGTTGGCCGGCACACCCGGCGCGGGGTCGACGCCGTGCCCGGTGAGGCCGGCGATCCGTGCGGGGGTGCGCGACATCCGCTCGGCGATCAGGTCCCACGCGGGGCCGAGCACGTCCAGCGCGATGGAGAGGGCCGTCTCCAGACCGAGCATTCCCGGCCGGGCGTACGCCCACTCGCACTCCTTGTCCTCCACGGCGTGCGGGGCGTGGTCGGTGGCGATCACGTCGATCACCCCGTCGGCGAGGGCGGCGCGCAGCGCGGCGATGTCCACCGCGGTACGCAGCGGCGGGTTCACCTTGAAGACCGGGTCGTAGGCTCCGGCCGGGCTCCAGTCGGTGGCGAGTTCCGGGCTGGCCAGCTCACTGCGTCCGCTGACGAGTTCGTCGGTGAGCAGCAGGTGGTGCGGGGTCACCTCGGCGGTCACGCGTACCCCGCGGGCCTTTGCCTGGCGCAGCACCTCGACGCTGCCGGCGGTGGAGACGTGGCAGACGTGCAGTCGGCTGCCCACGTGCTCGGCGAGCAGCACGTCCCGGGCGATGATCGCCTCCTCGGCGACCGCCGGCCAGCCGATCAGGCCGAGCCGGGTGGAGACCTCACCCTCGTGCATCTGGGCGCCCTCGGTGAGCCGGGGCTCCTCGGCGTGCTGGGCGATGATCCCGTCGAACGCCTTGACGTACTCCAGGGCTCGACGCATCAACTTCGGGTCGGCGACGCAGTGCCCGTCGTCGGAGAAGATCCGCACCCGGGCCGCCGAGTCGGCCATCGCGCCCAGCTCGGCCAGCCGCTCGCCGGCCAGCCCGACGGTGACCGCGCCGATCGGTTGCACGTCGACGAGGCTGGCCTCCCGGCCGAGCCGCCAGACCTGCTCGACCACGCCGGCGGTGTCCGCCACCGGGGAGGTGTTGGCCATCGCGCAGACCGCGGTGTAGCCGCCGAGCGCCGCCGCCCGGGAACCGGACTCGACGGTCTCGGCGTCCTCCCGGCCGGGCTCGCGCAGGTGGGTGTGCAGGTCGACGAGGCCGGGCAGGGCGACCAGGCCGGTGCCGTCGACGACTGTGGCGTCCGGCGCGGTCAGGCCGGGACCGACCTCGGCGATCACGCCGTCGCGGATCAGCAGGTCGGTCGGCGCGGCGCCGACGACACTCACGCTGGTGATCAGGTACGCGGTCACCGGTTGTTCCCTCCGAGCAGCAGGTAAAGGACAGCCATCCGCACGGAGACCCCGTTGGTGACCTGTTCGACGATGGTGGAGCGGGGCGAGTCGGCGACCTCGGGGGTGATCTCCATCCCCCGGTTCATCGGGCCGGGGTGCATGACGATCGCGTGCTCGGGCAGCCGACGCATCCGCGGCCCGTCCAGCCCGTAGCGGCGGGCGTACTCGCGCGCGGAGGGGAAGTAGGAGTCGTTCATCCGCTCCCGCTGCACGCGCAGCATCATCACCACGTCCACGTTGGGCAGGACGGAGTCGAGGTCGTAGGAGACGTCGGTGCCGGGGGCGAGGGCGCCCGCGATGTCGACCGGGATCAGCGTCGGCGGGCCGACCAGGGTGACCTTGGCGCCGAGGGTGGAGAGCAGCAGCACGTTGGAACGGGCCACCCGGGAGTGCAGCACGTCCCCGACCACCGCGACCGACAGGCCGGCGAGCCGGCCCAGCCGGGCCCGCATGGTGTACGCGTCCAGCAGCGCCTGGGTGGGGTGCTCGTGGGTGCCGTCACCGGCGTTGACCACCGACCCGTCCACCCAGTTGGCCAGGCGGTGCGGCGCGCCGGAGGCGGGGTGTCGGACGACCACGGCGTCCGCGCCCATGGCCTGCAGGGTCAACGCGGTGTCCTTCAGGCTCTCACCCTTGGTGACGCTGGACCCCTTCGCGGAAAAGTTGATCACATCGGCGCTGAGCCGCTTCGCCGCCGCCTCGAAGGAGATCCGGGTACGCGTGGAGTCCTCGTAGAAGAGGTTCACCACGGTCCGGCCGCGTAGCGCGGGAAGCTTCTTGATCTCCCGGCCGGCGACGGTGGCCATCTCGGCGGCGGTGTCCAGGATCTCGGTGGCGGTGTCGGCGTCCAGGTCCCCGCCGGAGAGCAGATGCTTGATCATGATTGGCCCCCGTACAGCTTGACCTCGTCCGTCCCGTCGATCTCGGCGAGCGTCACCTTGACGCTCTCGGCGAGTGAGGTCGGGATGTTCTTGCCGACGTAGTCGGCGCGGATCGGCAGCTCCCGGTGGCCCCGGTCGACCAGGACGGCGAGCTGCACCGACGCCGGACGGCCCACGTCGTTGAGCGCGTCGAGCGCGGCCCGGACGGTGCGGCCGGAGAAGAGCACGTCGTCGACCAGGATGACCCGTTTGCCGTCGATCCCGCCGGACGGCAGCTCGGTCGGACCCACCGCGCGGGTGGCGTGCCGACGGAGGTCGTCGCGGTACAGCGTGATGTCGAGCACACCGACCGGAACGGCGACGTCCTCGAAGGTGCTGATCCGGTCGGCGAGCCGCCGGGCCAGGGGGGTGCCCCGGGTGGGAATCCCGAGCAGCACCGTGTTCGCGGCGCCCTGGGTCTTCTCCAGGATCTGGTGGGCGATGCGGTCGACCACGCGTTGCACGTCGGCGCTGGCGAGGATCACCTTCACCGAGGGTTGTCGCGGTGGTGACGAGCGGGCAGCCGGTGGGTATGCCACGGCGGACCTCCTTCCCCGCCTCACGGGACGGGTCGTTAAAGGATGTCGGGCACCTCCGGCCGGACCGCGCAGCAGACCTGGGCCGGGGCTTCCGCCACGTTACCAGTGGTCACCGGGGTGATGGTCGGCGGCCGCTGACCATCGGGTCAGGCTCCGGAAAAGGGGAAAACTCCCCGGACGCTCCGCAACGGTAGGGGCACGACCACTTGACCACGTGTCGCATTCCCCGTACCGTCACGCTCCGTAGCGATCGACGGGAGAACCCCGAGCAGCACTGGGAGTGTCCGAATGCCCTCTGAATACGCCAAGTCTCTGGGCGCCCGCCTGCGCTCCATCCGCCAGCAGCAGGGTCTCTCCCTGCAGGGTGTGGAGGAGAAGTCGAATGGGCGGTGGAAGGCCGTGGTGGTCGGCTCGTACGAGCGTGGCGACCGGGCCGTGACGGTGTCCCGTCTGGCCGAGTTGGCCGAGTTCTACCGCGTGCCCGTCTCGGAACTGCTGCCGGACGGCAGTGGCGTCCGTCACGAGCCCACCAGCAAGATTGTCCTGGACCTGGAGCGGCTCTACGACGAGGCCTCCGAGGACCTGGCCTACGTCGCCCGCTACGCCCGCGCCATCCAGCAGCAGCGCGGCGACTACAACGGCCGGGTGCTCTCCATCCGCGCCGACGACCTGCGGGCGCTCGCGATCGTCTACGACGCCTCACCGTCGGGGCTGATCGAGCGGCTCACCGAGCACGGCGTGCTGGTGGCCGACCCCCGGGCGTTCTTCGCCTCCTGATCTGCCGCTCCACCTGATCTGCCGCTTCACCGAAAGGGCCCGTGCCAGCCGGCACGGGCCCTTTCGGATTACGGCGTTCGGTGGGGACGTTCAGCGGGTGGCGTACTCGGCGATCCGGCCGAGCACCCCGTTGAGGAAGCGCGGCGAATCGTCGGTCGACATCTGCCGGGCCAACTCCACGGCCTCGCTGATCGCCACCGCGTCGTCGATCTCGTCGACGTAGAGCAACTCGTAGACGGCGATCCGGGCCAGATTACGGTCGACGACCGGCATCCGCTCCAGCGTCCAACCCTCGGCGTAGCTGGCGATCAGCTCGTCGATGCGGTTGAGGTGCTCGGCGACACCCTCGACCAGGCCCACCGCATAGCCCAGATGCTCCGGTCGGGGCTGCTCGATCCGCTGTACGTAGCCGGCGAGCACCTCCACCGGAGGCTTGTCCCGTAGGTCGGCCTCGTAAAGGACATCCAGCGCCCGCTTGCGCGCCTTGCGGCGCGCCGGCATCTGCTGCTTGGAACCCTCAGCCATCAGGCGCGGCCGAGGTAACGGCCGTCGCGGGTGTCGACCTTGATCTTCTCGCCGGTGGTGATGAACAGCGGAACCGGCACGGTGGCGCCGGTCTCCACGGTCGCCGGCTTGGTGCCGCCGGTCGAACGGTCGCCCTGCAGGCCCGGCTCGGTGTAGGTGACCTCCAGCACGACGCTGGTGGGCAGCTCGATGTAGAGCGGCACACCCTCGTGCTGGGCGACGGTCGCCTCCGCCTCGGGCAGCAGGTAGTTGGCTGCCTCACCGACGGTGCCACCGGGCACGGTGATCTGGTCGAAGGTCTCCAGATCCATGAAGACGAAGTCCTCGCCGTCGGCGTACAGGTACTGCATCGTGCGCTTGTCAACGGTCGCGGTTTCGACCTTGGTGCCCGCGTTGAAGGTCTTGTCGACCACCTTCCCGGACAGCACGTTCTTCAGCGTGGTGCGCACGAAGGCACCACCCTTACCGGGCTTGACGTGCTGGAACTCGACGACGGCCCAGAGCTCGCCGTCCAGGTTGAGTACCAGGCCGTTTTTGAGGTCGTTGGTGGAGGCCATTTCCTGCCTTGATCATCAATTGGCGGACAGACCCTACGAGTCTACTAGCTGCGTCGAATCGGCCGGTCCCCGCTCGGGGCGGCCCTTCAGCGGGTGGCCAGATGGTGCAGAGCGAGACGATACCCGTCGATGCCCAAACCGCAGATCACCCCGGTCGCCACCGCCGACACCACCGAGTGGTGCCGGAACTCCTCGCGGGTGTGGATGTTGGAGATGTGCACCTCCACCAGCGGCCCCCGCAGCATGGCGCAGGCGTCCCGCACCGCGTACGAGTAGTGCGACCAGGCGGCCGGGTTGAGCACCACCGCGGCACCCTCGTCGGCCGCCGTGTGCAGCCAGCCGAGCAACTCGTGCTCCGCGTCGGTCTGCCGGACCGTCACCTCCAGCCCCAGCTCCCGACCGGTGGTCTCACAGAGCGCCACCAGGTCGGCGTAGCTGGTCGCGCCGTACACGTCGGGCTCGCGGGTGCCCAGCCGACCCAGGTTCGGCCCGTTCAAGACGTAGACCCTCACTGGTTTGCGACCTCGCGGTAGGCGGCCTCCAGCAGCGCGTCGTCCGGGCCCTCCAACATCGCCGGGCGGGCCAGCCCGTCGAGCACCACGAAGCGCAACCGGCTGCCCCGGGCCTTCTTGTCCACCCGCATCGCGGCCAACAACTGCGGCCAGGCGTCGGCCGGGTAGCTCACCGGCAGGCCCAGCGCGCGCAACGTGACCCGGTGCCGGTCGGCGGTCGGCGCGTCCAGCCGCCCGGCGAGGCGGGCCAGCGTGGCCGCGTACACCAGACCGACGGCGACGGCGTGGCCGTGCCGCCAGCGGTAGCCCTCGTTCTGCTCGATGGCGTGGGCCAGGGTGTGACCGTAGTTGAGCACCTCCCGCACACCCGACTCGCGCAGGTCGCCGGAGACCACGTCGGCCTTGACCCGGATCGCCCGCTCGATCAGCTCCCGGCTCACCGGCCCACGGGGGTCGGTGGCGGCCTCCGGGTCGTTCTCGATGAGATCCAGGATGGTCGGGTCGGCGATGAAGCCGCACTTGACGACCTCGGCCAACCCGGCCGCCAGGTCGACCGCGGGCAGGCTGTCCAGGGTGGCCAGGTCGGCCAACACCCCGACCGGCGGGTGGAACGCGCCCACCAGGTTCTTGCCGGCGGCCGTGTTGATGCCGGTCTTGCCGCCCACCGCGGCGTCGACCATGCCCAGCAGCGAGGTCGCCACCGGCACCCAGCGCACCCCCCGCAACCAGCAGGCCGCGACGAAGCCGGCGAGGTCGGTCACCGCGCCGCCGCCCACCCCGACCACCGCGTCGGTACGGGTGAAGCCCGCCGCGCCGAGCCGGTCCCAGCAGGCGGAGGCCACGTCGATGTGCTTGCCCGACTCGGCGTCGGGCACCTCGATCGGCAGTGGCTCGACGCCGGCGGCGCGCAGGCGCTCACCGAGCGCGTCCGCGAGGGCCTTGAGCGGAGGCGCGTGCAGCACCGCCGCTCTCGTCGCGCCGGGCAGCAGCCCGGGCAGCGTGCCCAGCAGGTCACGTCCCACCAAGACGTCGTACGGCCGCTCGCCGCCGACCGGAATCCGGGTCACCTCGTCCATCGCCGGCAGCCTAGTCCAGCGGGCGGCGCGGCGAGGGCGGCTGTCCACCTGCTGGCCGGGCGGCCCACTCCGCCAACCGGCGGGCGTGCTCGGCCACCTCGACGCGCAGCGCGTCCGGTTGCCGCACGGTGAACGGACAGCCCAGCCCGGCGAGCAGCGCCGCCATCCCGGGCAGGCTCTCCGCCCGGGCCCGCAGCAGCACCCCGTCGGTGGTGGGGGTCAACTCGGCCACGCTGGGCGGGATGCGGCGGCGGGCGGCGACCAGGTCGGTCTCCAGCACGACCTGCACCTCGTGCGCGTACGGCACCCCGGCCAGCGACCGGGTCACCCAGGCCACCGCCTCGAAGCCGTCCGGCACGGTGAACGTCGCCACGCCGGGCGTCACCGCGCCGATCCGGTCCAGCCGGAAGGTGCGGACCTCCCCGCGCCGGTGGTCGTGGCCGGTGACGTACCAGCGGCCGGAGTGGAAGACCAGCCCGTACGGGTCGAGCTCGCGGTGCGACTGCTCGCCCCGCCAGGAGCGGTAGTCCAACGCGACCCGCTGTCGGTGCCGGGTGGCCGAGGCCAGGGCGAGCAGGGTGCCCGACGCCGGGCCGCGCTCCGGCTCCGGGCGACGCAGGGTGAAGCCCAAATGCTCCTGGACGGCGGCGAGCCGGTCGGCGAGCGCCGCCGGCAGCACCCGGCGGATCTTCGCCAGCGCGGTGGCGGTGGCGGGCTGCTCGGTGGCGAGCCCGACCCGTTCGGCGACGACGAGGCCGAGCAGCACGGCCACCGCCTCATCGTCGGTGAGCATCAACGGCGGCAGCTTGTAACCGGAGTGCAGCCGGTAGCCGCCGTGGCGGCCCCGGTCGGCGGTCACGGGGATGCCCAGCTCGACAAGCGTGGTCGCATACCGGCGCACGGTCCGCTCGTCCACCCCGAGCTGGCCGGCGAGGTCGGCGGCCGTCGCCCGGTGCCGCGTCTGCAGCAGTTCGAGCAGGGCCAGCACCCGACCTGCGGGATGTGACACGGGCCACTCCTTCAAACCGGGCGGATCCTGTCCGGATTCGATCGTACGGTCTGTCGGTAACCGAGAGAAGGAGCCACAGATGGCGACGTTCGTGCTGGTGCCGGGATTCTGGCTGGGTGCCTGGGCGTGGCGGGACGTGACAGTCGCGCTGCGGTCGCAGGGGCACGAGGTCTATCCGATGACGTTGACCGGGGTGGCCGAGCGCGACCACCTCGCCGGGCCGGCGGTCAGCCTGGACACGCACACCACCGACATCGTCCGGCTGATCGAGGTCGAGGACCTGCGGGACGTCCTGCTGGTCGGGCACTCCGGCGGCGGCATGCCGGCCGCCCAGGCGGTGGACCGCGTTCCGGACCGGATCGCCCGGGTCGTCTACGTGGAGAGTGGGCCGTTGCCGGACGGCACGGCGCAGTTCGACACGCTGCCGCCGGAGGAGCAGCAGCGGCTGCGGGCCGCGATCGGCACCGGGCACCTGCTGCCGCCGCCGGTCTGGGACCCGGCCGCCGACCCGACCAACCTGGCCGGCCTGGACGAGCCGACGCTCGCGCTGCTGCGCACCCGGGCCACCCCGCACCCGCTGCGGGCCGCCACCGACCCGGTCCGACGCACCGGCGGGCGCGCGGTGCCGACCGCGCTGGTGGCCAGCACCTTCCCGCTCAGCGTGGTGCGGCAGATGATCCAACAGGAGCATCCGTTCTTCACCGGCCTGGCCGACGGCCAGTTGCACGAGCTGCCCACCGGGCACTGGCCCATGCTCAGCGAACCGAAGGCCCTGGCCGACGTCCTCGACCTGATCGCCCGCGGCTGAGGACCACCCACTGCGCCGATCTTGCGGTTCCGGTTGCCGAGCTGCGGGCAGTGCCCCTCACCTCGGCGCGGCGACTGCGAGATCGGCGCGGCAGGGCGACGTCAGCGGGGCAGCAGGGCGGCGACCTCGGCGACCACCTGCGCCGGGGCCCGGCCGTCGGTGACCACCGTCTCGGTGGCGACCTCGGCGTAGAGCGGCCGGCGCTGGTCCAGCAGGTGCTTGAGGGTGGCCCGGGGGTTGATCGCCAACAGCGGCCGGCCGGCGCCGAGCCCGACCCGCCGCACCGCGTCGGGCAGCTCGACCGAGAGGTGCACCACCCGGTGCCCGATCAGGGCGGCCCGGGTC
>NZ_JAKKFF010000257.1 GCF_022229015.1 Micromonospora foliorum
GCGGCGTCACGGTGGGTCTGCACTCGGGGGCGCGGCGTCACGTGCCTCATCCTCCCCCGCCCGGCGGACCGGCGTGCCGGAAGGGAAGGGTGGGGTCCAGGGGGGCCCAGTGGCCGTGTAGTCGCCCGGGGAGGAGCAGTTACCAGCCGGTATCGGATCATGGTCTGCGTCTGATCTCCGGCGAAGCCGAATCCAAATTCACGACAGCGGGAATGCATGCGTAGAAGATCCCTCGCCGGCCACACCGCGATCGCGGTGACCGGCGGCGTGCTGCTCGGCCTGCTCGCCGGGCTCACGCACCGGATCGCCGACGAGGCGCTCAGCCGCACGTTCGACGCGCTGTCGGCATTTCCCATGCTGCTGCTGGCCCTGCTCTTCATCGCCGTCGCAGGCCCCGGCACCGCCAGCCTGATCGTCGCCATCGGCATCGCCACCCTGCCGCACCACGCCCGCGTGGTCCGTGGTCAGACGCTCGTCGTCCGCCGTTCCGGCTATGTCGAACAGGCCGTCACCTTCGGCCGGTCCCGGCCCCGGCTGGTGCTGCGGCACGTGCTCCCCAACGTCGTCGGCCCGGTGCCGGTGCTCGCGGTGATCGGGCTCGGTGAGGCGATCCTGGCCGCCGCCGGGCTCAGCTTCCTCGGCATGGGTCCGCAGCCGCCGTCGCCGGAATGGGGCGCGATGCTTTCCGAGGGCCGCAACTACCTCCAGGTGGCCTGGTGGATCACCATCCTGCCCGGTCTGGCGGTCACCGCCACAGTGGTGTCGCTGACCGTCGTCGGCCGGCGCTGGCAGGCCCGCTTCGACGGGAGGCGCTGATGGCACCCCTGGTCACGGTCGAGGACCTGCACGTCAACTTCGACACCCCGACCGGCCCGGTGGCCGCGGTACGCGGGATCAGCTTCACCGTCGAACGGGGCGAGTGCGTAGCCGTCGTCGGGGAGTCCGGCTCCGGCAAGAGCGTCACCGCTCGTACCCTGGTCGGTCTCGCCGGCCCGGGCGCGCGGATCCGCGCCGCCCGGCTCGAACTGGCCGACCAGGACGTGCGGGGCCACCGGCCGCGGGACTGGCGACGGGTCCGTGGCCGCCTCGCCGGGCTGGTGTCACAGGACGCGCTGGTCTCCCTCGACCCGTTGCGCACCGTGGGCGCCGAGATCGGTGAGGTGCTCAGCACGCACGAGATCGTCGGTCGCCGGGAACGGGCCGGCCGGGTCACCCACCTGCTCGACGAGGTCCACCTGCCGGAGCCGGAGCGCCGGGCCCGGCAGTACCCGCACCAGCTCTCCGGTGGGCTGCGGCAGCGGGCGCTGATCGCCTCGGCGATCGCCGGGGAGCCCGCCCTGCTGATCGCCGACGAGCCGACCACCGCGCTGGACGTCACCGTGCAGGCGCAGATCCTGCGGCTGCTCGCCGAGCGACGCGCCGCCGGGGTGAGTCTGCTGCTGATCAGCCACGATCTGGCGGTCGTCGCCCAGGTCGCCGACCGGGTCCTGGTGCTGCGCGACGGTCGGATCGTCGAGCACGGCCCCACCGAGCGGCTGCTGCGGGCGCCGGCACACCCGTACACCCGGCAGTTGCTGGCCGCGGTGCCCTCCGCGACCTCGCGGGGCCGCCGGCTCGCCGTGGCATCGCGGGCCGGGGACGCACGGGCGGCGCTGCCCGCCCGGCCCGAGGTCCGCGCCGACGACACCGTGCTCGACGCGGGCGGCCTGACCAAGAGGTACGGCGAGCACACCGTCGTGCGGGACGTCTCCTTCACCATCGCGCGGGGCGAGACGCTCGGCCTGGTCGGGGAGTCCGGCTCCGGCAAGAGCACGGTCGCCCGGATCGTCGCCGGTCTGCTCGACGCCGACGCGGGCACCGTCACCTTCGAGGCAACGCCGTGGGCGGGCGTGCCGGAGCGGGCCCGCCGCCCGCTGCGGCGCAGGTTGCAGCTCATCTCGCAGGACCCGCTGAGCTCCTTCGACCCCCGCTACACGGTGGGGCGGGTCGTCGCGGAGAACCTCGACCCCGGTGTCGGTCGCGCGGACCGTCGCGAGCACGTCGTCGACCTGCTGCGTCGCGTCGGTCTCGGCGCGGACCTGTTCGACAGGCATCCCCGGCAGCTCTCCGGCGGCCAGCGGCAGCGCGTCGCCATCGCCCGCGCCATCGCTCCCCGACCCAGCCTGATCGTCTGCGACGAACCGGTCTCCGCCCTCGACGTCTCCGTGCAGGCCCAGGTCCTCGACCTGCTGGCCGAGTTGCGCGCCCGCGACGGCACCGCTCTGCTCTTCATCTCCCACGACCTGGGCGTGGTGCACCACCTCAGCGACCGGGTGCTGGTCATGCACCAGGGCGCGGTGGTCGAGCAGGGCCCGGTCGGCGACGTCTTCACCTACCCCCGACACGACTACACGCGGTCGTTGCTGAACGCGCTGCCCACGCTGGTCACCGCCGGCCGACCGGAGGAGAGAAACCCATGACCGAGAAGAGCCTGCACCTGGCCGTGGCCCTCGACGGCCTCGGCTGGCACCCCGCCGCCTGGCGGCTCTCGCACGCCGCCGCGACCGCGCCGCTGACCGCCCGCTACTGGACCGCCCTCGCCGGCGAGGCCGAACACGCGGCGCTGGACCTGCTCACCATCGAGGACAGCCTCGACCTCCAGTCGTCGCGGCCCGACGGCCCGGACGATCGCGTCGACGAGGTCCGCGGCCGCCTCGACGCGGTGCAGATCGCGTCCCGGCTCGCCCCGCTGACCCGGCACATCGGGCTGATCCCGACCACCAGCACCACCCACACCGAACCGTTCCACCTCTCCACGGCGATAGCCACCCTCGACCACATCAGCGGCGGGCGGGCCGGCTGGCGGCCCCGGGTCTCCGCGCGCAGGGCCGAGGCCGGGCACTTCGGTCGCCGTGACATCCCACCCCTGGACCTGGCCCGGCTCGACGAACCGCACGCCGTACGGGTCGTCGGCGACCTCTTCGCCGAAGCCGCCGATTCCGTGGAGGTGGTCCGCCGACTCTGGGACAGCTGGCAGGACGACGCCGTGATCCGGGACGTGCCGACCGGCCGCTTCGTCGACCGGGAGCGGCTGCACTACATCGACTTCACCGGCCGGTGGTTCTCGGTCAAGGGCCCGTCCATCGTGCCCCGGTCCCCGCAGGGGCAACCGCTCGTCGCGGCGCTCGCCCACTCGTCGGTGCCGTACGCGTTCGCCGCCCGGCACGCCGACATCGTCTTCGTCACCCCGACCGACCCGGAGCACGCCGCCGCGATAGTGGCCGAGGTGCGGGCGGCCGAGGAGACCGTCGGCCGGGCGGGCGCGCCGCTGCGGGTCCTCGCCGACCTGGTCGTGCTGCTCGACGAGACGCCGACGCTGGCCCGGCACCGCCGGACCCGCCTCGACGACCTGCACGGCGCGCGGTTCACCTCCGACGCGTCCATCGTCACCGGCACCCCGGGTGAGGTGGCCGACCTGCTCGCCGCGTGGCACCGCGCCGGAGTGGACGGTTTCCGGCTGCGGCCCGCCGTGCTCCCGGACGACCTGACCGCGATCACCCGCGCACTGGTGCCGGCGCTGCGCGACCGGGGCCTGTTCCGGGCCGGCTACCCCGGCGGGACGCTGCGCGACCTGCTCGGTCTGCCCCGACCGGCCAGCCGCTACGCCGTCGCGACCGCCTGAGCACTGAGACCATCATGCCCAAGCAGATCATCCTGGCCGCGCACTTCCCCGGCGTGAACAACACCACCGTGTGGAGTGACCCGGCCTCCGGCAGTCAGATCGACTTCTCGTCCTTCGTCCACCTGGCCCGCACCGCCGAGCGCGGCAAGTTCGACTTCTTCTTCCTCGCCGAGGGGCTGCGACTGCGCGAGCAGCGAGGCCGCATCCACGACCTGGACGTGGTCGGACGCCCGGACACGTTGACCGTGCTCGCCGCCCTCGCGGCGGTCACCACCCACCTCGGGCTGGCCGGCACCCTGAACACCACCTTCCGGGAGCCGTACGAGCTGGCCCGGCAGTTGGCCAGCCTCGACCACCTCTCCGGCGGGCGGGCCGCCTGGAACGTCGTCACCACCTCCGACGCGTTCACGGGGGAGAACTTCCGTCGGGGCGGCTACCTCGACCGCGCGCTGCGCTACGACCGGGCCGCCGAGTTCGTGCGTACCGCGCGGCAGCTGTGGGAGTCGTGGCCGGCGGAGACGATCGTCGGCGACCGGGACGCTGGCCGGTACGTCACCGAGGCCGCGCCCGGCGCCTTCGCCCACCACGGCGACCAGTTCGACATCGCCGGGCACTTCACGGTGCCCCGCAGCCCCCAGGTGCACCCGGTGATCCTGCAGGCCGGCGACTCTCCCGACGGTCGCGAGTTCGCCGCGTCCAGCGCCGACGCGATCTTCTCCCGGCACGGCACCCTGGAGGACGGCCAGGAGTTCTACCGGGACGTGAAGTCCCGGCTCGCCCGGTACGGCCGCCAACCCGACGACCTGTTGGTCATCCCCGGTGTCACGTTCGTGCTCGGCGACACCGACGCCGAGGCGCAGGAACGCGCTCACCACATCCGCCGGCAGCAGGTCAGCCCGCAGACCGCGATCCTGCTGCTGGAACAGCTCTGGAACCAGGACCTGTCCGGGTACGACCCGGACGGCCCGCTGCCCGCCGAGGACCCGGACGTCTCCGGTGACGCGATCAGCCGAGGCCGGGCCGGCATGTATCCCGACCCGGTCGGCACTGCCCGGCAGTGGCGGGCACTGGCCGAGGAGAAGGGGCTCGGCATCCGCGACCTGATCATCGAGGTGACCGGCCGGCAGTCCTTCGTCGGCACCCCGCAGCAGGTCGCCGAGCGGATGAACCACTTCGTGCAGTCGGACGCCGCCGACGGGTTCATCCTGGTGCCGCACCTGACCCCGGGTGGGCTCGACGACTTCGTCGACCGGGTGGTTCCGCTGCTCCAGGAGCGTGGCGTCTTCCGCACCGAGTACACCGGCACCACCCTGCGCGACAACCTGGGCCTCGGCCCTGCCCGTCCGGTCAGCCAGGTCGGTGCGGTGTGACCCCGCCGATCCCGGTGTTCGCCCCGTACGACGTGTTGCCGTACTCCCGCTGCTTCGACCTGGTGATGCGTCCGACCCTGACCCTGCCCGCGAAAGTGACGGTCCCGGCGTGAAGTTCCTGCTGATAACGCTCATCACCCACCTGCCCGACCCGGTCACCGGCCGACGACGGAGCACCACCGAGCGGTTCCGGGAGGTGGTCGACACGGCCGTCCTCGCTGAGGAACTCGGGTTCGACGGGTACGGCGTCGGCGAACGACACGAGCGCCCGTTCATCTCGTCGTCGCCACCGGTGGTGCTGAGCCACATCGCGGCCCGCACCTCCACCATCCGGTTGTTCACCGCGGTCACCACGCTCAGCCTGCTGGACCCCGTGCGCGCGTACGAGGACTACGCCACCCTCGACCACCTCTCCGACGGCCGACTCGAACTGATCATCGGTAAGGGCAACGGCGCCGCGCAGGCGCAACTGTTCCACGTCACCGCCGAGGACCAGTGGGACCGCAACCGGGAGGGCTACGAGCTGTTCCGCCGGCTCTGGCGAGAGGAGAAGGTCACCTGGTCCGGAACGTACCGACCGTCGCTCACCGAGGCCGAGACCTGGCCACGCCCGCTCCAGCAGCCCATCCGGGTCTGGCACGGCAGTGCCACCAGCCGAGACTCCGTCGACCTCGCCGCCCGGTACGGCGACCCGATCTTCTCCGCCAACGTCACCAACCCCATCGAGCCGTACGCCGAACTCATCCGCCACTACCGGGAACGGTGGTCGCACTACGGGCACGACCCAGCTGACGCCCTCGTCGGCGCCGGCACCGCCGGCTTCTACGTGGCCCGCACCTCGCAGGAGGCGATCGAGCGGTACCGGCCGATCTTCGACGCCCGGCTGGCCGCGTTTCGGCGGCTCGGCGTGCCACCGGTCTTCGACACCCTGGAGGACGCCCTGGACCGCAGCTCCATCCTGGTCGGCAGCCCACAGCAGCTCGTCGACAAGGTGTTGCGCTACCACGAACAGTTCGGCCACGAGGTCATCCACCTCCAGGCCGACCACGACGGGCTGACCGACAAGCAGCACCGGGAGAGCCTGGAGTTGTTCCAGGCCGAGGTGGCGCCGGTGCTGCGCCGGGAGATCCCCAGCCGTCCCTTTCACCCGCCGGTGACCGCAGCCGCCACGGCCTGACCAGAACGGGGACCACCATGCCCTCCACACCCTTGTCCATCCTCGACCTCTCTCCGGTGCCCGCCGGCGGCACCGTCACCGACGCGCTCCGCAACACCGTCGACCTGGCCCGTCGGGCCGAGCAATCCGGCTACCACCGCTACTGGCTGGCCGAGCACCATCTCGCCGCCGGGGTGGCCAGCTCCGCGCCGGCCGTGCTCATCGGGCAGGTCGCCGCCGCCACCAGCGCGATCCGCGTCGGGTCCGGGGCCGTCCAGGTCGGTCACCGCACCGCCCTGTCGGTGGTCGAGGAGTTCGGCACCCTCGCCGCGCTGTACCCCGACCGCATCGACCTCGGGCTCGGTCGATCCGGTCAACGGCGCGTCGAAGCAGCCCGGGAGATCGCCGCGCCCACCGCGCCACCGGTCGAAGCCCGGGTGGTCGACGGACTGCTCATCCCGCCGCCGTTCTCGTACGCCCAGGTGCTCGCCTCACCACGCTTCGCCCTCAGCAGCGCCCTGCTGCATCAACCGGGCGCCCAGCCACCGCCCTTCGCCGAGCAGGTGGCCGACGTGTTGGCCCTGCTGCGCGGCGACTACACCGACGCCGACGGCCTGGACGCGCACGCGGTGCCGGGGGAGGGCGTCGATCTTCAGGTGTGGCTGCTTGGCAGCAGCGGAGGGGAGAGCGCCCAACTCGCCGGCGCGCTGGGCCTGCCCTTCGCGGCCAACTACCACGTCAGCCCCTCCTCGGTGCTCGACGCGGTCGCCGCGTACCGGGCCGCGTTCCAGCCTTCGGCCGCGCTCACCGAGCCGTACGTGGTGGTCTCCGCCGACGTGGTCGTGGGCGAGACCGACGACGCCGCACGACGGCTGGCCGCACCGTACGGCCCGTGGGTGCGCAGCATCCGCAGCGGCGAGGGAGCGATCCCGTTCCCGAGCCCCGAGCAGGCCGTCGCGTTGCCCTGGACCGACGACGATCGCGAGCTCGTCGCCGACCGGGTGGACACCCAGTTCGTCGGATCGCCCGGGACGGTGGCCGAGCGGCTGCGGACCCTGCGGGACGTCACCGCCGCCGACGAGCTGCTCGTCACCACGATCACCCACGCCCACGCCGACCGGGTCAGCTCCTACGAGCTGCTCGCCAAGGAGTGGAACGACTGATCCGGACGGGAGGGCGGTGGTGGTCAGTAGACCGTCACCGGGTGCCGGACGACACCGTCGAACAGGTACCCGAGCGCGTTGGGGCGGGCCTGGTCCGGCTGGCCGGCCCCGGTGACGTCGGTGGCCCGAGCCCGCAGCGTCCACCGGCCGGGCCGCGGCGGGCGCCAGAGCGTCGTCCAGCGCTGCCAGACGCCGCCCTCGTCGTCGGGGTCGAGGTCGGCGGGTCGCCAGCTCGCCCCGTCGTCGGTGCTGATGTCGACCCTGCGGATCGGACCGTTGCCGGACCAGGACCGGCCGGCGATCAGCACCTGCTCGCCGCTCGGAACGCGGACGTCCCACGGCAGCTCGAAGGCGCTCTTGACCACCGGGGTCGTCACGAGCCTGCCGTCGACCGGGTGGTCGGGCCCGAACATCCGGTAGAACCGGGTGTTCCACGGTGAGGACAGGGGAGTCGCCGAGACCTCGATCGGGCCGACCCACTTGATGGAGGAGATGCCGATCCAGCCCGGCACCACCACCCGCACCGGGAAGCCGTGGTCGACCGGCAGCGTCTCCCCGTTCATCTCGTACGCCAGCAGCACGTCGTCGAGGGCCTTGGCGATCGGTATCGGGCGGCGCACCCGGCCGAGATTCTCCCCGCCGGTCACGAAGTCCGGGTCCAGGCCCTCGGGCTGCACGTCGACCGCGTCGTCGGTCAGCCCGGCATGACGGAGGACGGTCGACAGCCGTACGCCCCGCCAGCGCGCCACCCCCACCGCGCCCAGACCCCACGGCACCCCCGGTGCGGGGTGGGCCTGCTGGGAGGCGAAGAAGCGGCGACCGTTGCCCGCGCACTCCAGCACGGCCGCGGTCTCCTCGGCGGGCATGGCGCGCAGGTCGCCGTAGTCGAACTCGACCGCCTCGTCGAGGGTCGGCGAGCCCCGCAGGCCGGTGCCGAACAGGCGCAGACGCCACGTGCCCACGTCCAGCAGCGGACTTCGGGTGTGGTTGCGGACGAAGAACCGGTCGGTGGGGACCGCGAAGCCCTGCCCCGCCATCGCCTCCCACCGCATCTCGGCGTTGCCGTCGCGGAGGGTGAGCAGTCGAGGGGACAGTGGCTTGACGATCGACGCGGCGGCGCGGGACGGGAGGGAAAGCGTCACCCGGATCCTCCCTACGAATCGTTTGTTGGCAAGTCCTATTGAATCAATAGGACTTGCGGCCTGGCCAGCATGGCCCTGACGTGCGCGTGGCGAGGACTGTGCGGGGTCGCTGTCACCGGTGCACCACCCCGTTCTGGTACGCCCACACGACGGTCTGTAGCCGATCCCGTGCGCCGATCTTCGCCATGGCGCGCCCGAGGTGCGACTTGACCGTGCTGGTCTCGATGAAGAGCTGCTCGGCGATCTCGACATTCGACAGGCCCTGCGCGAGCAACTCCACGATCTCGGTCTCCCGCGCGGTCAGCTGGTGCGCCGCCGCCGCGTCGGAACGGGGAGCGGGCGTACGCCTGGCGAACTCCGAGATCACCCGACGGGTCACGGCCTGGTCGACGAGCCCGTACCCACTGGCGAGGCGACGGATCGCCTCGATCAGGTCCTCGGGCTCACAGTCCTTGAGGATGAACCCGCTGGCGCCGGACTCCAACGCGCCGAAGACGTACTCGTCGAGGTCGAAGGTCGTCACGACCAGCACCGCCGGCGGCGTCCCGGTCGCCTCGGCGACGATCTGCCGGGTCGCGGTGAGCCCGTCGCCGTGCGGCATCCGGACGTCCATGCAGATGACGTCCGGTTGCAACCGGCGGGCCAGCTCGACCGCGGCGGACCCGCTCGACGCCTCCGCCACGACCTCGATCTCGCCGGCCTGCTCCAGGATGACGCGGAAGCCGGCGCGGACGACCGCCTGGTCGTCGACGAGCATCACTCTGATCATGCCGGGGCCTCGTCCTTCGATCGTGGGGTGGCGGGACCGTTCGTCGGGAGGGTGGCGGCGACCGACCAGCCACCGGCCGCCGTCGGGCCGGCGGTGAACGTCGCCCCGACCAACTGGGCGCGCTCGCGCATGCCCACCAGGCCGACCCCGCCGGTGCGCGCCGCCGGTACGCGTCGCGGCGCGGCCGGTTCGTTCACCACCTCCAGCGACACCGAGCGGGGCTCGAAGCGGAGCACCACCCGCGCCGCAGCGCCCGGTGCGTGCTGGCGGGCGTTGCTGAGCGACTCCTGCGCGATCCGGTAGAGCGCGACGTCGGCGATCGGCGACACCTCGCGCTGCTCGCCCTCCCGGACGAACTCCACCGGGCCGGCGAGGTTGCCCGCGGTGCGGACGAGGTCGTCGAGCATGCCCAGCCCCGGCACCGGGGCGGCGCCGTCGCCGCCCTCGTGCCCCGGCCTGCCGCGCAGCACACCGACGACCAGCCGCAGGTTGTCCAGGGTTTCCTTGCCCTGGCTGCGGATCCAGGCCACACCGGCCTTCGCGGCCGCCGGGTCCCGGTCGATCAGCCGCTCGACCGCCGCCGCCTGCACGACCATGCCGGAGAGGTGGTGTGCCGCCACGTCGTGCAACTCCCGGGCCATCCGGGAGCGCTCCGCGCCGATCGCCGCCTGGACCTTCGTGCGCTGCTCGCGGATCGCCTCGTCCGCCCGCACCCGGACCAACTCGACGTAGCGCCGATAGGTGGCCACGTAGCCGCCGACGAAGGTCGCGCCGGCGTAGGTCAGCGCGCTCGCCGAGACGTACGCGACGGCCGTCAGCAGATCCGAGGTCACCACGACGGCGGCCCCGATCGACTCCACCACCACGACCGCGCCGACGGCCAGCAGCGCGCGCCGAACCGGCAGCAACGACCCGACGGTGTACGCCACGACGAACGGGGCGATGCCCCGGATGGTCGCCTCGGGCAGGGAGAGACCGATGATGGGCAGTTGCAGGCCGACGACGAGTGCGAGGCAGAGCAGCGGCCGGACCCGACGCAGGCACAGCAGCATCGCCTGCGCGCAGCAGATGGCGACGAGCAGCCAGGCCCGCGCCGGGTCGAACGACACCCCGTCCTCCGGGGCCACGAACCAGAACAGCGCGGTCAGCAGGACGAACGTGAGGGCGGTCAGCGCCGCGGCCAGCAGGCAGTCCCGGGGGAACGCTCCGGTCACCCCGAGCCGGGTGAGCCGGCCGTCGAGCCACTTCGTCAGTCGCGGGGTGCCGGGTTCGGGGTCGCTGTGGTCCCTCATGCGGTGCGCATCCTTGCTCCGGATCGTCCCGGGTCGGGCGGGTCAGTAGGAGATGCTAGGCGCGAGCAGGTGGAACTCCACGGCGAACCAGCCCGCGCCGGCGAGGGCGAACAGGATCAGGCCGCTGCCGGCGATCCGTCGCCAGCCGACCTGGCCGCGCACGTCGTCGACCAGCCGGACCGCGGCGGGCAGCACTCCGAGCAGACCGACCAGTTGCAGCACCTGGATGGTGCGCAGGAGTGGCCCGGGAACGTCCTGGAGGCTCATGATGCTGCCGATGCTCAGCACCCAACCGGCGAACGCGAGCAGCGTGCCGGCGACGGCGAGGCGGCTGAGGATCCGCACGGTGCGCCCCGCCCGCTGCCGGGGAGCGCGACCGAGCCGACGGCGGACGATCGCGCCGAGCGGCCAGGACAGCACGGTGAGCAGCAGCACGACGGTCGACAGGACCAGCACCGGAACGGCCACAGTGGAGGCGCGGGCGGCCTCGACGGGCAGCAACGCGAACGCGGAGTCGAAACTGATCGCCTCGACCCGGTCGTCGGTGGCCCGCATGGCGATCGTGCGCTGCCCGCCGACCTCGCGCCAGACCCAGGGCGCCACTTCCTCGTACCGGGCGGGGGAGTCGGAGAGCGGGCCCGGCTCCACCAGCAGCCGGTCGCCGTCGGTGACGCTGACCGTCGTCCGACCCACCAGACCGATCGCCGTCAGGAAGTTGCTCTGAATCGCTCGCGAGGACTCGTACGTGCCGGCGGCCAGCGCGGCGTGCCTGGCGGTGGTCGCCGGGTCCACACCGGCGTTCCGCTGGTCGTCGCGGGCGGGGAAGTAGCGGTCGGCGAAGCCGTTCACGACCGACTCGCGCAGTTCGTGGCTGTCCAGCGCGCCGGAGCCGTTGCTGTTGAGGGAGAGGAAGATGCCGGCCCGGTCGTCCGGATAGACCTGCAGGTGGGAGTGGAAGTACTTGGTGTCGCCGCCGTGGCCGAGAATCCGGTGGCCGTTGCGGTCCTCGGCGAAGAACCCGAGGGTCATCCGGGGCCCGTCGGCAAGCGTGCCCAGCGACGTCGAGTCGAGTGCCGGCCGCTGCATCAGCTCGCGGGTCGGTTGGTCCAGCAGGGGCGCGAAGCCCACCGGCTCGCCGAGCTGGGCGAGCATGAAGCGCGCCATGTCCGTCGCCGGGGCGCTCAGCGCGCCGGGCGGGGGCGTGCCGACGATCTCGAACGGCGCGGCGGGTGCGGCGGAGGTGTCGTACCCGTTGGACATCCGGTCACGCAGTGCCGCCGGGAGGGGCTGCTCGAAGGTCGACGACGGCATGCCGGCGCGGTCCAGGATGTTGCGCTGGACGTACTCCTCGAAGCGCGTCCCGCTGACGCGTTCGACGATGTAGCCGGCGAGCGCGTTGCCGTAGTTGGAGTACGCCGGGACGGTGCCGGGCTCGTAGATCTGCTCCGGTGGGTCGGTCATCAGGGCCCGACGCAGGTCGACGTCACCGCCGTCGGTGCCGATGAGGCCGGCGATCCGCTCCTCGAAGCCGGCGGTGTGCGTCAGCAGGTGCCGCAGGGTCACGGCCCGCTCGTAGTGGCGGGGCAGATCGAAATCGAGGTACGTCTCGACGTCGGCGTCGAGGTCGAGCTTCCCGCTCTGCACGAGTTGCAGCACCGCGGTGGCGGTGACGAGCTTCGACACCGAACCCATTCGGAACAGGTGCCGGTCCGGGTCGACCGGTACGGCCTCGTTGCCGCCGGCACCGGTGTCGGCGTACCCGTACCCCCGGGTTGTGATGATCCTGCCGTTGTTCACGACGGCGACCGTGGCTCCCGCGATGCCGGTGCGGTCGAGCGCGGCCGGCAGCAGCCCGTCGAGCCAGGCGTTGACGTCGGTGTCGGTCAGGGCGGAACCCGCCCCGCTCGCGACGGGCGCCGCCGGAGCGTCGATGGGCGGTGCGAGGTTGTGCTGCGGCGCACCGCAGCCGGCGGCGCTCACGGCGATGACGACCGCGGTCGCCAGCACCGCGCCGAGTCGGACGAGAGGCTGGCGTCGCCGGGATGGAAGAAGAAAGAGTGGGCGCATTGTCTGCGAGTGCCTTCCCAGGCGAACGGGTGTCCGGAGCAGGTCCGTACGGCGTCACCCGATGCCCTGGAACAAGCCTGTTCGAGGAATCGCGCTGATCCATCTGGCGTAGGACGGCACTGCGCCTACGACCTGAGGAGGAGAAGCGTCTGCACCGTTCGCCCCCGATCGGGGGACATCGTTTGACATGTGCGCCGAACGCATCTTTGATGGTCGATGTGCTTGTTCGGCGTGGTCGGGCGCTTCGTCGTCTGGGTGGGCCGGTCGATGCCCCGAGCCTGGAGGACGGATGCGAGTCGTCGCGCTGAGAGATTCTCGCCCACCACGACGGCGGCTGTTGCCGGTGGCGATGGCTGCGGTGACGCTGCTGAGCCTGGCCGTCGGGGTGCCGGCGGCCGCCGCGGCACCGTCGACCATCGTCGGCGTGGCCAGCGGTCGTTGCCTGGACGTGGTCGGCAACGTCAGGACCGCCGGTGCCGGCATCAACATCTACGACTGCAACGGGCAGGCCAACCAGGCGTGGACCTTCACCTCGAGCGGTGAGCTGCGGGTCTACGACGACACCATGTGCCTGGACGTCGTCGGCCAGGACACCACCGCCCCGGCGGCGCTGCAGATCAACGGCTGCAACGGCGGCGCCAACCAACGCTGGCGCATCACCACCTCCGGGACGATCGTCGGCGTCCAGTCCGGGCTGTGCCTGGACGTGACCGGCGTGGGCACCGCCAACAGCACCACCGTCGGTCTCTGGACCTGCAACGGGCAGTCCAACCAGCGGTGGACGACGTCCCTCGGCAGCGCCGACAGCCAGCCGCCGACGGCGCCGGGCAGCCCACGGGTGAGCGGCCTGACCTGCAACTCGGTGACGTTCGCGTGGAACGCCTCGACGGACAACGTCGCGGTGGCCTTCTACGACATCTACCACGACGGCCAGTTGATGACGTCGGTGAGTGGCACGACGCTCTCCACCAACCTGACGGTGGTGGCCGGGGCGACCTGGGGCCTGTACGTCAACGCCCGCGACGCCGCCGGCAACGTGTCGCAGGCGAGTGCCACCGTCTCGATCACCCCGCCGCCCTGCCAGGCCGACAGTCAGCCGCCGACCGCGCCGCAACAGCTCACCGGCACCGCGTCGGGCACCACTGTGACGCTGCGCTGGACCGCGTCCACCGACAACATCGGCGTGCGGGCGTACGACATCTACCGGGCCGGCGTGAAGGTGGGCACGGTCACCGGCGCGCCGCCGACGACCACGTTCACCGACAGTGGTCTGGCGGCGAACACCGCGTACCAGTACTACGTGGTGGCCCGGGACGCGCAGGACAACGCCTCGTCGCGCAGCGGCACCGCGACGGTGACCACCGGCGCGGCGTGCGCCAACCCGGTGTGCGGGGTGCGGCAGGTCACCACCGACACCGACATCCCGTGGGGTCTGGTGACGTTGCCGGACGGCAGCGTCCTCTACAACCGCCGCGACGCGCACGACATCATCCAGCTCAACCCGACCACCGGGGCCAAGACCAACCTGGGCACGGTGCCGAACGTGCAGAGCACCGACGGTGAGGGCGGCCTGTTGGGGCTCGCCATCTCGGCAAGCTACTCCAGCGACCGCTGGCTGTACATCATGCACACCTCGCCGAGCGACAACCGCATCGTCCGGATCAGGCTGGAGAACGGGCGACTCAACACCGCCAGCGAGCAGGTCCTCCTCACCGGTATCCGGCGGAACAAGTACCACGACGGTGGTCGCCTGCGGTTCGGCCCGGACGGCAAGCTGTACGTCAGCACCGGCGACGCGCAGAACGGCAACTACGCCCAGGACCGGTCCAGCCTCGAAGGCAAGATCCTGCGGCTCAACCCGGACGGCACCGTCCCCTCGGACAACCCGTTCGGCAACTACGTGTGGAGCTACGGCCACCGCAACCCGCAAGGGCTGGCGTTCGACTCGCAGGGCCGGCTGTGGGAGCAGGAGTTCGGCAACTCGATCATGGACGAGACCAACCTGATCACCAAGGGCGGAAACTACGGCTGGCCGGCGTGCGAGGGCACCAGTGGCACCTGCGGTACGGCCGGGTTCATCGCGCCGGCACGCACCTATCCCACCGCCGAGGGGTCCTGCTCGGGCATCACGATCGTGCGCGACGCGCTCTACGTGGCCTGCGCCCGGGGCGCCCGGATGTACCGCGCGGTGATCAGCGGCAGCAGCCTGACGAACGTGCAGACGTACTTCAGTGGCACCTACGGTCGGTTGCGGACGGTCGAGCCGGCTCCCGACGGTGGGTTGTGGCTGACCACCACCAACGTCGGCGACAAGGACAGCACTCCGAACAACAGCAACGAGAGGATCCTGCACGTCACGCTCGGCAGCTAGCCCCCGGTCAGTCCGTCGGCGACGGCCCGCTGTGCCTCCGCGGTGGTCAGATACCGGATGCTGTCGTGTGCGTGCGCGCCGTTGTCGACCAGGAAGGAGCGCACCGCGGGCCCGAACGTGGGCCGCAGGTCCTTCGCCAGCGCCACGACGTCACCCGCGTCGGCGATGTTCGTCCAGTCCCGGACCGATCCGGGCCAGCGGCCGCGCGGCACGCCCCGGTCGTCGACGTGCGGTGGCGGCCGCAGCCGGTCGAAGAACAACTGACGGACGCCGATCGGTGAGCCGAGCGTCACGAAGGCGCGGACCTGCCATTCCGGGTGCGCGCAGAGCGCCTCGTAGGCGACGATGCTGCCAAGCGAGTGCGCCACGACCACCCTGGTGTCGGGTGCGACGGTCGCCTCGACCCGGGACAGCACCTCCCGTCGTAGATCCGGATCGAGCATGTATCGGCGTACCTGACGCAGATCCGCCACCAGGAGGCGGTCGAACGCGGCGGGAACCCGACGGTAGGCGGCGGCGAAGAAGCGCGAGTTGCTCAACGCCCGCAGCGCCGTCTGCACTCCTCCGGGTGTCTGCGCCAGGGTTCGGGCCTCGGGGGGCACAACGGCGGCGTCGACCGCGGAGGCCCCGTGCCACCAGGCCCGGAGCAGCTCCGCTTCGTACCCGCTCTCCGACACGTCACCGACGTCCACGGGTGCTGCGCCGAGGAGCCGCCCCGGCGGACGGAACAGATCCCCGTAGAAGGCGCAGGCGAGGTCCGCGGAGCCCGGCAGGAGCTGCCGCAGCGGTGGCATCCAGGCCTGTTGCATGGTGCCCGCGTTCGCGTACTGCTGCCCGATCCCGTGCACCCCGACGATCAGCGGCACCAGAACTCCTCCAGGTCAGGTGGCCCATTCACCCGGGCGTCAACGCGAACGCGACGACGCCCGCCGCGCATCCGACGAGCAGGGTCGACGGCGCGCCGAACTCGACCGCCGCGACCGGTGAGTTGAGTTCGATCCGGTGCCGCTCACGGCCCTCGTGCGACAGGACCACGATGATGTTCTGCAGACCGACCGCGACCGTCGACGTCTCGGCCTCGACACAGACGGCCGTGACCAGTTCGTTCAGGACCCGCCAGGGCTGCGCGAAGCCGCCCCGGCCCCAACGGGTTCGTCCGGTGCGGCACTCGCTCAGAGACCACCGAAACACCGCCTGGCCGCTGCCGCAGTAGACGGTGTCCCGGCCGAGGTCGACCGCGAGGCAGGTCACCGGTTCGTCGAAGCGGAGCCCGCCGAGGCGACGGCCGGTGGCCACATCCCACCACTGGACCATTGCGCCCGCGCTGACCGTGAACGCGATGGTGAAGTCCGGCCCGGTCACCACCCGGACGGCCAGAACCGGATCCCGGTGCTGCCACGGACGGCCGAGCCGTCGGGGTGCGTCCTCGATGTTCCACGCCTCTATCGCGTACTCGACGATGCCGAGCCACGGCGACGACAGATCGGCCGCCGGGCAGACGAGTACGCGTTGCCCGTCCACGACGGTCAGGTCGGCCGTGAGCTGCGGCCGGTTCGGACGGTGGGAGAACCGGCGCAGGCGGACCTCACGATCCAGATCCCAGATCTGCACGTACCCGTCGTCGCCACCGGTCACTGCGTGCGTCGCACCGTCGATCCGGTGCACCGCCAACGAGCGGATCCAGCCGTCATGGACCGTCCACGGCGTCTTCACCTCGACGCCGTCGGAGAACCGGAAGAAACGCATCTCGCCAAACTCGCCGACGGTCATCACCGCCAGTTCCTCGCCGAGTTGGACGCGGGCCATCGCCTGCACACCGCCCTGGCGGGGTCCCGCCCCCGACGTCGGTCCGTCCGCGCTGGTGGGTCGCCACACCGCCAGCGCCGCTTCCTCGGTCGCCGCGACGACGACCATGCCGTCTCCCACGTCGAAGGTCGCGATGGCGTCGATGCGTCCCTCGACCGACCGCTGCTGAACGCTGCCCTGGTGGGTCGGGCCCGCCAGCTCCTCCACGACGCCGCTGGCGTAGCCCCGCAGGACCCGACCGCGGGCACCCACCGCCAGGCAGGTGACGCCGGGGAGATGGCGCCGATACCCCTTACCGCTGGCCACGTCCCAGATGGTCAGGTCCTCGCCGGCGAGGACCAGGACGGAGAACGCCGCGTCGTCGTCCAGGATCCCGAACGCGGTGATCCTCCCACGAGCGACCTGGTCGACGTACTCGACCGAGTCGAGTCGCTGCCCGTGGAACACCGTCACCCGACCGTCGGCGTCACCGACGAGCACCATCGGCCCGTCCGCCGTGGACAGGACGGCCAGCCGCTCGACCCGGGCCGGTCCGGGCAGAGGCCGACTCTCCAGTGCCTGGCCGTCGTCCAGACGCCAGGTGTGCACGGTCCCCTCCGCGTCGCCAGCACAACCGAAGTCGCCCTCGTCCGACGTTCCGGCGGTCAGCGCCGTCACGATGGAACCCTCCAACACGAACGGCTCCGCGACGAGGTCGGCCGTGGACAGGTCCCAGACCCGGGTGCCACCGCCACGGCCGGCGGTGAGAGCGACCGGCAGGCCCGACCGTTGGCCGATCGCCAGGCAGGTGACGCCACCGCTGTGGGCGAACCAGCTGCGCAGCATGTGCCCGGACTCACCGTCGAAGATCCGCACGATCCCGTCACTGCTCGCGGTGACAAGGACCGTGCGTCCCTCGACGGCGGTGGCCACCATGTCGACGATGGTTCTGGTGTGCCCCTGCCAGGCGCCGGTGACCCTCGGTCGAGCATCCAGGTCCCACATCCGCACCGTGCCGTCGGCGGAGCCGCTGATGATCAGTTGCCGTTCCTCCACCACTCCCGTCGTGACCGCGTGGATCACGCCGGTGTGCCCCCGCCAGGGCGGGCCGAAGGGGCGGAGCGAGTCGAGATACCACGGGCGGAGAAACCCGTCCGCGCCACCGGTGACGATGACCTCCTCGCCCCCGACCCGTAACGCGGTCATCGCGTGAACGGTGTGGGCGTGTGCCTTCCTGCTCGCCACCGGCCCCGTCCAGAGCACCCGGGAACTCCACCTCTCCAGCCGCGAGCTGGAGACACGACCGTCGGAGAACCCCCGCACCACCACCTTCGCGTCCCCGTCGTCGATGACGAGCAGAGCCGTGACCGCCGACGTCACCGACCTCAGGTCGGCGTCGTCTGCCGTCGGGACGTCGTCGTGGCGTAGGGAGGCGATCTGCGCTCCGGTGAGCGCGTCCCAGAGATAGCTGTAGCCGTTCGACGCGCCGGTCACGATGACCGGTTCGCCGGCGAGGTGGGTGGTGGCAATCGCCGTCAACTCGTACGGGTGCACGAATGGTTTGATCAACTCTGGTACGTCGGTGGGAGCGCGCCGCAATCGTGGGAACCATCGGCGCCTGCTCCGGTCGATCGTCTGCATCTCCGGCTCGGTCGAGTTGTCTGCCGAGATGCGGACAGCGCGAATGCGGCGCCCCAGCGCCGCCACACCGATCAGTGTCCGGCCGGCGCGCAGGGCGGCTCCCGACTCGATCCAACCCAACCAGGTGAGCCGCTTCTGAGCCACCGGGCGCAGGGTCGGCAGATCGTGCAGGCCCATCCGCCCCTGGGACTCGCTGACCAGCAGGTGAGGGCGGTCGTTCAGCTCGACCACGTCCAGTCCGACGACCTTGGAGCCGTACGGTCGGCCGACATGCAGCTGTGACGGGTTGCGCAGCGGATCCCAACAGTGCAGCGCTCCCCGTCGGGTTCCGGCGATCACGAGGTCCGCCGGGTTGCCGGGGACCAGGGTCAGCGCGGTCACTCCGTCGACCGGTGAGCCGAGGATCCGGTGCGGGTGTGGTGGCCTCCACGAGGCCCACAGCGTCCGCCACGGCCGCTGCACCCCCTGTTCGGCGATCCGCTCGGCCAACGCGCTCGCGTCGTGCTGCCGCGCGGCGAGTTCGAGATAGCTGAGTCGCTCCCGGAGGTCGGCCCGGCCGAAGTGATGGACGGCCTCTCGGTATGCCCGACCGGCCGCGTGGCCCTCCTCGGTCATGGCGCTGTCGCATACCGCGAGCAGCCGGTTCTGGTCCGCCTCGGTAAGGAAGGCAGGATCGAGCAGGAGCCGGTCGAGGTTTCCGGCAGCCGCGGCGTGGCTGGCCAGGTTGGCCAGCACATAGGGGTGGGCCTCGGACCAGCGCGCCCGACCCGTCGTCGCCGAAACCTGGGACCGCTTCTCGAAGAAGGTGAAGATCGTCCGCTGGACCGACCGGTTCGACCTGTTCGAGCGGAGGTACGACGCGAGGGCCTCGTGATAGAGCCGGTAGACCGAGCGCTGGTTGGCCAGGGCCTCGACGACGTAGTAGCCGGCGTGCTCGATGAGCCAGTCGATGTCGGCGTCCGTGTACGCCTTGCCGCTGAGCCTGGTGGCCAGCGGCGCCCAGATGTCCTCCCACGGCAGGCCGGCGCCATCCGCGTACGCCAGGGGCAGGAGCAGATCGCGGGCCTTGTTCGCCGACTCGCCCAACCGGTCCTCAAGGTCGCGGCGCATCGCTTCGGCCGCGAACCGGGGCAGCGCGCGTCGCCAGGCGGCGTCGCCCGGGTCGACGACATAGTCGCGCAGCGCGAGACTCCGGGCGGAGATCAGCGCGACCAGGAACGAGTGACCGGCCGCGTTGCCGACGGCGCTGGCCACCTCCTGCGTGAGGTTCTCGGCGACGGAGAGGTAGGGGCTCGGGTTCCCCAACTCGCGCAGGCACCGCTCGGCGTAGCGCCGGACGCTCTCCTGGTCGGCGTACTCCGCGTCGTCGAGGTTGAGGACGACCACGTCCCGGCCCAGTCGGTCCACCAAGTGCCGCCGCGTGCCGATGAGGATCCGCACGTTGGTCTTGCCGGCGCCCCGCACCAGGGGCTGCACGACCTCCCGCATGACGCTTTCGACGTCTGCTGCCTCATCGAGCGCGTCCAGGATGATCGCCTGGTGCTGGTCCCGGGACGCCACCTCGGACAACAGTTCCTCGACGTTCGCCGCCTGGTCGACATCGAGCGCCTGGCAGAGTGCGGCGAGCAGTTGGCCGACAGTCTGACCACGCACGTGCACGAAACAGGTCAACACGTTCTCCGGGACGTCCACCTCGTCGTTCCCGGGCGTCACCGGGATCCGGCTGCGCAGTCGCCGGTTCCCGAGCATGTAGAGCCGGGACAGCAGGGCGGACTTGCCGGAACCCGGATTTCCGGTCACGACCAGGGTCGACCGGGGCGTGCCGGGCGGCCGACGTAGCCAGGCGGCGCAGCTGCGGAGGGCCGCCGTCCGCCCGGTGAACAGCCACACGCCCTCCACCACGACGTCGAGGCCCTGCGCGCGAGGCAGGACGTGGCTGAGGAATTCCGCCCGCCGGGCAACCTGCTGCTCGTGGTCGCGTTGGGCACGGAGGTTCAGCCCGTGCAGGGTCTGGTTGTACCGGGGGTTCGGCAGGAACTCGGTGACCGTGTCACCGTCGTCGGCCTGCAGGATCCGCGCCCGCTGCCACGGCGGCAGTTCGTGGCGGACCACGTTGTACACGGCGTTCAGAGCCAGGTAGCGCGGTTCGTGGCCACCGCTGGCCCGGTGCCGTACCGCCGCGTCGAGTGCCCGACTGAACGCGCCCGATCCGGCGCTCTCGTGCGGGCGGGCGGCGGCCAGGACGGCGATGCTCGGGTTGACGGCCCGACCGCCGAGCAGGTCGAGACGATCGAGCGCGCCCTTGCTCAGGTCCCGCGTGGCCGCCGCGGCGAAGCAGGTGTCGAGGATGACCAGGAACCGCTGCACGACTGTCCCACGAATCAACCAGTTCGTGAGTTCACTGGCCCACACTCCGGTCCGGGACAGGTCCGACGTGGTCCCCGGGAAGGGGAGGATGAGGTCACCGCCGTCCGTCTCGCCGTGACCCGTGTAGTAGAAGACGACGATGTCGTCGGGCTGCCGGTCGGCAGCGGTCAGGAAGCGGCTGAGTTGGCCGGTGAGTTCGTCCCGGGACAGGTTCGGCCCGAAGCCCGGCACCGGCTCGTACGGCAGGTAACGGGTGAACAGGTCGCTCATGCGGCGGATCTCGTCCACCAGCTCGGGTCGATCCTCAAAACCCGACTCGGGCGAGTAGGCGCTCGTACCGCATCCGATGAAGAACCGTCGCGACGAGGTCGCCATCCGTCAGCCCGCCGGGATCACGACGATGGCCAGGACCAGGAGAACGATGGTCGCCATGGTGAGCATGACCCAGGGCAGCCACCGCCGGTGCGCGGTCACGATGCCCACCGAGACGGCCACGATGACGAACGCGGTCATGGTGAGGAAGGTGACCGCGAACCGGTCCGACGCACCGGCGAAGACCCGCCACACCCCACGCGCCACCAGCATGACGAGTTCCAGGCCGATCAGCGCCGCCCACCATGAGAACACCGCGATGCGAACGCCGTTTACCTCGGTCGTGCTGGTCGGCAGCAGCTCCTCGGGCCGGCAGCCAGGCGGTAGCGCGACCGCCTCCCGCGTACCGTCCGGCTGCTCGGGAGCCGTCAGGTCCGCGTTGGGCGTCCCACCTCCGGGACCCTTGTCGCGTTCCTCGGCAGCCCTCGACCTCATCAACGTCCGCCGTCCGTCCGCTCGCTGCTTACTCAGGAGAGCCAGTGAATCACCTTCGGTGGACACCGGGTAGATGACGGACGTGCGTCGTCGATCGCTGGTCCGACAGCTCCACCTACCCCGAAATGCCCGGCGGGACGCCGAACATCCGAAGTGGAGCGGACGCGAGGCCAGTTACCGGTAGGAGGACCGGGCGGCCGGTTGGCCAGCAGCCCCTCGGGGTTGTCTCCGGGCCAGCGCGGGGGACATCCCGGATGTGTCGGCGCGCCCGATGAGGTGACGATGGCCTGGCCGATCTGCTCATCCGAGGAAGGTGCCCGACGTGGTCGATTCCCGGTTGCACCCCAATCAGGATCGTCCGCCCCGGACGATGCCCACCGGGCTCGTCGTGGCCCGGGTGCTGTTGTTCATCCTGGTGGCGGAGCACGCGTTCGCACTCTTCACCCCGCCCTACGGCATCGGTGTGCCGCAGGCGTTCCACCTCAGCTTCGGGATCCTGTACGCGTGGCTGGCGGTGAAACTCCCCGACGGTCGTCCCTGGGTGCGGGTCCTCGTCACTGTGCTCCTCGCCGTGCAGTTCGTCGGACGGATCGTCGTCTTCACGGTCATCGACGACCCGTGGATCCGACTCCTGCTGATCATCGGCGCGGCCCTGACGATCACGGTGGTCTACCTACTGTGGTTCTGTCGACCGGTCCGTGGGGTCTTCCGGTGACGTCGATGGCCGGCCCGGCGCTCACCCCGCGTCAGACCGGGTGCTTGCTCAGGCTCTGGAAGCTCAGTGCCCGCTGGGTGGGGATCTCGGCATCCCCGAACTCCGTTGTCCAGGGCCGGGACAGCGTGGCCGGCGCCCGCCACCGCGCCACCCGCGACCCCGGGCCGGCCGACGAGTCGGTGCGCGAACCGGCACCGGACCCGGCCGACGTGCCCGCGGCGTCGGTGTGCGCCGGGTCGATGCCCAGCTCCCGCATCCGCTCGACGTACGCGCGGTAGCGTCGCTGTGCCTCGCCGTGCCGGCCGGCGGCGCGTAACACCTCCACCAACTCCAGGTGGGCGTCCTCGTCGTACTGGTCCCGGTGTACGAGACGCATCAGGTAGACGAGCTTCTGGTCGGTGTCCGAGGTGTGCTGTGCCAGGGCCCGCAACACCCGGGTGTGCGCCACCTGTGCCTCCTCGCGCAGGGGTTGCGCCCAGTCCTCGTACGGGTCGTCGGCGAGGAAGTCCCCGCCGTACAGCTCGTCGGCGCGGATCAACATTGCGGCGGCGCTCGGGTGCCCGGCCCGCTGTGCGGCCTGCGCCTCCTCGGCGGCGGTGAGGAACGACTCGACGTCCACGTCGATCACGTCGAGGTCGATCGCCACCGAGCCTCGGTCGGCCAGCACCGCGCCCCGCCCGCTGGTGCGCTGCCCGGTGCCGAGCACACGACGCAGGGTGGACAACAGCACCGAGAGCCGGTTCGCGGTCCGCGACGGCGACTCGTCCGGCCAGAGCAACTCCATCAGCCGGGCGCGCGGCACCGCCCGGCCGCGATGCGCGACGAGGATCTTCAACAGGTCCCGTGCCTTCTTGGACTGCCACTCGCCGTACGGCACCACGGCACCGGCCCGGAAGACCCGGAAGTCACCGAGGGTGTGGATGACCACCGCCGGTACGCGCAGCGTCATGGCGGTGAGCCCGTCGGCGACGCCCGGGTCGAGGCGTACCCCGCAGCGGCGCAGCTTCTGCTCGGCCCCCTCCGCGCCGCGCCGGGCCTGCCGGCCCTGGAGTCGGGCCGCGATCAGTCGGACCGCGGCCTCCTGGGCCGGGTCGCCGAGATCCCGGCAGAGCGCCGCGGCGTCGTCGAGCAGGCCCGCGGCGGCCCGGGGGTCCTCCGCCGCCAGGACGGTGAGTTGCAGCGCCTCGATCAGGGTCGCTCGCCGCCGCCCGACGGTGGCGCCGGTGCGGGCTTCAGCGGCGTCGAAGTGGGCCGCGTCGGTGTCGCCGCGCAGCAGCGCCACCCAGCCGCGGGCCAGCAGCGCGTACGGCCGGTCGGGCTCGCGGGCCATGGTGACCGCTCGTTCGGCCAGGTCCCGTGCGGCCCGCAGGTCGTCGGCGGCCCGGATCCGCGCCAACTCGGCCAGGATCAGGGCGCGGGACATCGGCCGGTGCTGCCCGTTGCCGAGGATGGCCAGGGCGCTCTCCAGCGCCTTGCGAGCCTGGCGGGGCTCACGTCGGCGGCGGTGCACCATCCCGAGCGTGGTGAGGGAGAACGCCTCGTCGGCGCCGATCCCGGCCAGCTCCCGTAGGCGTTGGCCGGCGGCGCTGTCGGCGAGCGCCTCCTCCAGGCGGCCCAGCAGGCACTTCGCGGAGGCGGTGAGGGCCAGTGCGTAGGGCTCGTAACCGGTGTCCCCGGTCACCTCGGCCAGCCGGACGGCCGCCTCGGCGTGCCGCAGCGCGTCGGAGGCGTCACCGACACCGAGCAGGTAGCCGGCGAGGTCCAGATGGATCATCAGCCGGAACAGGCCGACGTCGGCGTGGCGCAGCCCCTCCGCCGGCTGCGCTCGCCGCCGTGCCGCCGACGCGTCGCCGGTCGCCGCGTCCAGCAGCATGGCCAGCCGGGCGTACGCCCCGTGGGCGGCGGGGGAGTCGCACCCGTGCGCCGCCTGGGCGGCCTCCTCGGCGTCGGTGGTGGCCCGCTCGATGTCGCCCTCGATCAGGTGGTGCACGGCGGCGTGGCAGTGCACCTGGACGGCGTGCGGGCCGGCCGCGTCGATCGGGATCATCGCCAGTCGGGCCGCGGCCAACTGCGGTTCGCCGTCGAGGTGGTGCTGCAGCGCCACGCGCCAGATGTCGGCCAGCGGGGCGTCCGCCGGGTCGGGTGTGGCGGTGAGCAGGTCCGGCTGGATGGTGAGCCACAGGTGTGCGGCCGTGCGGTCGCCGACGTCGGCGAGGCGGCGCAGCGCACGCCCCGGATCACCGCCTCGGTGCGGTTGACCCGGTGCCGATGCCTCGCCCCCGCGGTGGTCGCGAATGGGCGTTGACGGGCGCAAGGCATGGTTGAGTCTGTCTCCGGACATCCACCACTCCTGTTTTCTCTCGTGGAGGCTCAGGTGAGTGAAGAGACAACCGGTCGTCCGTAGCCGACGCCCGGCGTGGCTTCCCCCCGGCACGATCATTGTCTTCATTGAGCATCATCGCCATAACCAAAAGAGTCGGTGTACTTACTGACTGCTATGCGGTATCGGCATAATGCCGCCCTCAGGATTCCCTCAGGCAGCCCCCACAGCACGCGCACGACCCGTACAAGCAACTGGCACGGGTCCGCCGCAGAATTCCGGGCATTGCGTTTCGCCTGCCCGATCGGAGCTGAGATCCGATGTCCGAACAGATCGTCGCGCCCGACCTCGTCGCCTTCTGGCAGCGACAACTCGACGCCCTTCCGGAGCCACCGGACCTGCCCTTCCCGCCCGTGCCCGAAACGGCGGCGGCCGGCGAACCGACCGCGTCCGGCGGCACGGCTGCGGACGGCGGCACGGCCGGCGTGACGCTGCCGGGTGGCTCGTCCGAGGTGCTGGCCGACGCGCTGGCCGGTGTGTTCGGGTTGCTGCACCGCTGGACCGGGGGTGGCGACCTGGTCGCCGAGACACCGGCCGGCGCGACCGCGCCGGGACGGTGGCTGCCCGTGCGAGTGCGGGTCCCCGAGAATCCCACCTGGACGGAGCTGCGGAACCTGGTCCGGACGGCGCTGCGCGAGGCACGGGCCCACGAGTCGGGGCTACCCGCGACGGTTCCGGCGCACCGACCGGTGGTGTCGGTGGGCCTCGGGGCGCTGCCGCCGGGGCCACGGGGCGTGCTGCGGCTGCTGGTCGACAACTCCGGGTCGCCGACGGTCACCCTGACCCATCCGAACGCGGCGCTGATCGGGGCCACGCTGACCGTCCTGCTCGCTGGGGTCGGGGAGCGGCCCGAGGCGCGCCTGTCCGACCTGCCGCTGCTCGACCCGGTGACGGAACGGCGGGTGGTGGCCGAGTGGAACGCCACCGACACCGCCTACCCCCGCGACCGGTCGGTGCCCGACCTGTTCACCGATTGGGCACGGGAGACGCCGGACGCGCCAGCGCTGCGTTCCGGCGACGAGGTGCTCAGCTACCGGGAGGTGGACCGGCGTGCCAACCGGTTGGCGGGGCACCTGCGGCGACTGGGCATCGGCCGCGAGGCGCTTGTCGGACTCTGCCTCACCGACACCGCCGGCTGGGTGATCGCCGCCCTGGCGACGCTCAAGGTCGGTGCCGCGTACCTGCCGCTGGACCCCGGGTATCCGCCGCAACGGTTGGCACTGATGTGCCGCGACGCCGCGCCGGGAGCGATCCTGCACACCGCCGCGCTGGCCGACCGGCTGCCGGACGACGGGACACCGCGCATCGTCCTGGACCGGCTGCCGGCCGCCGCCGACCCGGCCGGCCCGCCGGAGGTGAGCATCCACCCCGACCAGCTCGCGTACGTCATGTACACCTCCGGCTCGACCGGCCGGCCGAAGGGCACCGGGGTCAGCCACCGCAACATCGTCCGGCTGGTCCGCGACACGAACTTCGTCGACGTGCGCCCCGACGACGTGATGGGGCAGGCCGCCACGATGTCCTTCGACGCCGCCACCCTGGAGGTGTGGGGGGCACTGCTCAACGGCGCCTGCCTGGCCGACCTGGACATCAACGACGTGATCGTGCCGGACCGACTGCGCGAGCGGCTGCGCGCCACCGGCGTGACGATGATGTTCCTGGCCACCTCCGTGTCCCGACAGTTGGCGACGGAGGCCCCGGACGCCCTGGCCGGGCTGCGTTACCTGACCTTCGGCGGGGAACAGGCCGACCGGGTGGCGGTCAGCCGACTGCGGGCCGCCTGCCCGGACACAACACTTGTCAACGGGTACGGCCCGACCGAGGGCACCACCTACACCACGACGTACGACTGCGCCCTGCTCACCGCCGACGACCAGGTGGTGCCGATCGGCGGCCCGGTCGCGAACACCCGGGTGTACGTGCTGGACCGGTTCCTCCAGCCGGTGCCGCCCGGCGTGCTCGGTGAGTTGTTCATCGGCGGGGACGGGGTGGCTCGGGGGTATCTCGGCCGTCCGGAGACCACCGCCGACCGGTTCGTGCCGGACCCGTTCGGGCCGCGCGGCGGGGGTCGGCTGTACCGCACCGGCGACCTGGTCCGGCAACGCGTCGACGGGCTGATCGAGTTCGTCGGGCGGTTGGACCACCAGGTCAAGATCCGTGGTTACCGGGTGGAGCCGGGCGAGGTGACCGAGGTGCTCCGCGGCAGCGGGCTGCTGCGCGACGCCATCGTGCGCGCCGACCGCGACGGGGCGGGCGACGCCCGACTGGTCGCGTACGTGGTGCCCGCCGACGGGGTGCGCGTCGAGGCGGTCCGGGAACGCGCCCGGGAGCTGTTGCCCGATCACCTGGTGCCGGCCGTGTTCGTGGCGCTGCCCCGGCTGCCACTCAACCGCAACGGCAAGGTGGACACCAACGCGCTGCCCGCACCCGACGCGCTGGTCGTACCGGACGACCTGCCGGCTCCCGACGTGCCGCCCGCTCCCGAGGCGGCCCGGGCCGACGACGAGGACGCCGGTCCGCGGGCCGGGACCGAGCGGACCGTGGCCGAGATCTGGCGGGAGGTGCTCGGTGTGCCGGTGCGTCGACGCGACGACGACTTCTTCGACCTGGGCGGCCGGTCGTTGAAGGCGACCCGGGTGCGGTCCCGGCTGTCCGCCGCGATCGGCGCGGAGGTGCCGTTGCGACTGATCTTCGACCACCCGACCGTCGCGGCGCTGGCCGCCGCGGCGGACGAGATCACCGGGGTCCGCGAGGCGGCGGTCCAGCCCTCCGGGCCGGCCGACGCGCTCCCGCCGGACGCCGCGCCGCCCGCCGACCTCGCCGGCCTGCTCGACCAGTACGAGCACGGGAGCGCGAGATGAGCGCTGCCCTCACCCCGACCGGGCTGCGACAGCGGGTGGACGCGTTGCCGCCCGAGCGGCGGCGGGCCTTCCTCGCCGCTCTGCGCGCCGACGGTGACCGGTACGGAATCCACCCGCTCACCGCCGCCCAGGAGTGGATGCTGCTGCTGGCCCAACTCCACCCGGAGAGCCCTGCCTACCACGTCCCGTACCGGGTGGACCTGCGTGGCGACCTGGACGTGGCGGCCCTGCGCGCCGCGCTCGACCTGGTGGTGGCGCGGCACGAGGCGCTGCGCACGGTGTTCGTGCCGTTGGACGGGGAGCCGTACCAACTGATCCTGCCGCCGAACGGTGTGCCCCTTGAGGTGCGCGACGTCGCCGCCGACCGGATCGACGAGTACGCCGCCGCCGAGGCGGTCCGCCCGTTCGACCTGGCCCGGGGCCCGCTGCTACGGGCCACGCTGTGCCGCACCGGGCCGGCCGACTGGTCGCTGCTGCTCTCCCTGCACCACGTGGTCTGCGACGGCTGGAGCATGGGCCTGCTCTTCGAGGAGCTGTCGGCGGCGTACGCGGCGGCGCGGGACGGACGGGTCGCGGCGCTGCCGCCGGTGCCGCGGGACGTGCCGGCCGCCCTCGCCCAGGACCGGCTGCTGGC
>NZ_JAKKFF010000258.1 GCF_022229015.1 Micromonospora foliorum
CTGGAGACCGGGTACGGCTGCGCGGAGCCGGGTGCCGTGGTGGTGCCCCAGCCGGTCGGAGTCCAGCCGGAGTGCGGAGCCGGGGGTGGCGGTGGGCTCGGGGTGGACACCGGTGGCTGTGCTTCACCACTCGGGCCGGGTCGCGCCCAGTCGCTCGGCTCGGACGGAGGAGCCGGCGGGTCCGCAGGGCCGGTCTGCTCGGACGGAGATGCCGGCGGGTCCGGAGGGCCGGCCGGTTCGTCCGCGGGGGGCCGCGCCGGTTCCGTCACGAGGTCCTCCTGTCGACAGGCCGCCACCGCCACACGGCGGACACCGGCCAGGCTACCGCCGCGAGCGCCGCCGCCCGCGGCGGGCGCCCAGCGGCGGCTCAGTCCATGTTCGCCGGGTAGTCGTGGCCGAACGGGGCACCGGCCAACCGGACCACCCCGATGACCACAGCGGCCACCACGCTGACCGCGACCAGCACCAGGCCGGTCCAGGCCATCCACTCCCCCCGCCGCAGCCAGACGCTGCCGGTCAGAAAGCCCCCCGAGGCGTACGCCTCACGGCGCGCCTGCCGGGCCAGTTGCAGGGCCACCGTGGCCGGCACCACGCCACCGATGAACAACCCGGTCAGCATGCCGAGCAGGCCCAGCGCGAAGACCGCCCGTGCCTTCGTGGCGCGGGCCGGGTCCGGATCCAGCGGGTGGCGCAGGCCCTGGTGGGCGACGGACACCTGCCCGGGTGCGGTCGTCATCCCCCCATCATGCCGAACCCGACCCGGGGGTGGGTGGGCACGGACACGACGAGGCCCCCGGCTTCCACCGGGGGCCTCGTCGTGTGACTGGTGCTTAGCGGTACGACCCGAAGTCGAAGTCGTCCAGCGGCACGGCCTGCCCGCTGGCCGGCCCGAAGCCGTAGTCGGTCTCCGGGTAACCGGTCATCGAGTAGACCTTGGCCTTGGCCTCCTCGGTCGGCTCGACCCGGACGTTGCGGTACTTGCTGATGCCGGTACCCGCCGGGATGAGCTTTCCGATGATCACGTTCTCCTTGAGGCCGACCAGCGAGTCGCTGCGCGAGTTGATCGCAGCGTCGGTCAGCACCCGGGTGGTCTCCTGGAAGGAGGCCGCCGAGAGCCAGGAGTCGGTGGCCAGCGAGGCCTTGGTGATACCCATCAGCACCGGACGACCGGCGGCGGGCTCGCCGCCCTCCGAGACGAGCCGGCGGTTCTCCGACTCGAACAGCGCCCGGTCGACGAGCACACCCGGCAGGAACTCGGTCGAGCCGGAGTCGATGACCGTCACCCGCTTGAGCATCTGGCGGATGATGATCTCGATGTGCTTGTCGTGGATGAGCACACCCTGCGAGCGGTAGACCTCCTGGACCTCACTGGTCAGGTGGACCTGGACCGCACGCGGACCCATGATCCGCAGCAACTCGTGCGGGTCGATGGTGCCCTCGGTCAGCTTCTCGCCGACCGCGACGTGACCGCCGTCGTGGGTACGGAGCTTGACCCGCTTCGAGATCTTGTCGTAGACGATCTCTTCGCTGCCGTCGTCCGGCACCACGATGATCTTGCGCGAGCGCTCGCCGTCCTCGATCCGGATCCGGCCGGGGGTGTCGGCGATGGGCGCCTTACCCTTCGGGACCCGGGCCTCGAAGATTTCCTGAACACGCGGCAGACCCTGGGTGATGTCCTCACCCGCGACACCACCGGTGTGGAAGGTACGCATCGTCAGCTGCGTACCGGGCTCACCGATGGACTGGGCGGCGATGATGCCGACCGCCTCGCCGATGTCGACCGACTTGCCGGTCGGCAGCGACCGGCCGTAGCAGGCCGCGCAGACGCCCAGCTTCGACTCGCAGGTGAGCACGCTGCGCACCCGGACCGTCTCCACACCAGCGGCGACGATCTTGTCGACTCCGATGGAGTTGATGTCCTGACCGCGCTCGGCGACCACGGTGCCGTCCGGCCCCTTGATGTCGTCGGCGAGGGTACGGGCGTGCACGCTCGTCTCGGCGTGGGTGTGGACGACGAGCTTGCCGTCCAGCTTCTCGCCGATCTGCATCGGGATCGCCCGGTCGGTGCCGCAGTCCTCTTCGCGGATGATGACGTCCTGCGAGACGTCCACCAGACGACGGGTCAGGTAACCCGAGTCGGCGGTCCGCAGCGCGGTGTCGGCGAGACCCTTACGGGCACCGTGCGTGGAGATGAAGTACTCCAGCACGGACAGACCCTCCCGGTAGCTGGCCTTGATCGGCCGCGGGATGATCTCGCCCTTGGGGTTGGCCACCAGACCACGGATCGCCGCGATCTGCCGGAGCTGGAGCAGGTTACCGCGGGCGCCCGAGTGGATCATCTTCCACAGCGGGTTCTCCTGCGGCAGCGCGGTGTCCATCTCCTTGGCGACCTCGTTGGTCGCCTTGGTCCAGATCTCGATGAGCTCGCCGCGACGCTCCTCGGCGGTCATCAGACCACGCTGGTACTGCTTGTCGATCTGGTCGGCGTCCTTCTCGTACCGCGCCAGGATCTCCGCCTTGCGCGGCGGCGCGATGACGTCCTCCATGCCGATCGTCACGCCGGACCAGGTGGCCCAGTGGAAACCGGCCTCCTTGAGCCCGTCCAGGGTGGCGGCAAGCGCCACCTTGGGGAAGCGCTCGGCGAGGTCGTTGACGATCGCGGAGAGCTGACCCTTGCGGATCTCGTAGTTCACGAAGCGGTAGCCCTGCGGCAGCGTCTCGTTGAACAGCACCCGACCGAGGGTGGTCTCCACGGTCAGCGGGTCACCCTCGACCCAGCCCTCCGGGGCGGCCCACGTCTCGGAGCCGGCGCCGTTGTCGACACCGACCACGCCACGCAGGCGGATCTTCACGGGCGCCTGCAGGTGCAGCTCACCGTTGTCGAAGGCCATCCGCGCCTCGGCGTCCGAGCTGAACGCCCGGCCCTCGCCCTTCTCACCGGCGGTGAGGTGGGTGAGGTGGTACAGACCGATGACCATGTCCTGGGTGGGCATGGTGACCGGCTTACCGTCGGCCGGCTTGAGGATGTTGTTCGACGACAGCATGAGGATCCGCGCCTCGGCCTGAGCCTCGGCGGACAGCGGCACGTGCACCGCCATCTGGTCACCGTCGAAGTCGGCGTTGAACGCGGTGCAGACCAGCGGGTGGATCTGGATCGCCTTGCCCTCGACCAGCTGCGGCTCGAAGGCCTGGATGCCCAGGCGGTGCAGGGTCGGTGCGCGGTTGAGCAGCACCGGGTGCTCGCCGATGACCTCTTCCAGCACGTCCCACACGACCGGGCGCTGACGCTCGACCATCCGCTTGGCGGACTTGATGTTCTGTGCGTGGTTGAGGTCGACCAGCCGCTTCATCACGAACGGCTTGAACAGCTCCAGCGCCATCTGCTTGGGCAGACCGCACTGGTGCAGCTTGAGCTTCGGGCCGACCACGATGACCGAACGGCCGGAGTAGTCGACGCGCTTGCCCAGCAGGTTCTGGCGGAACCGGCCCTGCTTGCCCTTGAGCATGTCGGACAGCGACTTGAGCGGGCGGTTACCCGGGCCGGTGACCGGCCGGCCGCGACGGCCGTTGTCGAACAGCGCGTCGACGGCCTCCTGGAGCATCCGCTTCTCGTTGTTGACGATGATCTCGGGCGCGCCGAGGTCGATCAGCCGCTTGAGGCGGTTGTTCCGGTTGATCACGCGGCGGTACAGGTCGTTCAGGTCCGAGGTCGCGAAGCGGCCACCGTCGAGCTGCACCATCGGGCGCAGGTCCGGCGGGATGACCGGGACGCAGTCCAGCACCATGCCGAGCGGCGAGTTGCGGGTGTTCAGGAACGCCGCGACGACCTTGAGTCGCTTGAGCGCCCGGATCTTCCGCTGGCCCTTGCCGGACCGGATGGTCTCCCGCAGGCTCTCGGCCTCGGCGTCGAGGTCCATGTTCTGGACCAGCGCCTTGATCGCCTCGGCGCCCATGGAACCGGTGAAGTACTCACCGAACCGGTCGCGCAGCTCGCGGTAGAGCAGCTCGTCGGTGACCAGCTGCTTCGGCTCCAGCTTGCGGAAGGTGTCCAGCACCTCGTCCAGGCGGTCGATCTCGCGCTGGGCCCGGTCGCGGATCTGGCGCATCTCGCGCTCTCCGCCCTCCTTGACCTTGCGCCGGACGTCCGCCTTGGCACCCTCGGCCTCCAGCTCGGCCAGGTCGGCCTCGAGCTTGGCGGCCCGCTTCTCGATCTCCGAGTCGCGGCTGTTCTCGGACTGCCGCTTCTCGGCCAGGATCTCGTTCTCGATCGTCGAGAGGTCACGGTGACGCGACTCCGCGTCCACGCTCGTCACGACGTACGAGGCGAAGTAGATGATCTTTTCGAGGTCCTTGGGGGCGAGGTCCAGCAGGTAGCCCAGCCGGCTCGGAACGCCCTTGAAGTACCAGATGTGGGTCACCGGAGCGGCGAGCTCGATGTGCCCCATCCGCTCACGACGGACCTTGGAGCGAGTCACCTCGACGCCGCAGCGCTCACAGATGATGCCCTTGAACCGAACGCGCTTGTACTTACCGCAGTAGCACTCCCAGTCCCGCTGCGGACCGAAGATCTTCTCGCAGAAGAGCCCGTCCTTTTCCGGCTTCAGGGTGCGGTAGTTGATCGTCTCAGGCTTCTTGACCTCGCCGTGCGACCACTGACGGATGTCGTCGGCGGTGGCGAGACCAATGCGCAGCTCGTCGAAGAAGTTGACGTCGAGCACTATGTCCCCTATGTCGTCGTCTGTACTGCTAATTCTCGGGTGGGGTCGGGGGCCGGCGAGCCGGCCCCCGACCGCTCACCTCAGACCTCTTCGACCGAGCTCGGCTCGCGCCGGGACAGGTCGATGCCCAGCTCCTCAGCGGCCCGGAACACCTCGTCGTCGGTCTCGCGCATTTCCAGGGCCACACCGTCGCTGGAGAGCACCTCAACGTTGAGGCACAGCGACTGCAGCTCCTTGAGCAGCACCTTGAACGACTCCGGGATGCCCGGCTCCGGGATGTTCTCGCCCTTGACGATGGCCTCGTAGACCTTCACCCGGCCGAGCACGTCGTCGGACTTGATCGTGAGCAGCTCCTGCAGGGCGTAGGCAGCGCCGTACGCCTGCATCGCCCAGCACTCCATCTCACCGAAACGCTGACCACCGAACTGCGCCTTACCACCCAGCGGCTGCTGCGTGATCATCGAGTACGGTCCGGTCGAACGAGCGTGGATCTTGTCGTCGACCAGGTGGTTGAGCTTCAGGATGTAGACGTAGCCGACCGCGATCGGGTCCGGCAGCGGCTCGCCGGAACGACCGTCGAACAGCTGCGCCTTGCCGGTACGCCCGATCAGCTGCTTGCCGTCCCGGTTGGGCAGGGTCGACTCGAGCAGACCGGAGATCTCCTCCTCGCGGGCACCGTCGAAGACCGGGGTGGCCACGTTGGTGTCGCCCTCGGACTCGTGTGCGTCGATCGAGCGGAGCTGGCGCTTCCAGTCGGCGTCGTCACCCTCGACCTTCCAACCGGTCTTGGCGACCCAACCGAGGTGGGTCTCCAGCACCTGGCCGATGTTCATCCGGCTCGGCACACCGAGCGGGTTGAGCACGATGTCGACCGGGGTGCCGTCCTCAAGGAACGGCATGTCCTCGATCGGCAGGATCTTCGAGATGACACCCTTGTTGCCGTGCCGGCCGGCGAGCTTGTCGCCGTCCTGGATCTTGCGCTTCTGGGCGACGTAGACCCGGACCAGCTCGTTGACACCCGGCGGCAACTCGTCGCCGTCCTCGCGGGAGAACGTGCGCACACCGATGACCGTGCCGGTCTCGCCGTGCGGCACCTTCAGCGAGGTGTCCCGAACCTCACGCGCCTTCTCACCGAAGATCGCGCGGAGCAGCCGCTCCTCCGGGGTCAGCTCGGTCTCGCCCTTGGGCGTGACCTTGCCGACCAGGATGTCACCGGGGACGACCTCGGCGCCGATCCGGATGATGCCGCGCTCGTCGAGGTCGGCGAGCATTTCCTCGCTGACGTTCGGGATGTCGCGGGTGATCTCCTCCGGGCCGAGCTTGGTGTCCCGGGCGTCGACCTCGTGCTCCTCGATGTGGATCGAGGTGAGCACGTCCTGCTGCACGAGGCGCTGCGACAGGATGATCGCGTCCTCGTAGTTGTGGCCCTCCCAGCACATGAACGCCACCAGCAGGTTGCGTCCGAGTGCCATCTCGCCCTCGTCGGTGCACGGACCGTCGGCGATGACCTGACCGGCCTCGACGCGGTCGCCCTCGAAGACGACCGGCTTCTGGTTGACGCAGGAGCCGGCGTTGGAGCGGCGGAACTTGTGCAGCAGGTACGTCCGGCGGTGGCCGTCATCCTGGTGGATGGTGACGTAGTCGGCGCAGAGATCCTCGATCACACCGCCGACCTCGGCGACGACCACGTCGCCGGCGTCGACCGCGGCCCGGTACTCCATGCCCGTACCCACGAGCGGCGCCTCGGCCTTGACCAGCGGCACCGCCTGGCGCTGCATGTTCGCGCCCATCAGTGCCCGGTTGGCGTCGTCGTGCTCGAGGAACGGGATCATGGCGGTCGCGACCGAGGTCATCTGCCGGGGCGAGACGTCCATGTAGTCGACGGCACCGGGGAGGACGTCCTCGGTCTCGCCGCCCTTACGACGGCAGAGCACCCGCTCCTCGGCGAACGTGCCGTCAGCCTTCAGGCGCGCGTTGGCCTGGGCCTTGACGAACCGGTCCTCCTCGTCCGCGGTCAGGTAGTCGATCTGGTCGGTGACCCGACCCTCGACGACCTTCCGGTACGGCGTCTCGATGAAGCCGAACGGGTTGACCCGGGCGAAGGTGGACAGCGCGCCGATCAGGCCGATGTTCGGGCCTTCCGGCGTCTCGATCGGGCACATCCGGCCGTAGTGGGACGGGTGCACGTCGCGGACCTCGAAGCCGGCCCGCTCCCGGGACAGACCACCCGGGCCGAGCGCGCTCAGCCGACGCCGGTGGGTCAGGCCCGCCAGCGGGTTGGTCTGGTCCATGAACTGGGACAGCTGGGACGTCCCGAAGAACTCCTTGATCGCCGCCACCACCGGGCGGATGTTGATCAGGGTCTGCGGGGTGATCGCCTCGACGTCCTGCGTGGTCATCCGCTCGCGGACGACCCGCTCCATCCGGGACAGGCCGACCCGAACCTGGTTCTGGATCAGCTCGCCCACGGTGCGGAGGCGCCGGTTGCCGAAGTGGTCGATGTCGTCGGCCTCGTAGCCGTCCTCACCGGCGTGCAGCCGGCACAGGTACTCCACGGTGGCGACGATGTCGTCCTCGGTCAGGGTGCCGGTGGTGATCGGCACGCCGACTTCGAGCTTCTTGTTGAACTTGTAGCGCCCGACCTTGGCGACGTCGTACCTCTTCGGGTTGAAGAAGAGGTTGTCGAGCAGGGTCTGGGCGTTCTCGCGCGTCGGCGGCTCGCCAGGGCGCAGCTTGCGGTAGATGTCTAGCAGGGCCTCGTCGGCGCCGGCGATGTGGTCCTTCTCGAGCGTGGTCATCATCAGCTCGGACCAGCCGAACTTCTCACGAATCCGCTCGGCCGACCATCCGATGGCCTTGAGCAGGACGGTGACGGCCTGCCGACGCTTACGGTCGATGCGTACGCCGACCGTGTCGCGCTTGTCGATGTCGAACTCCAGCCAGGCACCCCGACTCGGGATGACCTTGACGCTGGAGAGGTCGCGGTCGGAGGTCTTGTCCGGCTGCTTGTCGAAGTACACGCCCGGAGACCGGACGAGCTGGCTGACCACGACACGCTCGGTGCCGTTGATGACGAAGGTGCCCTTGGGCGTCATCATCGGGAAGTCACCCATGAACACCGTCTGGCTCTTGATCTCGCCAGTGGTGTTGTTGGTGAACTCCGCGGTCACGAAGAGCGGAGCGCAGTAGGTCAGGTCCTTCTCCTTGCACTCCTCGATCGAGGCCTTGACCTCGTCGAAGCGCGGCGCTGAGAAGGAGAGCGACATGGTGCCGGAGAAGTCCTCAATGGGACTGATCTCTTCAAGGATCTCCGCGAGACCCGAGCGTGCGTGCGGGTCGTCCGCCGACCGGCCCTGCCAAGCCTCGTTGCCGACGAGCCAGTCGAAGGACTCGTTCTGAATGGCAAGGAGGTTGGGGACCTCGAGGTGTTCGGTGATCCTGCCGAATGAAACTCGGCGGGGAGCGAATGCGCTCGACGTACGACTGGTCTTCGCAGGGCGGGAAGCTGCCAAGATGCGTCCTTCCGAGGACCGGTGCTGCAGAACGGCTGGTACGCGTGCACTCCAATGACCCCACCAGAAATATCCGTAAACGGACATTTCCGAGCAGGGGTCAAGTCGGAAGGCAGCGCAAACTAGCAGTGTAGCCGAGAGGCTAACCGCTGTCCAGCCCACCCTGCAGGTTGTTTGCGGAGCGCGCCTCGGCCCCCGTCAACCGGGGTCTGCCGGGCCGCTCAGAACGCAACTCCCCACTGGGCCGCTCGGGTTCCAGCGGCCGATGGTGCCGCCGCTGTCATACCCACGTCGTGGCCGTCGCAAGCGCGGTGTCTTGCTGGTGTCAGCGTGCCTGGCAGCCCCGGGCCGCGTCAAGGGCCGGTATTGCCCTTGCCCCGTGTTTCCCCCTGGAGAGCGACCCGCCGGCCTCGTTCCGGTCGACGCAGCCGCTGGTCGGAGCCCAGCTCAGGGCCGATCGGAGCCAACGCCACCAATACGGCGGGCGGTGATCCGTGTCGGATCACCGCCCGCCGCGACGCGATGGTGTCCCGGCTCACGAGCCGGGTACGCGTTGGTGGAACGTCAGGTCACTTGAGGGTGACCTTGGCGCCCTCACCCTCGAGCTTGGCCTTCGCCTTGTCGGCGGTCTCCTTGTTGACCTTCTCCAGGATGGCCTTCGGCGCGGACTCGACCGCGTCCTTGGCCTCCTTGAGGCCCAGGCCGGTCAGCTCACGCACGACCTTGATGACCTGGATCTTCTTGCCACCGTCAGCCTCGAGGATGACGTCGAACTCGTCCTGCTCCGGCTCGGCCTCGGCCGCAGCGGCGCCGCCGCCACCACCCTGGGCAACCGCGACCGGAGCGGCAGCGGTGACCTCGAAGGTCGTCTCGAACTGCTTCACGAACTCAGAGAGCTCGATCAGCGTCATCTCCTTGAACGCGTCGAGCAGCTCGTCGGTGCTGAGCTTCGCCATATCTGGCGTCCTTTCCTGATTCTGTTAAGTAAGAACTGGTGCGCCGTGGGGGCCTCAGGCCGCCTCGGCGCCCTCCTTCTCGCGCTTGTCCTGCAGTGCAGCCGCCAGACGGGCGGTCTTCGACAGCGGGGCCTGGAACAGGGCCGCGGCCTTGCTCAGGTTGCCCTTCATCGCGCCGGCCAGCTTGGCCAGCAGCACCTCGCGGGACTCCAGGTCGGCGAGCTTCGTGACCTCGGCCGCGGTGATGGCCTTGCCCTCGAAGACACCGCCCTTGATGACGAGCTTCGGGTTGGCCTTCGCGAAGTCGCGAAGCCCCTTCGCCGCCTCGACGACGTCGCCCGAAACGAAAGTCAGCGCGGTAGGACCGGTGAACAGCTCGTCGAGGCCGGTGATGCCCGCGTCCGTCGCAGCACGCTTGGCCAGCGTGTTCTTCGCGACCGTGTAGCTGGTATCGGCGCCGAGCGAGCGCCGAAGCTGGGTGAGCTGGGAAACCGTCAGACCGCGGTACTCGGTCAGCACGGTGGCGCCCGAGCTGCGGAAGCTCTCGGTCAGCTCAGCGACGGCCGTGGCCTTGTCGGCCCGGATCGGCTTGTCCGCCATGTCCCTCCTCTCTCGTTACTCGAGGCTGGTCCCCGTCTCGGCCGAAGCCGGAACGGGGGCGGAGGCAGCACGACAACGAAAAAGCCCCGGCGCAGGGCGCACGGGGCGAGGGCCGGCGGATCACATGGTCGGCGGACCACATTCACTGCCGAGTTACGCTTGCCGCCCTACGCGGGTCGCCCGATGTCGCGGGACCTTCGACCGCGCCGAAGCACGGTGACCAGCGGTCTCTGGGTGGTTCCTCATCCATGAGAACACGGATGACGGTTGAAGAGTACGCGCCCGGGCCAGCAGCACCAAATCGCGGTCTGTGAGCCACGCCACCGGCCCTGATCAGGTCAGCCCTGGGCCCGCCGCCGCCACAGGTAGCCGCCGACGACCGCCGCGCTCCACGCCAGCGCCCACCCGCTCAGCCCCAGCAGGGTCAGCGCGGCGGCGTCACCGCCGGTGGTGCGGGCCGCGGCCATGATCGGCGGCGCCAGCCAGGGGGCCACCGAGCCGGTCAGGCCGAGCACCACCGCGCCGACCCCGCCGAGGGCCAACACCGCGACGCCGTACCCGGCGCCGCCCACCGACGCCCGACTGGCCAGCGCCCCAAGAGCAACCGCGGCGGGTACGACCAACAGGTGCGCCCACAAGCCCAGCGCGAGCCCGACCGGAATCGACCGGTCCCCCGGGTCGACCGGGCCGGACACCCCGCCGACCAGCCACGGAAAGAGCAGCGCGACGGCCACCGTCACCAGCGCCGCCACCGCGGCGGCGAGCAGCCCGGCCAGCCGCTCCCGCGCCACTCCGACCGTCACCTGCGCCAGCCGACGCTGCACGTCCGGCTCGACGTCCAACAGGATCTTGGTCTGCCAGGCGAGCACCGGAAAGAGCACGACCGCGGAGACGCCGTACGCCTCCGCGGGCTGGGCACGACCACCGCCGTAGAGCGTGCCGAGCGTGATCAGGCCGGCCAGCAACGGCGCCACCGCCCGGCCGGTCCGCAGGAAACCGGCCAGCCGCATCCGGACCAGGGCGCTCACCGGCTCTCCCCCGCTGCCGGCTCGACCACCGCGTCGGCGGCCTCCGGCTGCTCCGCTGCCAGCTCCCCGGCCATCCCAAGCGGCGGTTCGGCGGGCCGGGCGGCATCGGCTTCCCGGGACGCCTCGGCGGGTCGGGCGGCACGGGCTTCCCGGAACGGCTCGACGGGTCGGGCCTGGGGTGCGGCGGTGGAGGCGTCGGAGCGTACCCGCAGGACCTGGTGGCCCTCGGCGCGCAACCGGGCGACGGTGCCGGCGACCCGCGCGGCCGGCACCGCGACCTCGACCACCGCGAACGTCTCGTCCGTCGACGACGTCTGCTCGGAGAGTGCGCCGTCGGCCACCAACCAGCGGCGCGCGCCCGGCAAGCGGACCGTCTCCCCGCGGTGGTCGCTGACCAGGACGGACCCGTCGGCGGCGAGCACCTCGGCGATCAGCTCGGGCACCAACTCGCGGGTGGCGGCGTCCAGCCCCTCCCACGGCTCGTCGAGGACCAGCAGGCCCGGCGGGCGCAGCATCGCCTGGGCGAGGCCGACCTTCTGCGCGGTGCCCTTGGACAGCTCCGGCAACCGGACCGAGCGGAACGCCGACAGCCCGAGCCGGTCGGTCCAGGAGGTCACGGCCTCGTCGGCCGCGGTCCTGCCCAGCCCGGCCACCCGGGCCATCCCGGTCAGATAACGGGTCACCGTGAACGGTTGGTCCGCGGGGAACCGCTCCGGCACCCAGCCCACCCGCGCCGGCCGGTCGGTGACCCGGCCCCGGCCCGGCCGGAGGACCCCCGCGGCCACCTGGAGCAGGGTCGACTTGCCCACCCCGTTGCGGCCCAGCACGATCGCCGCCTCACCGGGACCGATCCGCACGTCGATGCCCCGCAGCACCCACGGCCCTCGCCGGTGGTACCGCAACCAGACGTTCTCCAGCCGCATGGGGTCGAGCCTGCCACACGTCAAACGCGCCGGGGCGCCGCCACAGTCGTGGCGGCGCCCCGGCGGAGCGAACTGTCGACTCAGGCGTCGGCCTGGTCCTCCCGAAGGTTCTTCACCAGGTTCGGGTCGACCGGGACACCCGGGCCCATCGTGGTGGTCAGGATGACCTTGCGGAGGTACTTGCCCTTGGCCGCGGACGGCTTGGCGCGCAGCACCTCGTCGAGCACCGCAGCGTAGTTGTCCACCAGCTGGGTCTCCGTGAAGGAGGCCTTGCCGATGATCAGGTGCAGGTTGGAGTGCTTGTCCACCCGGAAGGTGATCTTGCCACCCTTGATGTCCTGCACCGCCTTGGTGACGTCCATGGTCACCGTGCCGGTCTTCGGGTTCGGCATGAGACCGCGCGGGCCCAGGATCCGCGCGATCCGGCCGATCTTGGCCATCTGGTCCGGCGTGGCGATCGCCGCGTCGAAGTCGAGCCAACCACCCTGGATCCGGGCGACCAGCTCATCGGTGCCCACCTCGTCGGCACCCGCGGCGGCGGCCTCTTCGGCCTTCGCGCCACTGGCGAACACGATCACGCGGGCGGTCTTACCGGTGCCGTGCGGCAGGTTGACCGTGCCGCGGACCATCTGGTCCGCCTTGCGGGGGTCGACGCCGAGGCGCATGGCGACCTCGACCGTGGCGTCGAACTTGACGTTGGTGGTCTCCTTGGCCAGCTTCACGGCCTCGGTGGGAGTGTAGAGCTTCGACCGGTCGATGACATCGGCGGCCTTGCGGTAGCTCTTGCTGCGCTGCATTGCTGATTACTCCTGTGGTCTCTGGCGGGCCGCTCGGCGCGAGCCCTCCCACGGTCGGGTCGAAGGCCGGGGCCGACGTCAGTCGTTGACGGTGATGCCCATCGACCGGGCGGTGCCGGCGATGATCTTCTCGGCCTGGGCGATGTCGTTGGCGTTGAGGTCGGCCATCTTCTTCTCGGCGATCTCACGCAGCTGGGCGCGGCTGACCGAGCCGACCTTCTCGGACTGCGGAACACCCGAACCCTTCTGCACACCAGCGGCCTTGATCAGCAGCCGGGCAGCGGGTGGGGTCTTCAGCACGAACGTGAAGGACCGGTCCTCGTACACGCTGATCTCGGCGGGGACGATGTCGCCCCGCTGAGACTCGGTCTGCGCGTTGTAGGACTTGCAGAACTCCATGATGTTCACGCCGTGCTGGCCGAGCGCGGGGCCGACCGGCGGCGCCGGCGTGGCCTGGCCCGCCGGCAACTGAAGCGTGAACGTCTTGACGAGCTTCTTCTTCGGAGGCATGTCACTTCCTGGGGCTTGGAGCTGGGAAAATGCGGCTGTCGCCGCCCTCGGGGCGCGCACGGTCAGCGCGGTGCGACAGCGGCGACATTCAAGAGTAGCGCAGGCCGCAGCCCACTCGTCCGCCGAGGTCGAGCGAGAGCGCGTACGCCGACGTCGGCGGCGGGCCGGGCCCGCCGCCGACGACCAATCAGATCTTGGCGACCTGGTTGAAGTTGAGCTCCACCGGAGTCTCGCGACCGAAGATCGACACCAGCACCTTGAGCTTCTGCTGGTCGGCGTTGATCTCGCTGATCGTGGCCGGCAGCGACGCGAACGCGCCGTCGGTGACGGTGACGGAGTCGCCCACCTCGAAGTCGAGGACCTTGATCTCCGGCTTCGCCTTCTTCTGCTCGGTCTCGACAGCCGGCGCCAGCCACTTCAGCACCTCGTCGAGCGAGAGCGGAGCGGGCCGGTCGGCCCGGTCGGTCGCGCCGACGAAGCCGGTCACACCCGGGGTGTTCCGGACGCAGGAGTAGGACTCGGCGGTCAGCTCCATCCGGACCAGGATGTAGCCCGGGAAGACCTTGGCCTGGATCTGCGAACGCTTACCGTTCTTGACCTCGACCTCTTCCCGGGTCGGCACCTCGACCTGGTAGATGAAGTCCTCCATGTCGAGGCTCGTGATCCGGGTCTCGAGGTTGGTCTTGACCTTGTTCTCGTAGCCGGCGTACGAGTGCACCACGTACCAGTCACCCGGCGCGTAGCGCAGCTTCTGCCTCAGCTCCGCGACGGGGTCGTAGTCCTCGTCCGGTGCGGGCTCGGTCGTTGGGAACTCCGGCTCGCTGGCGGCCTCAACCGACTCGTCACCAGCCGCCGTCGCGACCGTGGACTGCTCGTCCACCGGTCCGGCGGTCTCGTCGTACTCAGGCACGCTCGCTCACTTCCGTCACTATGGCTGGAGGCAGCCGGTCAGTCCGAGTTGCCAAAGACAAACAACACGACCTTGGCGAAGCCGAAGTCCAGCACACCCACGATCGTCAGCATCACCGCGACGAACGCCACCACCACGGCGGTGTAGGTCAGCAACTCCTTGCGGGTCGGCCAGATGACCTTACGCAGTTCGGCTACGACCTCGCGGAAGAACCGGGCGATGCGGCCGAAGACGCCCACTCGACCCGTTTCCGACCGCGTGGTCGGTCGGCTGTCCGCCGACTCCGCCCGGGCACGGGACCGCGTGGCGGTGCCTCCCCGGGAAACCGGCTCGTCCGCGCCGGAGGCGTCGTCGTCGGCCACGTCGTCGACGATCTCGTCGTCGAGACGATCGTCGCCGTCGTCGTCGCGCCGCTTGTTGTCGGCCACTTCGCCCTCCGTCGCGGAATCTGGGGTCGCACGCCGAGTGGCGTACGCGGCGCTGGTCACGCCGGCCGGACCCAACCGTCCCGCGACGGGCCGCGGCCGGTGGATCACCCGGAGGGCCCGACTGCCTCGGACCACCCCGCCGATTCCACCACCACGGGCCGGACGCCGCCGAGCTGGCGGCGCGACCCACGGGAACGGTCAGGCCTGAGGCGCAGGGGTGACAGGACTTGAACCTGCAGCCTGCGGTTTTGGAGACCGCTGCTCTGCCAATTGAGCTACACCCCTATGCGGCAACACTCGCCCCACGCGGCCACAGACGACCGAGCAGGGGTCACTTGCCCCACGGCGGACCAGTGTACGGGTAGCCGCCCGACTTTCCCAACCGGTCTCTCCGCCACGCGTGGCGGGCCCGGTTCAGGGTGCCGTCCGGATGGTTGCCCGCGCCTGGGACAGCACCTTCTCACCCAGGCAGGTGGCGGTCACCTCGAGTCGGGTGAGACCGTCCTCGGTCACCTCACGGACCCGCGCGGTGACCTCGATCTCGGCCCCCTGGTCGTCGTCCGGGACCACGACCGGCCGGGTGAAGCGCACGCCGTACTCGACCACCGCGTCCGGCGAGCCGGCCCACTCGGTGACCGCCCGGCCGACCAACGCCATGGTGAACATGCCGTGGGCGATCACCCCGGGCAGACCCACCTTGGTGGCGACCCGGTCGCTCCAGTGGATCGGGTTGAAGTCACCCGATGCGCCGGCGTAACGGATCAGGTCCGCCCGGGTCACCCGGAACGTCTGTGCTGGCAACTCCATCTCACGCCTCCCCGCGAATGACATACCTGGCCCACACGGCGACCACGGGTTCCCCGCCGACGGTGCTCACGTCGGTACGCGTGGTCAGGAAGCCGTGCCCACCCCGGGTGCTGACGTCCTCGATGGTGTTGGTGCAGACCAGCTCGTCGCCGGCGAACACCGGCCGGGTGTACGCGAACCGCTGGTCGCCATGCACCAGGCGGCTGTAGTCGACACCCAGGGCCGGGTCCTCGATGATCTGGCGGCTCGCGGCCATCGTCACGATCACCGGAAAGGTCGGCGGGGCCACCACGTCGGGGTGGCCCAGCGCCTGGGCGGCCGCCGGGTCATGGTGGGCCGGGTCGGTGGCACCGATGGCGCTGGCGAACTCGCGGATCTTTTCTCGGCCCACCTGGTAGGGGGCGGTCGGCGGATAGGTCCGGCCGACGAAGGAAGGGTCCAGAGACATGCCGCGAACCTACACGGAAAGCCCAATCGCCGACCTGATCGGGAGGCGGCGGCGGAGCCGCACCAAACCGGTCAGATCGGCGATCGGAAAGCTTCGACAGCGGCCGGCCCGAGGCCGGCCCGCAATCAGCGGGTCTCGCGGTGGACCGTGTGCCGACCGTCGCGCGGGCAGAACTTCTTCAGCTCGATGCGGTCGGGGTCGTTGCGGCGGTTCTTGCGCGTGATGTAGTTGCGCTCCTTGCACTCCACACACGCCAAAGTGATCTTCGGCCGGACATCGGTAGCCTTCGCCACGGCGGAGTGCCTTCCTCGCTAACGGAAACAACTACGACGCGCCAGCCTAGACGCTGACAGCGCGGACATGCAAAGTGGGCGCCAGAAGCGCCCATTTTCTTACGACCACCGGCAACGAGCCCGGAAGACGAGAGTAGCGGTGGCCGGACTTGAACCGGCGACACAGCGATTATGAGCCGCTTGCTCTACCATCTGAGCTACACCGCTGCGATGGGTCCAGCTGAACCCTCGAGCCCCCTTACGGAATCGAACCGTAGACCTTCTCCTTACCATGGAGACGCTCTGCCGACTGAGCTAAGGGGGCCTGCGCGATCTCCCCGTGGGGCGCGCAGAAGTAAGAGTACACGGCCCGGCTCGACAGGTGAAATCGGATCCCCGGTGATCGTCCGCGCCCTGCTCAGGGCACGACACGAAGGCGCGGCAGCTCCCCGTTGGAGATCGTCTCCGGCTCGACCTGGGCGCCGAACCAGGCAGCCAACCGCTCGTACGGCAGCGGCCGGCTGAACAGGAAGCCCTGCCCGATCTCACAGCCGATGTCCTGGAGAAGCTCCAGGGTCAGCTCGCTCTCCACCCCCTCGGCCACCACGGCCAGGCCGAACTGCTGGGAGAGGGTCACCACCGCGTTGACGATCGCCAGGTCCCCCGGATCGGTCGCCATGCCCTGCACGAAGGAGCGGTCCACCTTCACCTCGTGCACCGGCAACCGCCGCAGGTGCGCCAGGGACGAGTCGCCGGTGCCGAAGTCGTCCACCGACAGCCGTACGCCCAGATCCCGCAACCGTTGCAGGGTGGGGATGGGCCGGTCCGTGCCGTCCAGCACCCCCGACTCGGTGATCTCCAGGGTGAGGCGCTGCGCCGGCACCTTGTACTCGGTCAGCAACTCCTGGACCCGGTCCGGGAAGTGCTGGTCGATGAGCGTACGAGCGGAGAGGTTGACCGCGATGGGCAGCGGCTGGTCGGCCAGCGCCCAGTCCCGACTGCGGCGAAGGCCCTCACGGAGCACCACCTCGGTGAGCCGACTCAACTGACCGGTGTGCTCGGCCACCGCCACGAAGTCCTCCGGAGCGACCGTGCCGTGCGCCGGATGCTCCCACCGGGCCAGGCACTCGACCCCGACCAGACGCCTGTCGCGCAGAGTCACCTTCGGCTGGAAGTAGACCTCCAGCTCGTCCTTGTCCAGTGCCTGGCGCAGGTCGCCGGCGAGACCCAGGCGGCGCAGTGACCGGGACTCCAACGCGGGGTTGAACAGCTGCACACTGCCCGGCACCGACTTGGCCGCGGTGGCGGCGAGGTCGACCCGTAGCAGCAGGGTCGCCGCGTCGCTGCCGTGATCCGGGTGTACGGCAACCCCGACGGCGGTGTTCACGTCGAGGGTGAGCGCGTCGAAGACCATCTCGTCGCGGATCTGGTCACGCAGTTGAGCGGCCAGCTCAAGCGCGGCCTCGGCGCTCTCCAACCGCAGCGTCACCAGGAACTCGTCCCCGCCGGCACGACCAACCAGAGCCGACGACGGCGCGCTGGCCCGCAACCGGTTGGCGACCTCGGTGAGGACCTTGTCCCCGGCCGCGTGACCCAGGGACTCGTTGACCTGGCGTAGCCCGTCGACGTCGAAGAGCAGCAGCGCCACCACCTCACCCGGCGCGCGGATCTTGACCGACTCGTCAAGCGCCCCGGTGATCCGCCGCCGGTTGGGCAGTCGGGTCAACGTGTCGTGGTGTGCGTCGTGCCGGAGCCGGTCGACCAGTCGCGAATTTTCCAGGGCCACTGCCGCGTGCGCGGCGACCGTCTCGAAGACGGGGATGTCGCCGGGCGTGAAATGACCGACGTCGCTGAGCCGGTTGACCACCTCGAGCGTGCCGATCACCGCCTGACCCGAGTAGAGCGGCACCACGATGATGTCCTTCACACCGGTGGCGCGCAGCGACCCCCGCAGGCTCTCCTCGTCCCCGAGGCGAACACCCATCGCCAGACTGCGGCGCTGACGGCGGGCCTCCTCGCGGACGACCACCGGCGTTGGCGACGTGTCCAGCAGGCCGGCGTCGTCGACCCGCGCGGTCAGCATCACCTCCGGGTGACGCCCCTGGGCGGGCAGCCACAGCGTCGCGTACTCGGCCTGCATGAGCCCCCGGATCCGACCGAGGAGGACGTCAGCGAGGTTGCCGCTCTGACCGTTGGCGGTCATCGCCTGAGTGAGTTCGTACATGTCGCCGAGCGTCCGGTGCTGACGGAAGAACTGCTCGTACGACCGGTAGACCTTCGCGAGCGCGGCCGCGAGCACGACGATCAGCACGGACGACCACCACGTCGTCCGCACGGCGATCAGAACGACCAGCCCGACGACGATGTTGACACCGGAGGTCAGCAGGGGCGGCAACGCGTTGCGCAGCACGCCCAGTGCCGCCTGCCAGCCGTGCATGATCGCGATGACGCCGGCCACACCAGCCAACGTCGAGATGAGGATCGTGCTGACCGCGACGAAGAGCACGGCCCAGGTCCGTGGCCCGACCTCCCCCTGAATGGGCGGGAGCGCCAGCAGCACGAGCCCGGCGAGCGACGCGGCGGCAGAGGCGTTCGCGACGTTGAAGGCCAGTTTCGCGAGGCCGAACCGGTACCGCAGATGGGTGATCAGCGTCGAGAGCGTGTACGCCGCGACCACCATCAACGGCGGCAGGAAGAAGAACGCCAACACGAGTGGGATCTCGGTCAGCCGCGACCCGAAGGACTGGCGCCCGATGACGAAGTTGAGCATCGGTAGGCCGGCGACCACCATCACGGCCAACAGGACGGCGGCGAGCCCCCAGGATCGGAGATGGTCATGACTGGCCAACCCGATAGCCGTCGAGAAGATTGCGGCCGCGAATGCCAACGGCCCGGTGATGAACCAGGCGTACTGGGCAGGGCGGCTAGGAGACCCTGAGCCACCCGATGCGGGCCGACGCTCGGCCATACCACTCCTTACCGGTCACTGCCACAGAACCATGCACGGCCGGCGAACGAAGCTGGCGGCAACGTCGATCACGGTGCTGATGCCGCCTGCCCGACCTAGCGGAGTGGTGCCGTCCAGACGAAATCGAAGGCTTGGAACTCCCCGTAACCGGAGGCCCCTCCAGCCATCACGGCCAGGGCCAGAACTGCGAACACCATGCCGACCCGCCGGGCCAGCCTTTGACCAGACATCGCGTGCTCCTCGTGGCAGGGGTGTCGGGAAGGCAAGATTCCACGATGGTGCCACACCGGGGGCAGCCCGCAAAGCGGTCGGACGGCTGAGCAGCGCGGGCCCGTCCAGTCGGCCCGAACGCTTCAACGACGGATGCCCAGCAAGGTCGTTGGCTCGCCCCAGGAGACGCGCAGATGATGCATGTTCAAGTTATAGCCACAATTTGGATCTACGTCATGGATGCCACTTCCGGTTGCAAAGCCCGCCTGGAACCCAAAGCCGGCAAGCGTGGGGGGCGGCACCGGAACCTCTCCACCACCGGAACTCCCCTAGAACGACGGGCGCCGGTCGGCGGTTCGCAACCGGTGACCAGTTGAACACAACAATCCTCTCGGATCCATAGGATCGGAGTCTCTCGATTATCACCGCCGCCGGAGGATGGTTCGAGACTCTGTAGCCTTCGCGACGGATCGACAAGCTTCGCGGCGCTGCCCGCTGGTGTTCGACCGCCACCAACGGGGACCTCGCGGCGTGCTATCGCAGGGCCAGCTGTCGCGGGCTGGGGACTACCGCAGCGGCCGGAATGCAGCCCGCACCTCGGCGGCGAAGAGTTAAGGGGACAGGTACACCAACGCCAAGGCCAAGGATGTCGACGCGGATGTCATTGCCGAAGCGCGGCGCCTGCTCGCCGACACGACGACAGCCGAGGAGGGCTGACTCACCGTCACTCATCCGAGGGCGTCGCCGATCTTGTCGTTCATGGTGTCGTCTCCGCCGTCGATGCAGGTGGCGTAGAAGCGGAGCTGGACGGCTACGCTGTGGCCCAGGCGCCGGGCAAACCTGGGTCGGCGGGACATCTGCATTCAGCCCCCAGCCGCAAGATCGACCTGCCCACCATCCGCCCACAACGAGTCGTCCACGGCTGGACTCAGCCGGACCTGGCTAGATCAACGACAACGGCCCCTGAACAGCATCTCTGCTGGTCAGGGGCCGCATCTGCACCTGGTGGCGGGTAGAGGATTCGAACCTCTGAAGCTTTCGCGACGGATTTACAGTCCGCTCCCATTGGCCGCTCGGGCAACCCGCCAGGGCACCCCACCGCGTCGCAACGCGGCGGCGGAAGCAAGGATAGCGGCTCCCCCCGGTACCGATGCAACCGGGTACGGTCAGGGGGTCGTGCCGCTGGTCGGCGGCCGACGGCAGGCCCAGACCGCCGGACAGCAGGAGCAGAAACATGGCAGCGAACCCGTCGTTCGACATCGTGAGCAAGGTTGACCGTCAGGAGGTCGACAACGCCCTTCGGCAGGCGGAGAAGGAGCTCGCGACGCGGTTCGACTTCCGCGGCACCGGCGCTGAGATCTCCTGGTCCGGCGAGGAGGCGATCGGCCTCCAGGCGGAGACCGAGGAGCGCGTCCGCGCCGCACTGGACGTGTTCAAGGAGAAGCTCGTCAAGCGGAACATCTCGCTGAAGTCGCTGGATGCTGGGGAGCCGCGCCCGTCGGGCAAGATCTTCAAGATCGACTGCAAGGTGATCCAGGGCATCGAGACGGACAAGGCCAAGGCCATCAGCAAGAAGATCCGCGACGAGGGCCCCAAGGGCGTGCAGGCGCAGATCCAGGGTGACCAGCTTCGCGTGACCGGCAAGAAGCGCGACGACCTGCAGGCCGTCATCTCGCTGCTCAAGGGCGAGGACTTCGGCGTCGCTCTCCAGTTCAACAACTACAGGTAAGGCCCGATCATTTCCGCCGGTGCCGTCGTAGGTCACTTGTTGTGACCTCGGTAGACGTCGTCGCCAACTGTCGTCCCTGGTCGCTGGTGTTCAGCGCCCGACGGCCTGGCGCGCTTGGGGCCCTTGACAAAGCCGGTTAGGCAGAACGGTTGGACGCTGGCGGGTCGGGCGGTGGTCTGCTCGGCTCGCCCGGGTCGCCGGCTGGTCGAACCACTTCGCCGGCAGCGGGCTGTCGGGTCTCGGGACCTGCGTGACAGATCGCAGGACGTGGGTGACGTGTTCGGCTAGACGATCCGCAGCGCCGACGAAATTGCCAGCAGGTCAGCGGGTGGGTGGCCGGCCGGCCCTTCAGGATTGCGGCGACTGTACCGGCCATCACAGACCAGAGCACCATCGCCTTGCTGGCGCCAGTGCGGCCACCCCTGTGGCTCCTGCAGCAACCATTCACTCAACTCGCCTGCCCGAGGCCCGGCACCGCAACCCGTCAATGCAACCGTCGCCAGCGCCATCGCCTCTGAGGGCAGGTCCGCATCGCCCAACGCGGGCAGCAACAGCAGCAGCCGAGCGTGTGGCTTCACCACGCCGTGCGGCGCGTCCGACCAGTTCGCGACGGCGACCAGCTCGGGCCAGCTCAGCCCCGGACGGAACTCGTGCCCCCCGACGTTCGCCAGGTCCAGCTTGGAATTCCCACCGGACCGGCACAGGACGAACTCCGTACCCATGTCCCCGGTCAGGTTCCGGTAGACCACGTCGATCTCGTGCCGGTCGGGAAGCCCGAGCCGAAACACCGGCCACCCGTCTGGATCCGTCAGGCGACGGAAGTAACCAAGACAATCATCCTCGGTGACCTCAAAGGCGGCGGTGACCATTGAGGAGTCGTGGGACGCCATGGTGTCAATCAGGTAGGTCGGCCAGAACAGCGAGTCACTCAGGAACTGACCGCCGTCGACCAGCGGGTCGTTCTCGTACCCGGTAATAAGCACGTTCGCATACTGCCGTCCCGGCGAAGATGAAGCGATCCCCGGACGCAGGGCGCCCGGCTGAGATCGACTCGGGTTCCTGGAAGTCGGGGCATCCGGGCGACTGGGACACCGCGACTTTCAGGAAGCCGAGTCGATCAAGGAAAACCCCACCGGGGCACGGGCCGAGCAAGGCGCGACCGACCGGGGCACGGGCCGACCGAGACGCCGTGCGAGGCGCGGGCCGACCTAGCCATGCGGTCAGACGGTGACGGGCTCTTCGGTGCGTACCGCCGTGGTTTCCGCGCGGGCGATGGGCCCGGCGGGTAGTGCGGCGACCGCGGCTCCGACGGCGACCGCCGCCCCGGCGAACAGGAACGCCCAGCGGACGCCGCCGGCGTGGTCCACGATCACGCCGGCCACCGAGCCGCCGGCGGCGCTCGCCGCGACCGCGACGGTGACCACCCAGGTGTACGCCTCGTTCAACATGCCGGTCGGGGCGATCCGGCCGACCAGGGTGTTCTCCAGGGTCAGTGCGGGCGCGATGGTGGCCCCGCCGGCGACCAGCGCGACGCCCAACGCGAGTGGGGTGGGCATCACCGCGAACACGGCGAAGGTGGCGGCCAGCGCGGCGAGCAGTAGGGCGAACTGCCGGGTCATGTTCGGTGCTGGCTTGCGGACGCCGAACCAGAGCCCACCGATGGCGCTGCCGACCCCCCAGACCGCGAGCAGCACGCCGGCGAGGCTCTCCGGGTCGTCGGTGGTGTGGTCGCTCGCGAAGGCCGGCACGATCACTCCGGCGGCCCCGAACGCGATGCCCAGGCCGGCCACGCAGATCAGCAGGGCCGGGAAGCCGGGGACCCGCAGCGGGCCGAGCCCGCGGGCGTGGTGCTCCCGCGGGTGCGGGCGCCAGCCGCGCATGACCCGGCCGAGGGCCACGGCGGTCGTGCCGGCCAGGGTGACCACGGCGGCACCGATCAGCGCGGCTGCCGCGTCGGCGACCAGGACGAAGCCGGCGACGAGCAGCGGGCCGAGGACGAAGACGATTTCGAACAGGGTGGTTTCGGCGGCCAGCGCGGTGTTGCGGAGGTGGTATCGGCCGGAGTTGGGGCCGGTCAGGTCGTTCCAGGCGCCGCGGATGGCGGCGGTGAGCGGCGGATAGGTGGCGCCGGCCACGCCTGAGGCGAGGTAGATGACGGGGAGAGCGTCGTCGCCGGAGCGGCTGGCCAGCAGCAACCCGACGAGCGCCAGCGGGTGGGCCACGGCGGTGAGCAGCAGGACGGGGCTGGGGCCGACCCGGTCGGCGATCCGTCCGGCCACTGGGCTGAGCGCGGCACCGGCGAGGGCGTAGATGCCGCCCGCGATGGCGGCCAGCGAGTAGCGACCGGTCACCTGCTCGACGACCAGGAGCAGCGCCAGCGGGGTCATGCCGATTCCGAGCCGCCCGATGATGCCGGTGATCAGCAGCACGGGCGCGCCGGGGATCCGCCAGACACCCAGGTACTGACGCAGCGCGGTCACCGTGAACCTCCCGAGGGTGTAATGAGCGTGAGCCGTTATGACCCTAACGCCGCCGCCCGACAGGAAGACAGCGGAATAGTTCTCGACACACAGCGATCCGCCCGCACCCGGGGCGACCGGATACGGGCGGAGGCGGTGGATCAGTGGATCAACGCTGGAACTGCACCGGCCCCGAGTTGCGGGCCATCTGCTCCAGCCGGGCGACGCGGTCCTCCATCTTGGGGTGGGTGGAGAAGAGCGCGGCCATGCCGCCGCCCCGGAACGGGTTGGCGATCATGAGGTGGGCGGTGCTGGTGAGCTGGCCCTGGGCCGGCAACGGCCGGCGGCGGGCCACCGCATCGATCTTGCGGAGCGCGCTGGCCAGGGCCAGCGGGTCGCGGCTCAGTTCGGCGCCGGAGGCGTCCGCCTGGAACTCGCGGCTCCGGCTGATCGCCAACTGGATCACCGTGGCCGCGATCGGGCCCAGGATCAGGGTGAGCAGCAGCACAGCCGGGTTGGGTCGGTCCTCGTCGTCCCCGCCGCCCAGCGGGATGAAGAAGGCGAGGTTCGCCAGCAGGGTGATGATGCTGGCCAGGCCGGCCGCCACGCTGGAGATCAGGATGTCCCGGTTGTAGACGTGGGACAGCTCGTGCCCGATCACGCCACGCAGTTCGCGGTAGTCGAGTATCTCGGTGATGCCCTGGGTCACGCAGACGGCCGCGTGCTGCGGGTTACGCCCGGTGGCGAACGCGTTGGGCTGCGCTGTGGGGCTGACGTAGAGCCGCGGCATCGGCTGCCGGGCGTCGGTCGCCAGCTCCCGGACCATCCGGTACAGCTCGGGGAACTGTGCCTCGGTGACCGGTTGCGCCCCCATCGAGCGCAGGGCGAGCTTGTCGGAGTAGAAGTAGGAAACGCCGTTCATGACCAGAGACACGAGGACGGCGATGACCAGGCCGCCGCTGCCGCCGAACCAGTAGCCCACCGCCAGGATCAGGGCGCTGAGCAGGCCGAGCAGCGCTGCGGTCTTCAGACGGTTGTGGTGCACGATGTCTCCTTCGGTGCACGGATCGCCGGGATCCGCTGACCGGTGTAACAACCCGGTACCCGCCAACCATCCGTCTCAACGCTGAGAGTTGACTGAGACCAGGCCGGGTCGGGTCAGCGGCCGGCCAGGTCGAGCACCAGCTGCGGGGCGACGCCGAGCACCACGGCGGCCACCGTCGCCACCGCCAGCACCACCGCCACCACACCCACCACGGGTACGCCCGACGCTCCGCCACCGGCGAGCGCCGCGGCCGGGCCGGGCGTCGTCGGCGCC
>NZ_JAKKFF010000259.1 GCF_022229015.1 Micromonospora foliorum
TGCGGGCTGGTGCTCGCGCCGGGCGCCGACCCCGAGCGGGTCGCCACGGCGGCTCGCGGGGTCGTCGGCGACGACGGACGGGTGCTGACCGGTGACGCCCGTGGTGCGCTGGAGCCGCGCGGCGACGCCCGCACCCGGTGGATCGGCATGCAGGTGCTCACCGCCATGGCGGCCCTCGCCGGCTTCGTCACGGTGTTCGTGGTCGCCTCGACCTTCGCGTTCACCATCGCGCAGCGCCGCCGTGAGCTGGGCCTGCTGCGCGCCGTCGGCGCCACCGGACGCCAGGTCCGTCGCATGGTGTGCGCGGAGGCGCTCGCCGTCGGCGCCTCGGCGGGGCTCGTCGGCCTGCTGGTGGGCGCGGCCCTCGCCCCGCTGCTGGGTCGGCTGCTCGTCGACGTCGGCTACGAACCATCGACCTTCCGGGTCCGCTACGAACTCTGGCCGATCGCGGTCTCGCTCGCCGCCGGGCCGGTGATCGCGTTGCTGGCCGTCTGGTCGGCGTCCCGCCGGGCGGCGCGGGTCCGCCCGCTGGAGGCGTTACGCGACGCCGCGGTGGAACAGCGACCGATCGGGCGGCTGCGCGCCACCACCGGGGCGCTGCTCCTCGCGGCGGGGGCCGCTCTCAGTCTGGGTACGGCGACCGCCGACGAGGCGCGGGTCGGGGCACAGTACGCGCTCTACGCGGTGATGGCGCTGGTGGCCGGTGCCACAGTGCTCGCCCCGGTGGTGGTCCGGCCGTTGCTGTGGCTGCTGCGTTCTCCGGTGCGCCGGCCCGGTGGCGCGATCGGGATGCTGGTCCGGGGCGCCGCGCTGACCGCGACCCGGCGGACCGCCGCCATCGCCGCGCCGGTGCTGCTCACTGTCGCGTTCGCGGTGCTGGTGTCCGGGATGGTGCGCACCACCAGCGCCGCGTACGCGGCTGGTCGGGCGGACAACGTGAACGCGGGCTGGATCGTCGTGCCGGACCGCGCGCCCGGCCTGTCCGACCGGGCCGTCGTCGCGACCGGTGGCACCGCCCTCCTGCCGACCACCGTCTACCGCACCGACCCCGGAACGTCGCCGGAGAACCGGCCGATGACGGCGCTCGGCGTGGATCCGGAGGGCTTCGCCGCCGCGAACCGGGTGCTCACCGTCGTCGCCGGCTCGCTGAACGAGCTGAAGGGTGACGACACGGTGGTGGTCACCGCCTCGGCGAACCGGCTGCCGTCCGAGCCGTACCCGGTGGTCTTCGCCGACGGGACGTCGGTGTCGTTGCGCGTCGTCGCCGTGGTCACCGACACCTCGATCCCCGGCGACCTGCTCGTACCCCGGGCCGTGGTGCGAGCGCACGACCCGTCGGCGCTGACGTCCACGGTGTACGTCCGGGACCGGATCGACCCGCCCGTCGGCGCGCGGATCCTCGACGTCCGGGGCTGGGCGGCCGAGGCGGACGCCGCCGAGGACCGCCTCGTCTGGCTCTTCACCCTGCTGCTGATCGGGGTGTCCGCCGGCTACGGGGCCATCGCGGTGGCCAACACGCTGCTGCTGGCCGCCGCCGGCCGCGCCGCGGACCTGCGGCTGATCCGGATGGCCGGGGCGACCCGACGGCAGGTCATCTGGCTGGTCACGGCGGAGTCCGCCCTGGTGGTCCTGATCGGCGCGCTGCTGGGCGGGGCTGTCGCGTTCGTCGGTCTGCTCAGCATCAGCGCCGGCCTCGCCGAGCAGGTCGGCGCCCCCGTCGACCTGGTGGTGCCGTGGCCGGTGGTCGCCGGGGTGGTGGGGCTGTGCCTGCTGCTCGCGGTGCTGGCCAGTGTGCTGCCGACGTGGCGGCTGCTGCGGCACCGTCCCGCCCGGTCATCTGTCGGTCTCGTCGGATGACCGTGCCCCCCCGCCAGCGCGGTCGGGCCGCTACGGTCCACGGATGCGATCCGCGCGCCCGGTCGGGCTGCTCCTCTGCGCCGCCGCCGTCGCGCTCTGGGCGTACGGCATGACCAGGTGGCAACCGCTGACCGAGCCGCTCGGCCCGTGGTCGGAGCACCTGCCGGGCAACAACGCCTACTGGGCGCGCGACCTGCGGTTCATGGCGATCATGGCGGTGCCGCTCGGGTTGGTGCTGGCCGGCCGGGGCCAGATGCGGTGGAGCGGCCCGGCGGTGGTGCTGGGCGGCTGCTGGATCGCCGCCGACGTGGCGATCGACCGGGCCGACCCGATCAGCGACGACGCGACGGTGCTGCTCGCCGTCGCCGGCTACGCCGTGCTCGGCGTGGTCGCGGCGCTTCTGGGCTGGTGGGAACGCGCCGCGCCGCAGACGCGGGAGCCGGGTACGCCTCCGGCCAGCGACCGACGGGTGCTGACCGGCGCGGCCTGCGTGGCCGGGGTGCTGACGCTGGTGGCGGCCGGAATGGAGTCACCGACCGACCGGGAGCCGGAGCTGAACCAGGGAGCCCTGGCCACCGCGGCGCTGCTGGTGGCTCTGGCCGTCGGCACCGCGCTGGCGGCGGCTCCGGCGCGCACCCGGGCTCGGGTCGGCCTGGCGGCCGGCCTCACCGTGGTGTCCCTGCTCGGCGTCGGGCTGGTCCGTGCCGTCGCGCCCGGCGAACGACTCCTGCCGCAGGCTGCCCTCGGGGCGGTGCTGCTCACCGGGGTCACCCTGCTGGCCTGGGACTGGCCTGGTGGCCGGCCGGTCTGGCGGCACCACGCCCTGGCCGCGCTCATCGCGTTGGTGGGCCCGGTGGTGTTCCTGGTGGCCACGGCCGTCCCCATGATGATCATGTTGCCGATCGGCGCGACGCTCACCGAGTTGGCCGGCAACAGCCCGATCCACGCCGCCGACTCCGATCTGCTGGTCTCCCTGGTCGGGTTGATCGCCGGACTGGGAATGGCAGTGCTGCTGGCGTGGCCGAGCGTTGACGACCGTCGGCAGCTCAGGTACCGGTAGCTCACTCGACGACCGGCAGCACGACCTCGTTGCGGCGCAGGAACCACGGCTTCCACGGCGGGTCGAAGCGCGCGTAGCGGATGGCGCCTGTCGGTTGCAGCCCGGCCGCGGTCACCGATCGGCCAAGCATGGTGGCCCGCTGGCTGAACGCCTGCTCCGTCCACCGCCCGGAGAACCGCATCGCCGCCGCCAGCCGCGCCGGAACCGCGCGGATCCGCACTCGGGCGTCCACCGGTTCGGGCAGGGTGGCGGTGGTGAAGGTGGCCGGCATGACGAACTGGATCAGGTACGCGCCCGGCCACTCACCCTCGATCTGCACCACCGGCACGGTCATGGCGATCTTCTCCGAGCCGCTGGCCGCCGTCGTCGCCGGCGCGGCGGAGCCGATCGGGTGCCGGGCCCGATTGGCGCCACCGATGTACGCGGCCAGCGGCCGGAACGCCTCGATCGGCGCCCGGGTGAACGACGACTGGATCTGCATCTCGGCCACCAGGTGGGCGGGGTACCGACGCAGCTCGAAGCCGGGGTGTCGGGACACCACCCGGTACGGCTGCTGTTCGGTCATCGCGCGGCTCCCAGGGTCTGCTGGGACAGACGCTACCGCCCGTCCGTCTCCCGCTCGGCCGAAGTCGGCTGCTCCGGTGCGCGGGCGAGGGCCCGGGCCGTCAACCGCCAGTACTGCCGCCTGCCCTCGTCGCGCAGCACCACCCCGATCTGGCCCAGCTCCCGACGCAGCTCCCGGGCGTCGTCGCGGCGGTCCCGCTCGATCGCCCGGTCCCGGGCGCGCAGCAGCGCGTCCGCGCCGGCGGGCAGGCCGGGCAGGTCGGGAACCCATAGCCGGTACGTCGACCGGTGCGGGTCGTCGTCCGCCCAACCCCAGCCGTGCTCCCGGAACGCCGCCGCCAGTTTCGTGGCCGGCAGGTCCGTCGACTCCCGGACCAGTTCCGCGCCGTCGGCGTCGAGCAGCACCAGGTGCTTGTCGGCGAGGAAGACCACCCGGGTGTCGGCCCGGGCGACGGTCCGGTTCTCGTCGGAGCGGCGAAGTTGGACCTGCGCCGCGTCGACGGTGACGATCAGCCGTTCGGCGGTGCCGATCCCGGCGACGACCAGGCCGCCCAGGACGCCCACCGCGATGGTGCCGGCGGTGGCCTGCGGCTCGGGCAGCCGGTCCAGCCACTCGATCAGGTCGCCGAACGGCACCCAGGGCAGCCGGGCCAGCCAGCCCGTCGCCGCCGCGAGGAGCCATCCGGCGCCCGCGCCGAGCAGCGGGAGGCCACCCCACAGCACCGCCAGCTCCAGCGGGCCGCCGGTGACCACGGTGCGCGGACGGTAGCCGGCCATGTCCATGGTCAGGACACCTCGCGGCGCAGCGTCCGGAACAGGCCGGCGGCCAGGGGGAGGACCATCCAGACCAACAGGGACACGGCGACCCGCCCCCACTGTTCGCCGGTGACGGCGTCGCTGCTGAACAACGGTTCCATGGTCTTGCTGGTGTCCAGCCACTCGGACGGACCACGTAGCGGCTTGACCATCTCGCCGAGCACACCCCACAGGGTGGGCAGCAGCAGGTAGCCGACGATCGCCAGCGGCGGGTTGAGCAGCAGCAGACCGAAGGCAGCGCCCATCAACACGCTGGTGACCTGGATGACCACCGCGTTCAGCAGCAGCGACCAGTCGAACTGCCAGGTGCCCGCCCCACCGGTGGCGGACGCCACAAGCGTGCCGGCGGCGGCGACGACGAGGCTGGCCAGCACCGAGGCGAGCGCGGTGAGCATCACGGCGATCAACTTCGCGGCGATCACCCGCTCCCGGCGGGGCACCAGGGCGTACGTGGTGAGGGCGGTTCGCTGCGACCACTCGCTGGTGATCGACAGGATGCCCAGCACCGGCAGCAGCACCGACACCGGCAGCAGCGAGGGGACGAAGAAGTTGGGGAAGGTCTGCTCGGCGTCCTTCGCGTAGATCAGTTGCAGGGTGACGATCGCGGCGGTGACCAGACCGATGGTGATCAGCAGCCAGCGACCGGCCCGGGTGTCGACGAGCTTGCGCACCTCCACGGTGCTGAGGCGGAGCAGCGACGGTCGGCGTACCGGAGTGTGGTGCCGGGGCGCGACGGCGCCGGCGGCGGGCGCGGTGGTGGTGGTCATCGGACGGCCTCCTTGGTCGATTCGCCGGCGGTCAGGGTGAGGAAGAGCTGTTCGAGGCCGCCGCCGCTGGCGGGGCGCAGCTCGGCCAGCGCGACGCCGGCATCGGCGGCGGCCTGGCCGACCGCCTCGGCGTCGGCCTGCACGAGCAGCCCCTCCGAGCTGTCGGCGGCGCTCAGGTCGGCCACCTCCAGCGCCCGGCGCAGCGCCGCGCCGTCGCGGGCCCGGACCACAGTGCCGCCGCCGGCCAGCAGCTCGTTCTTGTCGCCCTGGGCCACGATCCGGCCACCCCCGATCACCACCAGCCGGTCCGCGACCGCCTCCACCTCGCGCAACAGGTGGGAGGAGAGCAGCACGGTGCCGCCCCGGTCGGCGAAGTCGCGCAGCAGGCCGCGCATCCAGAAGATCCCCTCCGGGTCCAGGCCGTTGGCCGGCTCGTCGAGGATCAGCACCCGGGGGTCGCCGAGCAGCGCGTGCGCCAGCCCGAGCCGTTGGCGCATGCCCAGCGAGTACGCCCGTACCCGACGCTTCGCGGCCACCGCGTTCAACCCGACCAGGTCGAGCTTCGCGGCGACCTCGCGCCGGTCCAGACCCATGGTGTACGCGGACAGCGTCAACGCCTCGCGGCCGGTGCGCCCGGCGTGCTGGGCGGAGGCGTCCAGCAGCACCCCGACCTCCCGCCCCGGGTTGGGCAGGTCCCGGTACTGGTGGCCGGAGACGGTGGCGCGGCCGGCGGTCGGCGCGGTGAGCCCGCAGATCATGCGCATGGTGGTCGACTTGCCGGCGCCGTTGGGGCCGAGGAAGCCGGTGACGGTGCCCGGCTCGCACTGGAACGACACGTCGTCCACGGCCGGGTGTGGCCCGTACCGCTTGGTCAGGTTCTCCACGGTGATCATGTCGTCGAGCCTGCCCGCGCCGCCCGGCCATCCGCTGCGGCCACCGGTAGGTGCCGCGTCGACCTTGGTCGACCGGCGGGTCTCGACTTTGGTAGCTGGTCGTGTCGCCCATCGGCTGCCTAGCATGGCGTCGTGACCAGCCTCGCCGTCCCGGAACACCCCTGGCTGCTGCCCGGGGCGCTGGCCGGCGCGGTCAGTCCGGAGGCGGCGGCCCGGCGACCCCGGCGCACCACCCGGGACTGGGCGGTCGACACCCTGGCCTTCCTGATCAGCCTGCTCTGGGTGCTGTTCGCCACCGCGGACGCCCTGTCGCCCGATCCGGCGATCACCACCCCGCTGCCGCACGACTGGATGACCGGCGTGGACGCGCTGATCGGCCTGGTCTGTTGTGGGCTGCTCTGGCTGCGCCGCCGGTGGCCGCTCGGGCTGATGGTGGCCACGACGCCGCTGACGCTGTTCTCGATGGCCTCGGCCATCCCCCTGGTCATCCTCTACTTCACCGTGGTGGTGCACCGACGGACCGCCGTGGCGGTGGCGGTGACCGGCGTGGGCCTGGTCACCAACATGGTCTTCAGTTGGCTGCGGCCGGACCCGAACATGTCGTACTGGGTCACCGCGTCGTGGGGCGTGGTGATCAGCCTTGCCGTGCTCGCCTGGGGGATGTTCGTCCGGGCCCGCCGGCAGTTGATCGTGTCGCTGCGGGATCGGGCCGAGCGGGCCGAGGCGGAGCAGCAGCTCCGGGTCGCCCAGGCCCGACACCTCGAACGCACCCGGATCGCCCGGGAGATGCACGACGTGCTGGCCCACGCGGTGAGCCTCATGATCGTGCAGGCCGAGGCCGGGCCGGTCGCGGTACGCACCGCACCGGACCGGGCCGAGGCGGCGTTCGACGCGATCGCCGCCGCCGGCCGGGACGCCATGGTGCAACTGCGCGGCATGCTCGGCCTGCTGCGCTCGGAGCCCGGGCCGCGCAGCCCGCAGCCCACCCTGGCGCAACTGCGGACGCTTGTCGACGGTGTTCCGGTGGCTGGCCTGCGGGTGACCGGGGAGCCGCGCCCGGTCTCGGCCGACGTGGAGTTGGCCGCGTACCGGATCGTGCAGGAGGCTCTCACCAACGCGGTCAAACACGCGGCGGCCAGCACGGTCGACGTCCACCTGGACTGGTCGCCCGAAGCCCTCACGGTCACCGTGACCGACGACGGCGCGGGAACCGGCGGCCCGGGCGGCGGACACGGCCTCGTCGGCATCCGGGAACGCGCGACCGCCTGCGGCGGCACTGCGAGGGCCGAAGCGGTGGTAGGTGGACGCGGGTTCACCGTCGAGGCTCGGCTACCGTTCCCGGCGTGACGATTCGGGTGGTGATCGCGGACGACCAGGAGCTTGTCCGCAGCGGATTCTCCATGATCCTCGACGCCCAGCCGGACATCACCGTCGTCGCCGACGTCGGTGACGGGGCCGCGGCCGTGGCCGCCGTCCGGGAGCACCAGCCGGAGGTGACGCTCCTGGACATCCGCATGCCGACGATGGACGGCATCGAGGCCGCCCGCCGCATCTGCGCGGAGAGCGCCAGCCGGGTGATCATGCTGACCACCTTCGACCAGGACGACTACATCTACGAGGCGCTCTACGCCGGCGCCAGTGGCTTCCTGCTCAAGGACGTGCGCCGCGACGACCTCGTCCACGCCGTGCGGGTCGTGGCCGCCGGTGACTCGCTGCTGGCCCCGTCGGTGACCCGGCAGATCATCTCGGACCTCACCGGCCGCCGCCGGCCCGGATCGCCGCGGTTGGTCGCCGCGCCCGACGCCCGCCTCGACGTGCTCACCACCCGCGAACGGGAGACCCTGCACCTGCTGGGCCGCGGCCTGGCCAACGCGGAGATCGCGCAGACCCTGGTGGTCAGCGAGCACACCGTGAAGACCCACGTCAGCAACGTGCTGACCAAGCTCGGCCTCCGCGACCGCACCCAGGCGGTGATCTGCGCCTACGAGACCGGCCTGATCACCGCCGGCGAAAACTGAGCAGTGTCACCGCACGTCACCAGACGTGGAGGGTGGGCTCCTCGTGCTCCGAGGCGGACCACTGCCGGGTGGCGCGGACGAGCTTGTCGGGGTTGACCTGGTTGTGGATGGCCGTGACACCCTCGGGCGTCACCTCCAGCGACATCACGCCGATGACCCGGTCGTCGATCACGACCACCACCGCCGGAGCGCCGTTCGCGGTGGTGACGTACATGGCCGGGCTGCCACCGACCAGGTCCCGCTTGACGTCGGTGGGCCTGAACAGGCCACGCAGGAACTTCGCCACCGCCAGCGCGCCGACGATCGGCGCGGCCCGGGCCGGGATCTTGCCACCGCCGTCGGCGGTGCTCGTCGCGTCGTCGGTCAGCAACTCCACCAGCCGCTGGATCTCGCCGTTGTTGGCCGCCGTGAGGAACTCCGCGACGATCCTCCGCGCGGTGGCCTGGTCGACCTCCGCGCGGGCCCGCTCGGCGGTGACGTGCTGCTTGGCACGCCGGTAGGTCTGCTGGCAGTTCGACTCGGTGATGCCGAGGATCTCGGCGATCTCACCGTGCGAGTAGCCGAAGGCCTCCCGCAGCACGTACACCGCGCGCTCGTTGGGCGACAACCGTTCCAGCAGGGTGAGCACCGCCATCGAGACCGACTCGCGCTGCTCGGCGGTGTCGAGCGGGCCGAGCATCCGGTCCCCGGCGAGGACCGGCTCGGGCAGCCAGGTGCCCACATAGGTCTCCCGCCTGGCCCGCGCCGAGGTCAGCTGGTTGAGGCACACGTTGGTGAGGACCTTCGTCAGCCACGCCTCGGGCGTCTCGATGTGCTCCCGCCCGGTGCCCTGCCAGCGCAGGAAGGTGTCCTGGACGGCGTCCTCCGCGTCGCTGGCCGAGCCCAGCAGGCGATAGGCGATCGCCTCCAGGCGGGGCCTGGAGTGCTCGAACAGCTCGACCTCGTCCGGACTGAGCGGCATGGTTCGATAGTCAACCACGCGCGACTGCCGAGGCCGAGGGCCGTCGCGACGTCATCTGTCAACGTTACATTGACACTGTCCGGGTCTCGGCGGTGATCGTCCCGGGTGCGCGGACCATGAACACGTCCACCGGATCCTCGGTGTCGAGGGTGAAACCGTGCCGCTCGTACAGTCGCCGGGCCGGGCTGCCTCGCAACACGTTCAGCCGGACCAGCGTGCCGGCGCGGTCGCACCGGTCCAGCAGGTCGCGCAGCACCGCTGTGCCGATGCCACTGCCCTGCAGCCGCGGGGCCAGGTAGAAGTGCTCCAGCCAGTGGGCGTCCGCGTCGGGCCGCAGCGCCACGCAGCCGGCGAACGCGCCGTCCACCTCGACAACCCAGGTGTACGCCGGTGCGAACCCGTCCCGCAGACGCTGCCGCACCCGCTGCTCGTCGTACCGCCCGAGCCGCTCCAGGTCGGCCCGCAGGACCACCGCCCGCAACTCGGCCACCGCCTCGACGTCCGCCATCGAGGCCGGCCGAAGCTCCCACTCAATCATGATCGATAAGTTATCGCGGCTCGGTGCTCCGGTGTTGGCGCAGGCCGGCGACGAGGAGGTCGACCATGCGGCGGGCGTCGTAGCGGGGTTCGCCAGCACCGATGCAGAGGTTGCCGACTCCGCGCAGCAACTCGAAGGCGGTCACGTCGGGGCGGATCTCGCCGGCCGTGGCAGCGGCGTCGAGCAGGCGGGCGCAGACCGGCACGAGGCGGTCCAGGAAGTAGGCGTGCAGGGTCTCGAAGGCCGCGTCGTCGGACTGTAGCGCCTCGGCGAGGCCGTGTTTCGTGACCAGGAAGTCGACGAAGAGGTTGATCCACTGGGCGAGGGCGGCGTGCGGTGTGCCGCTCTCGGCCAACAGCGTCGGGCCAGCCTCCGCGCATGCCTCGACCTGGTGCCGGTAGACGGCGACGATCAGATCGGCGCGGGTCGGGAAGTGGCGGTAGATCGTGCCCACACCGACACCCGCCCGGGCGGCGATGTCGCGTACCGGCGCGTCCACGCCCGAGGTGACGAAGGTCGAGGCGGCGGCTTCCAGCAGCGTCGCCTCGTTGCGCCGGGCGTCGGCCCGCTTCCGCGGGGTCGATCCTCCCGACCCGCTGTCGATGTCGGCCACCGCGCCGTTACCCCCATCACTCGACTTGGCAAACGGAACGGCGTTCCGTATCGTTCTTAGCGGAACATGGTTCCACTTACTCAGCATGCCAGAGCGGGTGGGCCAGTGCCACCTCACCCTTCCAAGGAGGAACAGTCATGCGGTACCGCACCCTGGGGCGCACCGGCGTCCAGGTCAGCACCCTCGTGCTCGGCGCGATGAACTTCGGCAAGCTGGGGCACACCACCCAGAGCGAGGCGACGGCGATCGTCGACGCCGCGCTGGACGCCGGGATCAACCTGATCGACACCGCCGACATGTACAGCCAGGGCGAGTCGGAGGAGATGGTCGGCAAGGCCATCGCCGGCCGCCGCGACGACATCGTGCTGGCCACGAAGGCCGGCATGCCGATGGGCGACGAGCGCAACCACCGGGGCAGCTCGCGCCGTTGGCTGGTCACCGAGTTGGACAACAGCCTGCGCCGCCTCGGCGTCGACCACGTCGACCTCTACCAGATCCACAGGTGGGATCCGACCACCAGCGACGAGGAGACCCTGTCCGCGCTGACCGACCTGCAACGGGCGGGGAAGATCCGCTACTTCGGCTCCTCGACCTTCCCCGCGTACCGCATCGTGCAGGCCGAGTGGGCCGCGCGGGAGCACCACCTGAGCCGTTACGTCACCGAGCAGCCCAGCTACTCGATCCTGCAACGGGGAATCGAGGCCCACGTCCTGCCCGTGACCGAGCAGTACGGGCTCGGCGTGCTCGCCTGGAGCCCGCTCGCCTCGGGCTGGCTGTCCGGCGCGATCCGCGCCGGCCGGGAGATCACCACCAGCCGCTCGGCGCTGCTGCCCGCCCGCTTCGACCTCAGCGTCCCGGCCAACCAGGCCCGGCTCGACGCCGTCGAGCAACTGGCCACAGTCGCCGACCAGGCGGGGCTCACCCTGATCCAGCTCGCACTCGGGTTCGTCACCGCGCACCCGGCGGTGACCAGCGCGATCATCGGCCCCCGCACCATCGACCACCTGCACGCCCAGCTCGCCGCCGCGGACACCGTGCTCCCCAACGACGTGCTCGACGCGATCGACGCCATCGTCGCGCCGGGGGTCGACCTTGCCGCAGCCGAGAAGTTCGACACCCCGCCCGCCCTGCTCGACCCGGCGCGCCGGCGTCGCTGAGACTTCGGGTCGGTGGAGCCGCCTGGCGGCTGCCGATCGAGCCGGACGGGTCGATCCGGCTCACCGCGCGGGCCTGGGCCGTGCGCGGCGCGACGCCCGAGTAGCCGTCGGGCCGAGCCTCACCGGGGGTTGTCGCAAACCGGACAAGACGGTAAAGCCCCTGGTAGAGCACTGTTAGGGGCAGGTGGAGGTAGACGGGTGGCGGGCCACATCCCGATCCTCCGGCCCGGCGGGGACAACATCGTCCGCACCGGTGCCGCCCTCACCCAGCCCGGCCTCCAAGCCGTGGCGGTCACGGCACAGCTGCCGTGCTGATCACGCGTACGACAGGCCGTGGCTGCCACCGACACCCTGCGGGCGCCCGCAGCGGTGCCTCCGCCCATCGGGACAAGGACGTCAGCACCGCCGGCAGTCAGGCAACACGGTCCGCCGGACGTGCCTACCGTCCCCGTGCCCCGCCGGCCTTTCGCACTGTGGACCCCGCCGGGGTCCGGCGTCGCTCGACCGCGCGCCGAGCCCTGGCGACCGAGCCAGAAAGGGCCCGACATGGCCGCTCCCATCGCAACCGCAGCCTTGAACGCATCCGTCTTCGCGCCGGGTGACCAGATGCTGCTGACCGTCACCTACTCGGACGCCGACACCAAACCGCTTACCGTCACCATCGTGGTCACCGACGCGCAGGGCAACAGCAGCGCGCCGGTCAAGGTCACGGCGGTCATCGACCCGCTCACCGTGACCGTCACCGACAACTCCGGGCGTACCTGGACCCGGGTCTCCGACAACGGTTCCGTGGCCGTGTATCGGTCGGTGGCGTGATGCCCCGGGTCACCGTCCAGGTCCGTGACGCCGCGGGCAACACCGCGACGGCCGTCGCCGACTACAGCCTGGGCCAACCCGTACTCGGCGGCTACTACCTCTCCGGTGGCGCCGATCCGACCGCGGACATGGCCGGCGGCAACTTCCGGTCGCTCACCCAGTACCGCAGCCTCGCCGACGGCTACATCTTCCCGGGCTACAACCGGCCCTGGCTGGTCAGCCTGGGCAAGGCCGGGGTGCAGATGAACATGGTGCTGGAGTTGAAGCACTACGGCGCTCCGGGCTACGGAACGCAGAGCTTCGCGGTGGACGGCACCAGCTACACCGTGCCGGCGCCGACGATGACCATCCAGCAGCGACCCGGCGCGACCTGGCCGAGGGCGTACGGGTACGGCCAGGTGATCAAGGGGCAGTGCGACGGGTTGCTGGCCCGGGCGCTGTCGCAGTACCGGACGCTCGGTTTCGGGGTGAACATCCAGCTCGCCTCGGAGCTGGACACGGACCACGAGTTCGGCACCACCGAGGATGGCAAGGCGTACGACTGGGCCGAGTCGGACGCCCGGGCGGTGCAGGCGATGAACTACATCCTGACGTGGTTCAAGGCACGGACGCTGCCGGCCGGGACGACCTTCTCGGTGGGGCTGGGCGGCTTCGACCGGGCCTGTTTCCAGCGCACCCACCCGGAGTCGCTGATGTCCCGCCTCGACTATCTGCAGTGGAACGCCTACGGCACCAACGCCAGCCACACCGCGCTGGCCCGGTTCCGGCGCACCAAGGACTGGGCGGTGGCGGACCTCGGCCCGGTGGCGCTGTCCCGGCCTGTGATCATCGCTGAGTGGGGGGTCAGGGTGGCCGAGATCCCGAACCAGGCGGCCTGGATCGCCACCGTGCCGGCGGCGATCGCCCAGCTCAACGCCGAGGGTGGGCCACGGATCGTGCGCACCAACTACTTCAACTCCGGGTGGGGCACCCTGACGCCGAAGGCGACCGGGTTGGCCGCGCTCCGCGAGGCGTACGCCAAGCGGCCGTACGTCTGAGTGACGCTGGCGGCCCGGTCGGTATCCTGCCGACCGGGCCGACCGGGGAACCCTATGCTCGGATCATGGAACTTCGGATCTTCACCGAGCCCCAGCAGGGCGCCAGCTACGACCAGTTGCTCGCGGTAGCCCGCTGTGCCGAGGACGCCGGCTACGGCGCGTTCTTCCGGTCCGACCACTACCTGATGATGGGTGACGTGAGCGGCGAACCCGGCCCCACCGACGCCTGGACGACCCTCGCCGGCCTGGCCCGGGACACCAGCCGCATCCGGCTCGGCACGTTGATGACCGCCGCCACCTTCCGGCTGCCCGGCCCGCTGGCGATCACCGTGGCGCAGGTCGACCAGATGAGCGGCGGCCGGGTGGAGCTGGGCATCGGCACCGGCTGGTACGCCGAGGAGCACAGCGCGTACGGCATCCCGTTCCCGCCGCTGGCCGAGCGGTTCGACCGGCTGGAGGAGCAGCTCGCCGTGATCACCGGGCTCTGGTCCACGCCGGTGGGGGAGCGGTTCGACCACGACGGCAGGTACTACCCGGTCCGTGACTCGCCCGCCCTGCCCAAGCCCGTCCAGCAGCCGCGTCCACCGATCCTGCTCGGCGGGACGGGCCCGAAGCGCACCCCTCGGCTGGCCGCCCGCTACGCCGACGAGTTCAACCTGCCGTTCGCCTCGGTGCCGGACACGGCGGCGCAGTTCGACCGGGTCCGCGCGGCCTGCGTCGACATCGGCCGGGACCCGGCCGGGATGGTCTGGTCCAACGCCCTGGTGCTCTGCTGCGGGCGCGACGACGCCGAGGTGGCCCGCCGGGCCGCCGCCATCGGCCGCGAACCGGACGAGTTGCGGGCCAACGGTCTGGCCGGGACGCCCGCCGAGGTGCTGGACACCATCGGCCGGTACGCGGAGATCGGCAGCGAGCGGCTCTACCTCCAGGTGCTGGACCTCGGCGACCTGGAGCACCTGGAGCTGGTCGCCAGTGAGGTGATGGCGAAGCTGTGAGTCGGCCGGGCGCCGCCGGTCAGGCCCGGTGCGCGCCCGTCCCGACCGCGTTCCGGTCGCGCAGCACGGTGTCCAGTCGCCCGTCGCCGTCACTGTCCACGTAGGTGATGTCCGGGATCCCGTCGCCGTTCACGTCGATCTGGACGACGTCGGCGACGCCGTCGCCGTCGAGGTCGGTGACCACCTCCACCGAGCCGTCCAGATGGCGGGTCACGATCGACTGTGCGCCGGGGGCGCGCGGCGGCGGGCCGGGTGCCGGTACCGGCGTCGGGGCGGGCGCGGGCGCCGGTGTGGGCCGAGGACCGGGTGTGGGCGACGGGTGGCTCGGCAACCCGCTGGCCGGCGGCGCGCTGGCCTGCTCGACCCCGGTGCCGGTGGGGTCCAGCTCCTCCTCGGAGGGGAACACGTCGCCCCGCGGGGCCGGATCACGGTAGCTGCTCATGAGCGTAGGGTTCCCCGACGATGACCAGAACAACCGTGCCCGATCGACCGGTGTCCTCGGTGCCCGGTTTGGCGGAAGATGCGGGGACCGACGCCACGGTCATGAACGGGGGTCCGAGCGTGGAACTGCGCCGGAGTCGGGGCGCCCGGCTGCTCGCCCTGGTCTGCGTACTCGGCGGAGTGCTCTTGTTGGTCTATCCCAGCGACGGCGCCCTGCTACGGACGATCATCGCGGTGGGGGCGATCGCGCTCGGCGCGGTGGCGCTGGTCAGCGCGATGCGTCCGTTCCGCTTCGGAATCCACGCGGAAGGGCTCACCATCCGGCGGCCCGGCCTGCGTCGGGATGTCCGGTGGGCCGAGGTCGACGTGCTGGTCCTCGACGAACCGCCCCGGCGCGACGGCCATCCGGAGCCGCCGCGACTGCTGCTGGTTCCCGTGCCGGGTGTGACGATCGAGCCGGTGACCGCCCGCCATCCGCTCGACGGCCGACCCGCCGTCGAGTTGCTCGTTCTCGACCAGGTCCGCGAGCAGCCCGAGCAGGTGTCCGTCGCGCTCACCCGGTACGCCGGTGGCCGTTTCGTCGACCTGCTCGCGCTGCGTCGCGCCGCCTTCGACGCCCCGGCTCTCCCGGTCGGCCTGCGTGGCTACCAGATGGACCGGGTCGACCGGTTGATCCGACGCGGCCAGGACGCCCTGATGTCCGGGGACGCGTCGACCCGGCAGGCGGCCCGGGGCGAGATCGAACGCGCCACCACGGCCGGTCTGCCGATCGCCCAGCGTGGCTACCACACGCTCCAGACGGATACGGTTCTGCACGCCCTCGTCGCCGCGTTGGCCGACCACCAGACCACCGATCGGGAGACCGCCACATGACCGCGCAGGGACCGCAGACCGCGCCGACCACCGACGTTCCGCGCCGCAACTGGGCCGGCAACGTGCGGTACGCCGCGAAAGCGTTCCACCGGCCCACCTCCGTCGACGAACTGCGCCGACTCGTCGCCGGCAGCAGCCGAATCCGGGCGGTGGGCAGCGGGCACTCCTTCAACCGTCTCGGCGACACCGACGGCGACCTGGTCAGCCTCGCCGGGCTACCCCCGGTCGTCGAGGTGGACCACGAGCGGGGGCAGGTCACCGTGCGCGGCGCGCTGCGCTACGGCGACGTCGCCCGACAACTGCACACCCAGGGGTACGCGCTGGCCAACCTCGCCTCGCTGCCGCACATCTCGGTGGCCGGCGCGGTGGCCACCGCCACCCACGGCTCCGGCCAGACCCACGGCAACCTGGCCAGCGCGGTCGCCGGCCTGGAACTGGTCACCGCCGACGGCGATCTGCTCCGGGTCGACCGCGACACCGACACGTTCGCCGGCATGGTGGTCGGGCTCGGCGCGCTCGGCCTGGTCACCCGCGTCACCCTGGACGTGGTGCCGACCTTCGCGCTGCGCCAGTACGTACGCCTCGACCTCGACCGGGCGGCGCTGGACGAGGCGCTCGGCTCGGCGTACAGCGTGAGTGTCTTCACCGACTTCCGTACGCCCCGCCTGCGCGAGGTGTGGCGCAAGCAGTTGGCGGATCAGTCGCCGCCCCCGGCGGACTGGCTGGGCACCACCGCCGCCGAACAGCCCCGGCACCCGGTGCTCGGGATGCCGGCGGAGAACTGCACCCCGCAGCTCGGCGAGCCGGGCCCGTGGCACGAGCGGCTGCCGCACTTCAAGCTCGGTTTCACCCCGAGCAGTGGCGACGAACTGCAGTCCGAGTACCACGTCGCGCGTACCGAGGCGGCCGCCGCGCTCGCCGCGCTGGACGACGTGGCGGACCTGATCGCCCCGGTGCTGCTGGTGTCCGAGTTGCGGACCGTGGCGGCCGACGAGCTGTGGCTCAGCCCGAACTACCGGCGCGACAGCTTCGTGCTGCACTTCACCTGGATCGACGACACCGCGGCGGTGCTGCCGGTGGTGGCCGCCGTGGAGGAGCGGCTGGCGCCCTTCGCGCCCCGCCCGCACTGGGGCAAGGTCTTCGTCACCGACCCGGCCGAGCTGACCGCCCGCTACCCGAGGTACGCCGACTTCGCCGCGCTCCTGGCCGACCTGGACCCGAAGGGCACGTTCCGCACCGACGCCCTGGACCGCTACTTTCCCCGCTGACCCGGCCCGTCTCTCCCGCTGACCCGGCCCGTGCCATAGCGCGGTGGCATGGGGCGGGTGGGATTGGTGGGGCGGAAGACCCCGGACACACACTGATGCGTGTCGATGAGTCTCATCGGCCGGTCCCCGTCCCGGGACCGTCGGCTCCACCCCTCGGAGCGAGACATGCAGCCCGTACCCGCCATCACCCCCGACCCAGTCGCCCGCCGCCCCCGTCGCGGTCTGCGGTGGGCGCTCGCCCTGGCCGTGCTCGGCACCGGGCTGGGCGCCGCGCCGGCCGCCC
>NZ_JAKKFF010000026.1 GCF_022229015.1 Micromonospora foliorum
CGCGGTACGGGCGGCGTTGAGCCTCGCCACCGCGTACCCCTCGCTGCTGTCCACCCAGGCCATCGCCGCGGAGCAGGACATGCCCCGCAAGTTCCTGGAGGCGGTCCTGGCGGATCTGCGCCGGGCCGGCATCGTCCGCGCCCAACGCGGCGCCGAGGGCGGCTACACGCTGGCCCGCCCGCCACGCGAGGTGACCGTCGGCGCGGTGCTGCGCGCCGTCGAGGGCCCGCTGGCCGGGGTACGCGGGCTGCGCCCCGAGGAGACCCGGTACGAGGGCTCGGCGGAGAACCTGCCCGGCCTGTGGGTGGCGGTGCGCGCCGCCGTGCGGCGGGTCGTCGACGAGGTGAGCCTCGCCGAGATCGTCAGCGGTCGACTGCCCGCGCACGTCCGCAAGCTCACCGCGCTGCCCGACGCGTGGGAGCCCCGCTGACCCGGGGGTCGGTTCACAGCGTCCACACCACCTCCTTGGTGCTGAGCCGGGGCAGCCGCTGCTCCCAGGCGTCCGGGCCGGGGTGGCCCAGGTTGAGCAGCAGCAGCGCCTCGTGCCGGCCGTCGGGGAAGAACTCGCGGGTCACCCCGGTCGCGTCGAACCCGGCCATCGGGCCGGCGGCCAGCCCGGCGGCGCGTACGCCCACCAGCAGGTAGCCGATCTGGAGGGTCGCGCTGAACCGGGCCTGCTCGGCGCGGGCCGCACGGTCGCTCAGCCAGTCGCGGGCCTGCGGCCGGTGCGGGTACAGCTCGGGCAGCCGCTCGTGGAAGTCCACGTCGGCGGCGAGCACCGCCACCAGTGGCGCGCTGGCCGTCTTCGCCCGGTTGCTCGACGAGACGTACGGCAGCAGCCGCGCCCGCGCCGCCGCCGAGCGGAGCAGCAGCACCCGCAGCGGCTGGCCGTTGTACGCGGTCGGCCCGTACCGGATCAGGTCGTGGATCGCCGCGACCTGGGCGTCGGTGACCGGCTCGTCGGTGAACGTGTTGGCCGTGCGGGCCGCCCGGAACAGCAGGTCCTGGGCGGCCCGGTCCAACGCGAGCAGGTCGGCCGTGGTGACTGCGCTCACTGTGAAACGGCGGTGGTGTAGCCGCCCCGGTGGTGCACCAGCGGCGCGCCGTTGCCGCCGTCGCCGAGCGCCAGCGGCTCGGCGATCACCAGCGTGTGGTCACCGGCCGGAACCCGGTGCACCACCCGGCAGAGCAGCCGGGCCAGCACCCCGTCGAGCAGCGGAACCCCGAACGGCCCGGACGTCCAGTCCGGGTACGCGGCGAACCGGTCGATGCCGCTGGTCGCGAAGACCGTGGCGGCCTCCCGCTGCCCGGCGCCCAGCAGGTGCACGGCGACGTGCTCGGCCCGAGCCAGCACCGGCCAGCTCGACGAGCCCGTCCCCAGGCAGAACGAGACGAGCGGAGGGTCCAGCGACACCGACGTGAACGAGGTCGCGGTGAAGCCCGCCCGCAGGGGCGCGCCGATCCCGCCCAGGCAGGCGGGGTCGGTGGCGCGGGCGACCGCGGTGACCACGGTGACGCTGGTGGCCTGCCGCCGCAGCAGAGCGCGGAACAGGTCCCGGTTCACCGGTCGCAGCTCGGCGATGTCCGCCGTGGGTCGCTCCACGGTGGTCATGCCGGCACCAGGGCCGACGCGGCGTACGCGCTGGCCGGTCGGGGCAGGCCGTAGTGCTCGCGCAGCGTCCGACCGGTGTACTCGGTGCGGAACAGCCCACGGGAGCGCAGCACCGGCACCACGTGGTCGACGAAGTCGGCGAGCCCGCCGGGCAGGTGCGGCGGCATGATGTTGAACCCGTCGGCGGCGCCCTGGGTGAACCACAGCTCGATCTGGTCGGCGACCTGCTCCGGTGTACCGGCGACGACCCGGTGACCCCGGCCCCCACCGAGCCGGCCGATCAGCTGCCGGATGGTGAGCTGTTCCCGGCGGGCCAGCTCGGTGACCAACTGGTAGCGGCTCTGGTGGGCCTGCACGGTGCCGGCGGCCGGCAGCTCCGGCAGCGGCCCGTCCAGCGGCAGGCCGGTCAGGTCGATGCCGAGCATCCCGGAGAGCTGGGCCAGGGCGTAGTCGGGGACGATCAGCTCCTCCAACTCGGCGGCGAGCGCCTGCGCCTCGGCCTCGGTGCCGCCGAGCACCGGCGCGATGCCGGGCAGCACCTTCACCAGGTCCGGGTCCCGCCCGGCGGCGGTGACCTGCCGGCGCAGCTCGGCGTAGAAGCTCTGCCCGTCGGCGAGGGTCTGCTGCGCGGTGAAGACCGCCTCGGCGTAGCGGGCGGCGAACGCGATCCCATCCGGCGACGAGCCGGCCTGCACCAGCAACGGCCGGCCCTGCGGCCCCCGGGGGATGTTCAGCGGGCCACGGACCTGGAACTCCGGCCCGCGGTGCGCCACCTCGTGCACCCGGTCGGTGTCGGCGAACACCCCGGCCGCGGTGTCGAAGACCAGCGCGTCGTCCTCCCAGCTGTCCCAGAGCTTGATCGCCACGTCGACGAACTCGGCGGCCCGCCGGTACCGGTCGGCGTGCTCGGGGTGGCTGTCCCGGTTGAAGTTCACCGCCTCCCGCTCCTGGGCGGAGGTGACGATGTTCCAACCGGCCCGGCCGCCGCTGAGATGGTCCAGCGAGGCGAACTTGCGGGCGACGTGGAACGGCTCGTTGTAGGTGGTGGAGACCGTCGCGATGAGACCGATGTGCTCGGTCACCGCGGCGAGCGACGCGAGCAGGGTCAACGGCTCGAAGACGGCCTGGATGTTGTGCCGGGGGTTCGGCCCGACCGAGAGACCGTCGGCGAGGAACAGTGAGTCGAGGGTGCCGCGTTCGGCGATCCGGGCCAGCTCCTGGAAGTGCCGTACGTCGGTGACCCGACGCGGGTCGGTGCGGGGGTGCCGCCAGGCGGCCTCGTGGTGGCCGACGCCCATCAGGAACGCGTTGAGGTGCAGGGTGCGGGTCATTGGTGTCCGTCCTATCCGGCAGAGACGTCGACGCGCCAGGTGGAGAAGCGACGTTCGAGGGCGACGAGGAGCTGGTTGACGACCAGACCGATGGCGGAGATCGTGATGATCCCGGAGTACATGTCGGCGATCGCGAAGTTGTACTGCGCGTAGTTGATGAGGTAGCCGAGCCCGGCCTTCGCGCCGACCATCTCGGCCGCGACCAGCACCAGGATCGAGTACGCCCCGGCCAGCCGGACGCCGGTGAAGATGGTCGGCACCGCGGCCGGCAGGATCACCTTCTGGAACAGCCGCAGGTGGTTGAGCCCCATCGAACGGGCCGACCGGATCAACAGCGGGTCGACGCCCTTCACCCCGGCGATGGTGTTCAGCAGGATCGGCCAGGAGCACGCGTACAGCACCAGTGCGATCTTGGAGGTCTCCCCCAGGCCGAGGATGAGCACGAACACCGGCAGCAGGGCCAGCGCGGCGGTGTTGCGGAACACCTCCAGCAGCGGGCTGAGCAGCTCGGCGAGCGGCCGGTACCAGCCGATCAGCAGCCCGAGCGGGATGGCGGTGAGCACCGCCAGGCCCAGCCCGGCCAGGGATCGGGTGAGGCTCGCGCCCACGTGCTCGGCGAGCTGCCCGCTGCGCAGCAACTCCCACCAGGCCACCAGCACCTCCGACAGCGGGGGCAGGAAGACCCGGTCCACCAGCCCGAGCCGGGGTGCGCCCTCCCAGATCGCGGCCAACGCGGCGATGGCGACGGTGCGGTGCAGCACCCTCGCGCCGACGCCGAGCAGGCGACTGACGCGGCCGGGGGCGGCATGGTCGGCCGCCGCCCGAGGCACGGTGGGTGGGCCGGCGAGTCGGGCGGGACGTTCGGCGATGTCAACCAACGCGGGCCTCCTCGGTGTGGCGGACGCCGGTGCCCTCGGCCGCCTGGGCGGCCCGCACCTCGTCACGCAGCAGGGTCCAGATCTGGTGGCGGTGGTGGCGGAACGCGTCGGTGGAGCGGACGTCCTCGACCGCGTCCCGGTCGCCGAGGTCGATGTCGATGACCTGCTTGAGCCGCCCGGGTCGGGACGTCAGCACCGCCACCCGCTGACCCAGGTAGACGGCCTCGTCGATGCCGTGGGTGATGAACACGATCGTCTTGCCGGTGCGGGCCCAGATCCGCACCAGCTCGTCCTGCAACGAGTCTCGGGTCTGCGCGTCCAGGGCGGCGAACGGCTCGTCCATCAGCAGCACGTCCGGGTCGTACGCGAGGCTGCGGGCGATGGCCACCCGCTGCTTCATCCCGCCGGACAGCTCGTGCGGGTAGCGGTCGGCGAACCCGCGCAGCCCCACCAGGTCGAGGTGGTGCTCGATCAGCGCGGCGCGATCGGCCCGAGGCACCCCCTTGGCCTCCAGACCGAACGCGACGTTGCCCGCAGCGGTGCGCCAGGGCAGCAGCGCGTACTGCTGGAAGACGATGCCCCGGTCCAGCCCGGGACCGGTGACGGGTCGACCGTCGACGAGCACCTGCCCTGCGGTCGGCTGGGTGAGCCCGCCGAGCAGGTCGAGCAGGGTGGACTTGCCGCAGCCGCTGGGGCCGACGACGACCAGGAACTCGCCGGGGCGTACCCCGAGGGTGACCTCGTCCAGCGCGGTGACCGCGCCGGCGCCGCCACGCCGGCTGGCGCGGACCGGGAAGGTCTTGCTCACCCGATCGAAGAGGATCTTGTCGGTGCTCACGCGCTGCCCCCGTCCACGAACGGGTTGAACCGGTTGGTGTAGATGTCGCCGGGCTTCGGACGGTCGCCCTTCAGCTCGCCCTCGGCGGCGAGCCAGTCGATCCAGGTGCCGAACTCCTGCTCGCCGATCACACCGCCGCGGCCGGCGACGCCGCTGCTCTTCCAGTACGCGACGAGCGACGGGTCCTCGTTGCGACCGCGCTTGCCGATGATGTCGCGCATCCGGGCGACCACGGTCTCCCGGGGTTGGGTGCGGGCCCACTCGATGGCCTTGCCGACCCCGGTGACGAACGCCTTGACGGTCTCCGGGTTGCGCTTGATGAAGTCGTCGCGGAAGACGTAGGTGCCGCCGCTGAAGGCGCCGAGCAGTTCGTAGTCGGTGAAGATGGTGCGGATGCCGCCGCTGGCGACCGCCTTGTCCCGGATCACCCCACCGAGAACCGCGACGTCGATCTGCCGCTGCCGCAGCGACTGCTCGGCGTTGACCGGTGGCAGGGCCACCAGCTCGACCTGCTTGATCTCGGCGGGGGTGAGACCGCCGCGGCCGAGCCAGGTCTTGAGCACGGCCTCGGCGTGCGCGCCGAGGGTGTTCATGCCGACCTTCTTGCCGATCAGGTCCCGGGGGGTGCGGATCGGGCTGTCGTTGAGCACGTAGTAGCCCTGGAAGGTCTGCGCGTCCGAGCCGTAGTAGCTGACCACGGCGGTGATCGGGGCGTTGGCGGCGGCGAGCTTGACGATGGCGCCGTTGAACGCGCCGCCGAAGTCGCTCTGCCCGGTGGCCGTGGCCTGGATGTCCTGCGGGCCACCGGTGACGTTGCCGATCCACTTGAGCTTGACGTCACCGAGGTAGCCGAGGTCGGCGGCGAGTTCGGGCAGGGTGACCTGGCCGACCGAGCCCTGGTAGCGCAACTCGCTGGCCTGGGCGCCGCCGGCCGCGGCGTCACCGCCGCAACCGGCGGAGGCGGTGAGCACGACCAGCGCGGCAACGGCGGCGAGGGTACGCAGAATGGCACGACGGGGTGGGGACATGAGGAGTCTCCTGATCTGTCCACGATGGGAGCGGGGACGCCCGGATGAGGGCGTGCGGGCACGCTGCTCCGCGTTGAGCGGGCGGGCGGGCGGTGAGAGTGCGGCGCTGGAGCCGAGCCGGATGGACCGGTCAGCTCAACAGAGCGCGCTCGCGTGCCGGACCAGGTCGACGTGCACACGAGCGGTGAGGAGAAGCTCATCCCGCTGCGACATGACCCCATGCTGCCCGCGATCGGAACGAGCGGTCAACGGCCTTCCAGAAGATGAGACTTCTATCGCTGCCGATGTTACGAAGCGCTCCGAGCAGCGTTTACCGTGCCGCAACACCTATCTGGTGGATAGAGATTGCGGTCGCTGACGGGCGACCGTCCAGGGCGGACAGCGAGAGGGTTTCAAAAGTTCTCGGTTCGGGCATGTTCGATCTCGACACGGCAGGGAACGGTGACGAGGGGAGACCTCCGATGGGCCTCATGTTTCGCAAGCGCAAGAAGTACGGTCCGATCATCCTGAACTTCACCGAGAACGGCTTCTCCTCGTGGAGCATCAAGATCGGTCGCTGGTCCTGGAACTCCAAGGCACGTGCGCACCGGGTCGACCTGCCGGGTCCGCTGAGCTGGAAGCAGGACAAGTCCCGGTCGTAAGCATCCCGGGAGTCGAGCGGGGTGCCGGTGATTCACCGGCACCCCGCTCGGCGTCTGTGGGGTGGGCGCTCAGCGCGCCAGGGTGATGATCTCGTCGCCGGCCAGCCGCCCGGACTCGCGTTCACGCCGCACGGCGCCGGCGTCGAGCAGGTCGACGAGCGCCTGGTTGGCGTCGGCGGCCCGGTAGACGGTCGCGGTGAGGGTGTGCCGGCGCAGCTCGGTGACCGGTCGCGCCCCGCCCGCCCGCAACTCGGCCAGCAGCTGGTGGCTCAGCGGTTCGAGGTCGGGGTCGCCGACCACGTCGACCGTCGTGCCGGTCGGGTCGAGCGGGTCGCGGTAGCGCACGCCGAGGTCCGCGCCGACCGCCCAGAGCGCGTCGCGGACCGCCTCGAGACTCCGGTCGGAGCGACTGCCGAACGCGACCACCCCGGCCGCCTCGCCGTCGGGCAGCACCGGCGCCACCTCGGCGACCAGGGGGAAGCCGGCGGAGACGAGCACGTCTCGGGCGCTGTCGGCGGTGTGCAGCAGCAGCTCTCCGGTCCGGCCGTTGGTCGCGGCGGTGAGCAGCTTCGGCGTCACCGCGCCGGGCAGGTCCACGAAGGAGAACAGCGGAGCGCCGGCCGCCCCGGCGGCCTTCACCGCGACCGGCAGCCGGTACGGCTCGCCGGGCAGCAGGTGCACGGTGACCTCGGCGGGCAGCTCCGCCTCGATCGGGCCGAGTCGGGCCGGCAGGTCGGCGTCGGCGTCGGCCAACACCAGCACCGTCACCTGCCGGCCGCGCACCTGGTCGCCGTGCGTGGCGACCAGGCGCAGCACGGCCTCCGCGCTGCCGGCGTCGACCCCGGCGAGGGCGACGGTGGCCCGCCGGGAGCGGTGCAGGGCCGCGGGCAGCCAGGTCGTCAACTGGCGGACCAGCAGCTCGCGGAGGAAATCAGTGGTCCGGTCGGTCGGCATCGGTCCGTTCTACCGTACGGGCGGTCAGGCCGGGACGGAGATCCCCACCCCGCCCCGGGTCTGCCCGCCGTAGCGCCGCCGCTCGGCGTCCAGGTCGAGCCGACCGATCTGCTTGCGGGCGGCCAGCGCGGTGTCGTCGAGCAGGTCGGCCGGGATCAGCCAGACCACCTCGAACTCCAGCCCGTCCGGGTCCTTGCCGTAGAGGCTCTTGGTCGTGCCGTGGTCGGAGGTGCCGACCAGCGCGCCGGCGGCGACCAGCCGCTCGGCGGTGGCGGCCAGCTCGTCGAGCGTGTCCACCTCCCAGGCGAGGTGGTAGAGGCCGACGGTGGACCGGCCGGCGGTCGACCGTCCGGCGCCCGCGCCGATCTCGAAGAGGCCGAGGTCGTGGTCGTTGGTGGAGTCGGGGGCCTGGAGGAAGGTGGCGCCCCGGAAGCCGTCCGGGGTCATCGCCACCGGGCGGAAGCCCAGCACGTCGCAGTAAAACGCGACGCTGCGGGCGAGGTCACTGACGTAGAGGACCGCGTGGTTGAGCCGGTGGATACCCATGACCCGAGACTAGCGCGGTTTAGTTGAACATTCAACCACCGGGAGTATGATGGCGGCCATGACCCGCTGGTTGGACCCCGACGAGCAGCGCACGTGGCGCGCGTACCTCACCGCCTCCCGGGTGCTGATGGACACTCTCGACCGCGAGCTGCAACGCGAAGCGGGCATGCCGCACGCGTACTACGAGATCCTGGTCCAGCTCTCCGAGGCCCCCGGTCGCCAACTGCGCATGAGCCAGCTGGCCCAGGCGGCAGGGTCGTCCCGCAGCCGGCTCTCGCACGCGGTGGCCCGGCTGGAGGCCGCCGGCTGGGTGCGCCGCGAGGACTGCCCCACCGACCGGCGCGGGCAGATCGCGCTGCTCACCGACGAGGGTTTCGCCACCCTCGCGGCCGCCGCGCCCGGCCATGTCGAGGGGGTACGCCGACACCTGTTCGACGCGTTGAGCCCCGCCCAGGTCGACCAGCTGCGCCGAATCAGCGAGACCCTGGCCGAGCACCTGACCGGATCCTGACCAATCGACACCGGCGCGGGTCTTGTACTTACCGTCGTCGGATGAGCACGATGGGGCGTGTCTTCCGGCTTCGGTGAACTGACTGATCAGGCGCACCACCTCGTGTCCTCCGGCGATCTTGCCGGCGCACAGCAACTGCTGTCCGACGCGCTCACCGACGCCGACCCCCGCCCGGCGAACGCCACCCCGGAGCTGGCCGAGGCGGCCAGCCTCCAGGCGCGGGTGCTGATCGCCCTCGGCGAGCCGCACTCGGCCCGCGGGTGGGCGGCCTTCGCGTACGCGGCCACCACCCGCCAGTCCGGCAGGCCGTCGGGAAGGGAAAGAAGGTAGATCTGTGCGGGCGCCGTGGCAGACACAGAAAAAACGTAGACGGACCACCCCACC
>NZ_JAKKFF010000260.1 GCF_022229015.1 Micromonospora foliorum
GGGCGGGCGGGGACGCGGGGCGCGCGGTTAGGCGGGGAGGAAGGAGAAGCGGACCTGGCGGGTCGGGTTGTCGCCGTTGGTGTCGACGAGACAGATCGACTGCCAGGTGCCGAGCGCGAGCCGGCCGCCGAGCACCGGCAGGGTGGCGTACGGCGGGATGAACGCCGGCAGCACGTGGTCGCGGCCGTGGCCGGGCGAGCCGTGTCGGTGCCGCCAGCGGTCCTCGGTGGGGAGCAGGTCGGCCAGCGCGCTGAGCAGGTCGTCGTCGGAGCCCGACCCGGTCTCGATGATCGCCAGGCCGGCGGTGGCGTGCGGCACGAAGACGTGCAGCAGGCCGCCGTCCTCGCCGGAGACGAACTGCTGGGCCTCCGCGGTGATGTCCCGGACGGTCGGCCGGGACCCGGTCTGGACGGTGATCACGTCGCTGCGCATACGTCGCATTCTGCCGCAGGGTGCGGTCAGGAGCTGCCGCCACCGCCACCAGAGTCGCCGCCGCCGGACCAGCCCCCACCGGAGTCGCCGCTGGACCAGCCCCCACCGGAGTCGCCGCTGGACGAGCGCCCACCGGAGTCGCCGCTGGACCAGCCCCAGCCGGACCAGCCGCCGCCCGAGCCGGTGCTGCCGCCGACCGGTTCCGTACCGTCGGAGCGGTCGTGGTCGCCGTCCCGCTGGCGGTCGACGTGCCAACCGCTGCCGACGTCCCCGGTGGGCCCGGCGTAGAGGCCGTACCCGGCGCCGTCCGGGTCCGAACGGCGCTGGCGGCCGGTCCGACGGGCCGCACGGTTCGTCTGCCGCAGCAGGGCCGCGCCGAGCACGACCAGCAGTACGCCGAGGGCCACCGGTCCCACCACCGGCCGGTTATTGCCGGAAACAAGGGCGACCGCGCCGATGACCAGGCCGGCTGTCCCGACAACGATCATGCTCGCGGCGACCGCGACAGGGCGTCCGTTCATGGTGGTGACGGTAGGAGTGGCGGTCAAACCGCTCAGGTTCCGTGCGGTCGTCGCGCTAAGTTACCGGCGAGTACCTGTGTTCAGCATCGCGTCGGGGGGACCTAGACGTGACGACGGGTGCCACCAGGGGGCAGGATGGCGCTAGAGACCCATCCCACACACAACCGAGGGAACGCCTGTGGCTACGGAACGCAAGCGCCCGGTGATCAGCGACGGCCTACCGAGCCAGCTTCCGGACATCGACCCTGAAGAGACCAGCGAATGGGTCGAGTCGCTTGACGGTGTCATCGACGAACGCGGCGCCAAACGCGCCCGCTACGTCATGCTGCGCCTGCTGGAGCGGGCCCGTGAGCGCCAGGTCGGGGTTCCGCCCCTGACCACCACCGATTACATCAACACCATCCCGTCGGAGCGCGAGCCCTGGTTCCCGGGTGACGAGCACGTCGAGCGGCGGATCCGGGCGTACGTCCGGTGGAACGCCGCGATGCTGGTGCACCGGGCGCAGCGCCCGGAGATCGGCGTCGGCGGGCACATCTCCACCTTCGCCAGCTCGGCGTCGCTCTACGAGGTGGGCTTCAACCACTTCTTCCGGGGCAAGAACCACCCGGGCGGCGGCGACCAGATCTTCTACCAGGGCCACGCCTCCCCCGGCATGTACGCGCGGGCGTTCCTGGAGGGGCGGCTCAGCGAGCACCAGCTCGACGGGTTCCGCCAGGAGCTGTCGCACCCCGGTGGTGGGCTGCCCTCGTACCCGCACCCTCGGCTGATGCCGGACTTCTGGGAGTTCCCCACCGTCTCGATGGGTCTCGGCGGTCTGAACGCGATCTACCAGGCCCGGTTCAACCGGTACCTGCAGCACCGCGGCATCAAGGACACCTCCCAGCAGCACGTCTGGGCGTTCCTCGGCGACGGCGAGATGGACGAGCCGGAGACGCTCGGCGCCATCGGTGTGGCCGCCCGCGAGGAGCTGGACAACCTCACCTTCGTGATCAACTGCAACCTCCAGCGGCTGGACGGCCCGGTCCGGGGCAACGGCAAGGTCATGCAGGAGCTGGAGGCGTTCTTCCGGGGCGCCGGCTGGAACGTGATCAAGGTGGTCTGGGGCCGTGAGTGGGACCCGCTGCTCGCCGCGGACACCGACGGCGCGTTGGTCAACCTGATGAACACCACGACCGACGGGGACTACCAGACCTACAAGGCGGAGTCCGGCGCGTACGTGCGGGAGCACTTCTTCGGCCGTGACGCACGGACCCGCAAGATGGTCGAGCCGCTCAGCGACGACGAGATCTGGAACCTCAAGCGGGGTGGGCACGACTACCGCAAGCTCTACGCGGCCTACAAGGCGGCCACCGAGCACACCGGTCAGCCCACCGTCATCCTGGCGAAGACGATCAAGGGCTGGACGCTCGGCTCGCACTTCGAGGGCCGCAACGCGACCCACCAGATGAAGAAGCTGACGCTGGAGGACCTGAAGACCTTCCGCGACCGGCTCTACCTGGACATCCCGGACTCGGCGCTGGAGGACAACCCCTACCTGCCGCCGTACTTCCACCCGGGCGAGAAGTCCGAGGAGCTGGCGTACCTCAAGGAGCGGCGCGAGCAGCTCGGCGGGTACCTGCCGTCCCGGCGGACCAGCACGAAGCGGCTGGCCATCCCCGGCCCGGAGCGGTTCGCCGACATCAAGCGCGGCTCGGGCAAGCAGAAGGTGGCCACCACGCAGGCCTTCGTCCGTCTGCTCAAGGACGTGATGAAGGACAAGGAGTTCGGCAAGCGCTGGGTGCCGATCATCCCGGACGAGGCCCGTACCTTCGGTCTCGACTCGATCTTCCCGACCGCGAAGATCTACTCGCCGCACGGCCAGCGCTACACCTCGGTCGACCGCGAGCTGTTCCTGTCGTACAAGGAGTCGACCTCCGGGCAGATCCTGCACGAGGGGATCAACGAGGCCGGTTCGGTGGCCTCGTTCACCGCGGCCGGCTCGGCGTACGCCACGCACGACGAGCCGATGATCCCGATGTACATCTTCTACTCGATGTTCGGGTTCCAGCGGACCGCCGACGGGCTGTGGGCCGCGGCCGACCAGATGGCCCGGGGCTTCCTGCTCGGCGCCACCGCCGGTCGGACCACGCTCAACGGTGAGGGCCTCCAGCACGAGGACGGGCACTCGCTGCTGATCGCGGCCACCAACCCGGCCGTGGTCGCGTACGACCCGGCGTTCGCGTACGAGATCGCGCACATCCTGGAGCAGGGTCTGCACCGGATGTACGGGGACGCGCAGGAGAACGTCTTCTACTACCTGACGGTCTACAACGAGCCGACCCTGCAGCCGGCCGAGCCGGCCGACGTGGACGTCGAGGGCCTGCTCAAGGGCATCTACCGCTACTCGCCGGCACCGCAGGTCGACGGCCCGAAGGCCAACCTGCTCGCCTCGGGCACCGGGATGCAGTGGGCGCTCAAGGCCCAGCAGCTGCTCGCCCAGGACTGGGGGGTGGGCGCCGACGTCTGGTCGGTGACCTCCTGGACCGAGCTGCGCCGTGACGCGGTGGAGACCGAGGAGTACAACCTCCTCAACCCGGGCGCCGAGGCGAAGGTTCCGTACATCCAGCAGAAGCTGGCCGACGCGGACGGGCCGAAGGTCGCGGTCAGCGACTTCATGCGTGCTGTACCGGATCTGATCGCCCGCTGGGTACCCGGCGACTACACGTCGCTCGGCACCGACGGTTTCGGCATGTCGGACACCCGGCACGCGCTGCGCCGGCACTTCCACGTCGACGCGGAGTCGATCGTGGTGGCCACGCTGCGGCAGCTCGCCCGCAGCGGCGCGGTGGCGACCACGGTTCCGGCCGAGGCCGCCAAGAAGTACGCGATCGACGACGTCAACGCTGCCCCGGTCGGCGAGACCGGCGGCGACAGCTGACCCAGCACCACTGAGGAGGGCCCGGCGCGTGTGCGCCGGGCCCTTTCGGTGTACGGAGCGGCGGTGGTCCGGGAGCCCTGGCGGGGATCCGGACCACCGCCGTCGCGGGTGACGCCGGGAGGATGGGCGCTCGTCAGCCGACGGCGGCCAGGTCGGTGAGCCGGGCCAGCGAGTCCTCCAGGTCGGCGCCGACCCGACGCAGTCCGAGGCGCAGCAGGGCCGCCTTGACCGGGCCGGCCGGCCAGCGGACCACGATGAGGCGCACGATGGTCCCGCCCTCCTCCTCGTCTCCGGTGAGCTGGACGTAGATCTCGGTGCGCGCCTCCGCGCGAGACCCCGCTCCCTTGGCCCGTTCCCGCCAGCCGATCAGCGTCGGCTCCTGGTAGGCGATCACCTCGGCCTCATGCGCCGAGCCGCGCCCCGCCTGGACCAGTTGTCGCCGCCCGAAGCCCTCTCCCGAGAGCACTTCGGCCGCGCGGACCCCGGCCAGCCAGGCCGGCAACTGCTCGGCCCGCTGCACGACATCCCAGACCACTTCAATTGGCGCCGCCACGTGCGCACTGCGTTCCACGAGGATCATTTCCGTCTTTCCTCCGGTGAGGACATCCCACGATATCGGCACTCTATGCGCTAAATCGGACTTACCTGGACGGGTTCGGAAAAAGACACGCCGATCAACCATTGCGCATTGCGCCAGGCCGGCCTATGGCGCATTCATCGAGAGCGCCCTAAAGTCCCGAGCACGTTTCACGTTGACCGGGAGGGCGCATGTCGACCGCACCGATGCCCCAGCTCCCCACCGGCTTCCGCTGGGGCGTCTCCACCTCGGCACACCAGATCGAGGGCGCCACCACCGCCGACGGCCGGGCTCCGTCCATCTGGGACACCTTCGCCCAGTCCCCCGGGGTGATCAGCGACGGCAGCAGCGGTGCGGTGGCCTGCGACCACTACCACCGGTACACCGAGGACGTGGCGCTGCTGGCCGGCCTGGGCGTCTCCGCGTACCGGTTCTCCATCGCCTGGCCCCGGGTCCAGCCCACCGGGGCCGGCCCGGCCAACGCGGCCGGCCTGGACTTCTACGACCGCCTGGTGGACGAGCTGCTGGCCGCCGGGGTCGACCCGGTGGCCACCCTCTACCACTGGGACCTGCCACAACCCCTTGAGGACGCCGGCGGCTGGCTGCACCGCGACACGGCCGCCCGGTTCGCCGAGTACGCCGAGAAGACCGCTGCCCGCCTCGGCGACCGGGTCCGGCTCTGGATCACCCTCAACGAGCCGTTCATCCACATGAGCCTCGGCTACGGCATGGGCGTGCACGCCCCCGGCCGGATGCTGCTCTTCGACGCCTTCCCGGTCGCCCACCACCAACTGCTCGGGCACGGGCTCGCGGTCGCCGCGCTGCGGACCCACACCGCCAGCCCGGTGGCGATCGCCAACAACTACTCGCCGGTGCGGGTGCTCGGCGACCGCGACGCCGACCGGGCCGCCGGGGCCGCGTACGAGGCGCTGCACAACCGGCTCTTCACCGACCCGTTGCTCGGCCGCGGCTACCCGGAGCTGCCCGGCTTCGACCCGAGCGTCATCCACCCCGGCGACCTCGACACGATCGCCGCGCCGATCGACGTGCTCGGGGTCAACTACTACAACCCCACCGGCGTACGGGCGGCCGAGGAGGGTTCACCCCTGCCGTTCGACCTCGTACCGCTGGACGGCTACCCCCGTACCGCCTTCGACTGGCCGGTGGCCCCCGACGGGCTGCGCGAACTGCTGGGCTGGCTGCGCGACACGTACGGCGACGCGCTGCCGCCCATCGAGATCACCGAGAGCGGCTGCGCGTACGACGACGCGCCCGACGCCGACGGGCGGGTGGCCGACCCGGAGCGGATCGCGTACCTCGACGGGCACCTGCGGGCGGTCCGGGCCGCCATCGACGACGGGGTGGACGTCCGCGGGTACTTCGTCTGGTCGCTGCTGGACAACTGGGAGTGGGCCGAGGGGTTCACCAAGCGCTTCGGTCTGGTGCACGTCGACTACGCCACCCAGATCCGTACACCGAAGTCGTCGTACCCATGGTTGCGCGACGTGATCGCGGCCAGCCGGCCGGGGTCGGCGCGGTGACCACCCTCGACCCGACGCCGGCGTCGCTGCCGGCGGCGCTCGCCGAGCCGACGGTGCCGGTGCGGCGCGGCTGGATCGGCCTGATCTTCGCGGCCAACCTCGGTGTGTGGATGGCGTTCTTCACGCCCATCCAGGTGCTGCTGCCCCAGCAGATCGAGCAGATCGCGCCCGGCGGCAAGGAGAACATGCTGGCCGTGGTCACCGGCCTCGGTGCGCTGGCCGCGGTGCTGGCCAACCCCCTCGCGGGCGCGCTCTCCGACCGGACCTGCCTGCGGATCGCCGGCCGCGAGTTCGGTCGTCGGCACGTCTGGACGGCGGGCGGGGCGGTGCTCGGCGCGGCGGCCCTGGTGCTGCTGGCCCAGCAACGGACCATCCTCGGGGTCGCCCTCGGCTGGGTCGCCGCGCAGGTCTGCTTCAACGCGATGCTGGCCAGCCTCACCGCCGCCATCCCGGACCGGGTTCCGGTGCGGCAGCGCGGCGGGGTCTCGGGTTGGGTGGGCATCCCGCAGGCGCTCGGGCTGGTGCTCGGCGCGGTGCTGGTCACCGCCGTGGTCACCGGCAACGCCGCCGGCTACCTGGCCATCGCCGTGGCCATCCTGCTGCTGTCGCTGCCGTTCGCGCTGCTCACCCCCGACGAACCGCTGCCGCGTACCCATCGGCCGGCGATCCGGACGCGGGCGCTGCTGGCCTCGATGTGGATCAGCCCTCGCCGGCACCCGGACTTCGCCTGGGCCTGGATCACCCGTTTCCTGGTCCAGTTGGGCAACGCCCTGGGCACCCTCTACCTGCTGTACTTCCTCAGCGACGGGGTGCGCCACCCCGACCCCGAGGGCGGCCTGCTGGTGCTGATCCTGCTCTACACGCTCGGGATGATGCTGACCGCCGTGGTCGCCGGCCGGCTGTCCGACCGGTCCGGCCGGCGCAAGATCTACGTGATCGTCTCCGGGCTGATCATGGCGGTGGCGGCGCTGCTGCTCGCGGTCGCGCCGGTCTGGCCGATGGCCATCGTCGCGGCGCTGCTGCTCGGCGCCGGCTACGGCGTCTACCTCTCGGTGGACGCCGCGTTGATCACGCAGGTGCTGCCCCGGGCCACCGACCGGGCCAAGGACCTGGGCGTCATCAACATCGCCAACTCGGCGCCGCAGGTGCTCGGCCCGGCGCTCTCCGCCCCGCTCGTGGTGTACCTGGGCGGCTACCCCACGCTCTACGCGGTCACCGCCGTGGTCACCCTGCTCGGCAGCGCGCTGGTCGTCAAGATCCGCTCGGTGCCCTAGGGGGCGGTGGCGGAAAGCAGTCGCGTACCGCCGTAGGCTGGGGGACGTGACAGTACGTGTGCGCTTCGCCCCTTCCCCGACCGGTATGTTCCACGTCGGCGGCGCCCGCTCGGCGCTGCAGAACTGGATCTACGCCAAGCAGCAGGGCGGCGTGTTCGTGCTGCGCATCGAGGACACCGACGCGGCGCGCAACAAGCCCGAATGGACCGAGGGCATCCTCTCCGCGCTGGACTGGATCGGGATCTCCCGGGGCAGCTACGAGGGCCCGTACTTCCAGTCGGCGAACGCCGGCGAGCATCGGGCCGCCGCCGCCCGCCTGTACGACTCGGGCCGCGCCTACTACTGCGACTGCACCCGTGAGGACGTGCAGGCCCGCACCGGCTCGCAGTACCAGGGCTACGACGGCTACCACCGCGACCGTGGCCTCGGCCCGGGCCCGGGGCACGCGCTGCGCTTCCGTACGCCGGACGAGGGCACGACGGTGGTGGTCGACCTGATCCGCGGTGAGCCCACCTTCGAGAACAAGCTCATCGAGGACTTCGTCATCGCCCGCGGCGACGGCTCGCCGGTCTTCCTGCTGGCCAACGTCGTCGACGACATGACCATGGGGATCACCCACGTGATCCGGGCCGAGGAGCACCTGCCCAACACGCCCAAGCAGCAGCTGCTTTGGGAAGCCCTCGGGGTCAAGCCGCCGGTCTGGGCGCACGTGCCGGTGGTCGTCAACGAGAAGCGGCAGAAGCTCTCCAAGCGCCGGGACAAGGTCGCCCTGGAGGCGTACCGCGACGAGGGTTACCTCGCCGGGGCGATGCGCAACTACCTCATGCTGCTCGGCTGGGCGCCCTCCGGCGACCGGGAGATCGTTCCCTGGTCGGTCATCGAGGACGAGTTCCGGCTGGACGAGGTCAACCTCTCCTCGGCGTTCTTCGACGAGAAGAAGCTGCGCGCGTTCAACGGTGAGTACATTCGCGCCCTGCCGGTGGCCGAGTTCATCGACGCCTGCCAGCCGTGGCTGACCGGCACCGGGACCATCGCGCCGCCGCCGTGGCAGCCGGAGGAGTTCGACGCCGACGCGTTCGCCGCCGTGGCGCCGCTGGCCCAGACGCGGATCGCGGTGCTCAGCGAGATCGTGCCGAACGTCGACTTCCTCTTCCTGGCCTCGCCGCTGATCGACGAGGCCGCCTGGACCAAGACGATGAAGGACGGCTCCGCCGAGCTGCTGGACGACGCCGTCGCGGCGTTCGAGGCGCTGGAGTCCTGGGACGCCGAGTCGCTGAAGTCGACGCTGGAGGCGGTCGGCGCCGAGCGGGGCCTCAAGCTCGGCAAGACGCAGGCGCCGGTGCGGGTCGCCGTCACCGGCCGCACCGTGGGTCTGCCGCTGTTCGAGTCGCTGGAGGTGCTCGGTCGCGAGCGCACCCTTACCCGGATCCGCGCCGCCCGCCTGCGCCTGGTCTGACTGTCGCTCGTCGACGCGTCACGAGCACGTCGCCGGCGTACCTCCGTATTGCCCTGCCTTTGCTCTGCACCCCAATAGGCACCGGTCACAGACCGTAGCCGTCGCAGCCGCGGGTGCAGAGCAAAGGATGACCCGCACGCCCGACCCACCCGGAGCGGCGAGTATCAGAGGGTCACCGAACCCGTCGCCGCCGGCGGAACACGAGGCCGGCTCCGAGCGCGGCGAGCAGCACCAGGGCGCCGAACGCCCAGAGCCACCAGCGACCGCCGGAGTCGGACTGCTCCGACGCCGCCGGCACCGGGGAGGCCGTTGAGCTGCCGGGTGTCGCCGAGGCGGGCCCGGCGGAGGGTGCGCCGACGGCCGACGCATCAGCCGAGGGCGACCCGGTCGGGCTGGTGCCGACGGCCGCCGACGGCGAGGCGGACGGGTCGGCGGCGGTGCCGGTGGTGAGGGTGAACCGCACCTCGCCCTTCACCGGATGCCCGTCGGACGACGCGAGCTGGTAGCCGACGATGTAGAGCCCCGCGGCGGCCGGTTTGAACGGCACCCGCACGCGACTGCCGTCGAAGGCGGGAGTCCCGCCAGCGACCACATTGTCCGGTCCGGTTATTGTGATCTTCGTCGTGGTCGGCGACGGCTTGGCGAGGAACCGTAGCTCGACCCGGGCCGGTGCCGCCGCCACGCGGGCGCCGTCGCGCGGGTTACTGCCGGTCAGTTCGTTGTGGGCGGCGGCCGGTGTCGCCGGCACCAGAAACGACACACCGAACGCCACGCCGAGCACCACTGGCACGACCCGGGCCGTACGTGTAACCCTGCCCCCCATGAACCCCTCCGTAAGGGTACGATCCGCCCGCTGATCAAACGGCTCCTCATTAGTCGAGCAGAGATCGCAGATAGTTCCAAATACTGTTCCGAAAGCTGCAACTCATCGACGTTCTGCGGAGTCTGTAGGAGTGGGCGCGACCATCTTGGTCGATGCCACACCGGCAGGTCGGTCCGGACGTCACGACGAAGCCATCCATCGAACGGGGCGAGGAGGCGGGATGGTCCGACACATGAGGCGGTTGGCCGCCGTGTTGGCGGGCACGCTGGCGGCGGCGCTGCTGTCGCTCGGCACCGCCGGCTCGGCCTCGGCGGCGCCGAAGCCGGCACCCGCCGGAGTGGACATCACCGGCACGGGGCTGTCCGCGCCGCTGCGGATGCACGCGGACAAGGAACCCGCCCTCGTGGGCGCGGTCATCGACCAGGTCAATTTCCTCGCTCGCACCGGCATGCCGACCGGTCCGAAGGCCGCCAACCTCGGTCCCAAGTACACGGTCGTGGTGCTCGCCGGCGATACGCCGAAACAGACGTACGACCTCTATCCCAAGGCGATCGGCGGCCCCCGCGTCTACCGGCCGGCGAAGCAGCCCGACGGCCGCAAGACCAGCGCCGGCTGGTTCCTGGGTCGGCTCAGCATGTCCGAGACCCTGCGCACCGCCGGTGTGCCGCTGGAGCGGCAGTTCGACACGGTCAGCGGTGGCGCGGGCGGCGGCGAGCGGGTGCTCCCGGAGGACACGCTCGACCCGGCGAAAGACCTCGACGAGGCGCTCGGCGACCTGCAACGCCTGCTGCTGCTCAACGTCGGCGTGATGCTGACCATCACGGTCGGCCTCGCCGGGATCGCGCTGCTGATCCGCCGCCGCACGCGCTGACCTGGCGCACGTGCCGCACCCGACGCACTCGCTGATCAGCGGGTGCGTCGGCGGTCATCGGCAGCAGCGTCGGCGGTGATCAGCACCAGCGGCGCGGCGGGCGCTCCCGTCGGGTGGCCCGTGGCCGAGGTCGGACCGCGCCGTGCCGATGCGCCCCGGCCCAGCCGGGAAGTTCGCTGAGGCAACCAGCGGGCACGTCCGAGTCGGGCTCGGCGAGGCCGGTGGGCTCGGCGGAGCGCTGACGCGGAAGCGGGACGTCATCATCGGCTCGGCCGGCGAGCGGCTCCGCCGGGTGCGATGGTGCGCCGCCGACCGCCCGGCGGTGCTTGCCAGCCGCCTGCGGGTCGTGGTGCCCCGGCCGGCAGGGCTCGCCCTGGGCGCAGCCCTGCTCGGCCTCCCCGTGCGCCATCCCCGGTCTCCTCACGCTCGTCCCACCCTCGGGTGCTCTCCCCGAGGTGCCCTGTCACCGTACTGGCCGGGACCGACGGGCCGCGCGCAGCGTACCCGGGGTCCAGGCCGGCCCGTTCACCGCGACGACGGGGAAGGCGGGACCCGGTTGCGCAGTTCACAGCTTCTTCCCGCACCGTTCACCCGCCGCGCCGACGGCCGAGGGCGCACCGGCGGTCGGAGCGGTCCGCGTACCCCTTTCGGCGCATGGCGGTGCCGTCGAGGTCCTCCCCCGGTCGGAGTTCGGCGGGCGACGGCTGTGGTGGGATCGGGGCATGCGTCCGCCACCGTGGCTCGACTCCGGCACTTTCGGCCGTGACGTGGTGCTGGCCGGCGCGTCGCTGGCCGGTGGTCTGGTGCTGTACACCCTGGGTTGGCAACCGCAGGTCCGTTCGGACGCGGACGTGCCGTCGGCGCTGTTCCTGCCGCCGCTGGTGGCGGTGTGCGTCGCCGTCGGCCTGCGGCGGGTCGCGCCGCGCGCCAGTCTGGCCGTGGGAACGGGCGCGCTGGTGGTCGACACGGTGCTGGGCAGTTCCCTGGGCACGCTCCTGGTCTACACGCAGGTGCTCTACGACGCCTGCGTGTACGGCCCGCCCCGGCTGTGGCGGTGGTTGCTGCGGATCGCCGTGGCGCTGAGCCTGGTCGGGGCGGTCGTCGGCGTGCTGGGGTACGGCCAGTGGCGCGGGGCGGCGCTCGGGGTGCTGGTGGTGCTCGTCGGGCTGCTGCCGGTGCTGACCGGGATCAGTGTGCGGCAGTACCGCGACCAGGCCGCCGCCGAGCGGGCGCGGGCCGAGCAGACCGCCCGGCTGGTCGAGTTGGACCGCCGGCAGGCGGTCAGTGCCGAACGGGCCCGGATGGCCCGGGAGCTGCACGACGTGGTCGCCAACCACCTCAGCGCGGTGGCCATCCACGCCACCGCGGTTCTCTCCGTGCCCGGGTTGGATCGCGGTCAGGTGGAGTCGGCGTTGCGGGTGATCCGGGAGAGCAGCGTGCAGGGGCTGGCGGAGATGCGGCAGATGATCGAGGTGCTGCGCGAGCCCGGGACCAGCGGCGGACCGGCCACACCGGAGGTGGTCACCGCGCGGCTGGCCGAGGCGGACGGCCTGGTCGAGCGGGTCCGGGCGGCCGGCCTCGCGGTGCGGTTCCGGACCGACGGCACACCCGGCGCGCTGCCGGTGGGGGTGGACCTCGCCGCGTACCGGATCGTGCAGGAG
>NZ_JAKKFF010000261.1 GCF_022229015.1 Micromonospora foliorum
TCGGCGACGACCTGCGGGCCGAGCGTCGCGTCGCCGAGGTGGCGGTGGATGTACGACTGCACCTGGGTGAGTAGCGCCCGGCGGCGGACCTCGGTGGGCACGGCGTCCTCGGCGACGAGGTGCCGGCCGAGCATGGTGGTGGCCAGGTCGAGGCCCACCGCGCCGAGCCGGCTGGCGTCGGCGGCATGGTACTGCTCGGGGTGCCCGGTCACCTGGAGCAGGAACTGCGCCAGCAGCGCCCCGATCCCCTCGCTGCCGGACATCCGGCCGCCGTAGAGCGCGGCCATCCGCTTCGGCGGTAGGGGTAGGGCGGCATGTGGGATCAGCGTGATGATCGAGGTGGCCTGGTCCCGCTCCGGCTCGGTGGCGTGGTGGCGCACGTCGTGCGGCCGGGACCCGTCGTAGAAGGTGAACTCGCCGGCCAGGATCTCGCTGCGGCGACCGTCCTGGCTGGACGCGCCGATGCCGCCGGTGGTGAGGGCGAGGATGTACAGCTCCGGGTCGGACTGGCGGACCAGCTTCCGGGTCCGGGTGGCGTCCAGGGACGGGTATTCGTACTGCACCAGCTGGATCGGGCCGAGCGCGATGAAGTCGGCGCGGGCGGCGAAGTCGTCGCTGTGCGCGGACTGGATGCGCAGCGGCGCCGAGGTGCGCGCGACGAGGTCCAGCCACATGCCGAACCGTTCCCCCGGTGGCAGGACGGTGGTGTCGATGGTGTCTTTCGGCAGCATCAGGGCTCCCTCAGCCCGCTCGACGCTGGATCAGCGCCTCGACGCCGTCGAGGATCCGGTCCAGGCCGAAGGCGAACTCGTCGTCGGGGTCGTCGTCCTGGTTGAGTACGCCGGCGGCGAGCACCCGGTGCAGCGCGGGGAAGCGGGCCGGGTCGATGAGCCGGGCCACCAGCCGGCTGTACGCCGGCATCATCTCGCTGGGTTCGACGCCGGCCGCCCGGCTGCCCTCGGCGACCTGCGACGTGAGGGTGGCCTCGTGGCGGACGTATCCGGTGATCAGCAGGAGCACCGACATCTTCTCGCCCTCGGCGAGGGTGGTGCCGTCGAGGCAGCGCAGCCCGTCCTCCATCCAGCCGAGCTGCTGCGGGGTGATCGGCGGGCCGCTGATCGGCACGTGCAGCAGCCAGGACCGTTGCCGCAGCACCTCGTGCTCGGCCCAGGCCCACCGGCTGAGGCCGGCGCGCCAGTCGACCTCGGGCGGGGGTGGCCCGGGGGATGGGCCGTACCCGGTGTCCACCATGAGCAGCAGCAGCTCGTCCTTGGAGCCGACGTAGCGGTAGAGCGCCATGGTCGCGGCACCCAACTCCTTGGCCACCCGACTCATCGAGACGGCCGCCAGACCGTCGGCGTCGGCCACGCGTACGGCGGCGTCCACGATGGTGGGCACGCTCATTCCCGGCCGGGGCCCCTTGGGCGCTCGTTCCCGCAGCCCCCACGCGCCCTCGATGGCCGGCGGGAGTACGGGCCCGCTGTCGTCTGTCTGTGCCGCCACATTTCCTCCTTGCCTCGCCATTCTAGTTCTGCGTATGGTCTACGCATAACAGCGTACGTCATACGCAGAGGAGAAAACTGATCATGACGACGACCACCACACCGGCACCGCGGGCCGGCCGACGGGAGTGGATCGGGCTCACCGTGCTGATGCTCCCGCTGCTCCTGGTCTCGATGGACGTGTCGGTGCTCTACTTCGCCGTCCCGTTCATCAGCGCGGAGCTGCGCCCCACCGCCACCGAACAGCTCTGGATCTTCGACATCTACGGTTTCGTGCTGGCCGGGCTGCTCATCACCATGGGCGCTCTGGGTGACCGGATCGGCCGGCGCCGGCTCCTGCTGATCGGCGCCACCGCGTTCGGGGCGGCGTCGCTGCTGGCCGCGTACGCCGACAGCACCGCGACGCTGATCGCCGCCCGCGCCGTGCTCGGCGTCGGTGGGGCCACCCTGATGCCCTCGACGCTCGCCCTGGTGCGCAACATGTTCCACGACGCCAAGCAGCGCGGCACCGCCATCGCCATCTGGACCGCCACCCTCACCGGCGGCATCGCGATCGGCCCGGTGCTCAGCGGCATCCTGCTGGAGCACTTCTGGTGGGGCTCGATCTTCCTGATCAACATCCCGGCGATGCTGATGCTGTTGCTGCTCGCCCCGCTCCTGGTGCCCGAGTTCCGCAACCCGGCGACCGGGCGGTTCGACCTGATCAGCGCGCCGCT
>NZ_JAKKFF010000262.1 GCF_022229015.1 Micromonospora foliorum
AGCAGCCCGACCGGGCCGCGCCGCCGACGCAGCACGAACCACAGGGCGAGCGCCACGAGCAGCCCGAAGGCGAGCCCGAGCAGGCTGAACCAGCCGTCGGCGGCGATCGGCTGCTCCGGTTGCGGCTCGGCGTAGATCGCCCCCTCGGCGGTCTTGAGCACCGGAGTGTCCGGCGCGAGCGCGGCCCAGAGCAGCCCGAGCGGGACACCCAGCGCGGCCAGCGCGAGCACGGCGCCCAGCACCGTCGCCACGGCGCGCAGCGGACGACGCGGCTCGTCGAACCGAAGTTCCAGTGAGCTCTGGTACGCCGCCGAGGCCGGCAACTGGCTCGGGCCGAACCCGTCCGGCGCTGTCCCGTCCGACGGGTCGACCGCCTGCGGTTTAGCGTCCGGCGTGCGGGGTGGCGCGGGTTGGTCGGCCTCGTCGTCGGGCCGCTCAGGGTCGGGGTTGTCCGGGCTCACCCGATGATCCTCTCAGGCCCGGTGCGAGGCCGGGGCTCCGGTGGCGGCAGACCAGCTCACCGGGCGAACGGCTCCACCATCATCGCGGCGGCCCGCAGCCACGCCTGCCGGGTCTCCGGCTGAAGCTGGTGGTACTCGATCGACGACCCGGTCTCCAGAGCCGGGTCGTACGGCACGACGGCCACCCCTCGGGTACGGGTGGCGAAGTGCCGCTCCAGGTCGTCCTGGAGGGTCGAGCGACCCGGGGTCGGGCAGGAGATCAGGGTGATCGCGTTGTCCGCCAACTCGCCCATGCCCTCCTCGTGCAGGAGGTCGAGCATCCAGTCCGCGCTGAACGCCGCGTCCTCCCGGGGCACGGTGGTCACCACCAGCTGGTCGGCGGCCTGCATCACCGTGCGCCAGTTGGGGCTCTCCACGTTGTTGCCGGTGTCCACGCAGACCACGTCGTGGGTGCGCCGCAGCAACTCCAGCACCCGTCGCACGGTGAACTGGTCCAGTCGCTGGGCGAAGCGCGGGCTCTCCTCGCCGGCCAGCACGTCGTACGAGCCGTCGGAGGCGTGCCGCAGGTAGTCGTCCAGCCGGTCCAGCAGGGTCGCGTCCTCCAGGATCTCGATCTGGGCCAGGTCGCTGATCAGGTGCCGGATCGTCCGGGCGTGCCGGGCGCTGCCGGCGCGCAGGCCGAGGGTGCCGCGCAGCTCGTTGTCATCCCAGGCCAGCACGCCCTTGCCGCGGACGCTGCCGATCGTCGCCGCGGCGAGCACGGTGGCGGTCGTCTTGTGCACCCCGCCCTTGGGGTTGGCGAAGGCGAACACCCGGGGCGTGCCCAGGTCCCGTTGGAGCAGACCGTTGGCGCGCTCCTGCTCCTGGTCGACGGCCGGTGGCCGCCACTCGATCCGGGCCGGGTAGGCACGTTCGGCGATCGCCGAGCCGACCGCCGGGGCGGGTGGCGGCGGAACGGGAGGGGCGACCGGCGCGGCGACGGGCGGCGGGGCG
>NZ_JAKKFF010000263.1 GCF_022229015.1 Micromonospora foliorum
CACGTTGCGGGTCCGCAACCACTTCGCCGGTCACCACGTCCGCCGGCCGCCACGTCCGCCGCCATGTCCGCCGCCCGCCACCACGCCCGCCCGCCGCCCGCCACGTTCGCGGTCCGTCGCCGCGTCCGTCGGCCGCCGCCGCGTCCGCCCGCCACCACATTCGCGGGCCGCCCGTGCCCGTGCCCGCGGATTTGCTCCCCAGCCTGCGGCCAGCGCGACCCATCCGCCCACCATTCCCGCTCACTCATCCTGCCGTCGGAAAGGGACGCCGGATTGGCGGGACGGGCCGAGGACGACGGCGGTCCGCAGGGCAGGCCGATCCGGAATCAGGCCCGACGGCTGTTTCACGTGAAACGTGACGACCCTGGGATGCGGAACGGCCGCGCCCCCGGTGGGTAGCGCGGCCGTAGGCGAGAGGGGCGGGCTCAGTCCTCCCCGCTCTCCTCCTGCTGCACTCCGATGATCCCGACGATCCGCTCCAGGTCGTCCACCGTCGCGAACTCGATCGTGATCTTGCCCTTGCTCCGGCCGATGTCCACCTTCACGCGGGTGTCGAACCGGTCGGACAGCCGGTCGGCGAGATCGGTCAGGGCCGGAGCGTGCGCCTTGGGGCGGCGCTTCGCGGCCTGACCCTTCGCCGGCCCGTCGTTCAGTGCCAGGGCCACGATCTCCTCGGTCGCCCGAACCGACAGTCCCTCGGCCACGATCCGCAGGGCCAACTGTTCCTGCGCCTCGGCCTCGTCGAGGCTCAGCAGAGCGCGGGCGTGCCCGGCCGACAGGATGCCGGCGGCGACCCGGCGCTGCACCTGTGCGGGCAGGTTCAGCAGTCGGATGGTGTTGGAGATCTGCGGGCGACTCCGGCCGATCCGGCGGGCCAACTCCTCGTGGGTAGCCCCGAACTCCTCCAGCAGTTGCTGGTAGGCGGCGGCCTCTTCCAGCGGGTTCAGGTTGGCCCGGTGGATGTTCTCCAGCAGGGCGTCGCGGAGCATGGCGTCATCACGGGTGTCCCGGACGATCGCCGGGATGCTCTCCCGCCCCACCGCCTGGGCGGCCCGCCAGCGCCGCTCGCCCATCACGAGTTCGTACTTCTCGTCGTCGAGCTGCCGAACGACGATGGGCTGGAGGAAGCCGACCTCCTGGATCGAGGTCTTCAGCTCCTCCAGCGCCTCCTCGTCGAAGACCTGGCGGGGCTGCTTCGGGTTGGGCATGATCGCGTCGACCGGGATCTCGGCGAATCGAGCACCGGGCACCGGGCTGAGCACGGGCTCGGGCTCGTGGGCCGGCGCTCCGGCAGGCACCGTGGCGACGGCGACGCTGCCCGCCTCTTCCACGTACTCGTTCTCCGGCTCGGCCGTCGCGGTGCCAGCGGCACCTGGCGCCGGCCCGGTCGGGATCAGCGCCCCCAGGCCCCTACCCAGGCCGCCCCGAGGACGGTTCTTCATGCCACGCCTCCCAGCGACTCGTCCGCACTACGCATTCCGGCCCACCGGCTCCTTGACGCCGCGCTCGGCGATTTCCTGGGCGGCCTCGAAGTAACTCGTGGCGCCCCGCGAACCGGGATCGTAGGTCATCACCGACTGGCCGTAGCTCGGTGCCTCGGAGACCCGGACGTTGCGGGGGATGACCGCCTGCAGAACCTTGTCGCCGAAGTGGTTCCGGACGTCCTGCTCGACCGCGTCGGCCAACCGGGTGCGGCGGTCGTACATGGTCAGCAGGATGGTGGAGACATCGAGCTTCGGGTTGAGGTGCTGGCGTACCAGGTTGATGTTGTTGATCAGCTGGTTGAGCCCTTCCAGCGCGTAGTACTCGCACTGGATCGGGATCAGCACCTCCTGCGCGGCGACCAGAGCGTTGACCGTGAGCAGGCCGAGCGAGGGCGGGCAGTCGATGAAGACGTAGTCGAACTCGCCCGGGTAGGCGGCGATCGCCCGGTCCAGGCGCGACTCCCGTGCCACCACCGACACCAGCTCGATCTCCGCGCCGGCCAGGTCGATGGTCGCGGGTACGCACCAGAGGTTGGGGATGCCCTCGACCGCCTGTGCCACCTCGGCCAGCGGCACGCTGTTGATCAGGCAGTCGTACACGTCGGGGATTCCGGTGTGGTGCGGGACGTTGAGCCCGGTCGAGGCGTTGCCCTGCGGGTCGAGGTCGACCACGAGCACCCGGTTGCCGTGCAGGGCGAGCGCCACCGCAAGGTTGACGGTGGTGGTGGTCTTACCCACGCCGCCCTTCTGGTTGGCGACGCACATGACCCGGGTCCGGTCCGGCCGAGGCATGGTCACCTCGCCACTGGGATTCAGGATCTGCACGGCGCGCATCGCCTCCATAGCCAACGGTGGGTCATCCTCTTCGCGCGTCGGGGTTTCACGTGAAACGTACGTGGGGTCGGCCGCCACGGCAGCCAACGACTCGGTCGAAGCGACCGGGGCGTCGGCGACCACCGGCGCGGCGTCCCGAACGACGGCCGCGGTGGGTTGGTGCGGGACGGCCGCCTCGAAGCGAACCGCCGCAGCGGTGTTGCGGCGACCCGAGGTCGACCGCACCTCGGCGGCGTTGACCGGTCGGCTCGACGCGTCCGGCGTCCGGCGAACACTCGCCGGCTCCGGAATGGCCGAGCCTTCTGGCCGCACCGAGCCCGACGGGGGGTCGAGCGCTGCTGGCGGATCGCTGTCGGTAGGTCGGGTCGGTGACCCGGTCGCGCCGGGCGACCAGCTCGGGTAGTCGGTTTCACGTGAAACGGGATCGCTGGTCGACCCGGTCACGCGTGGATCGTCGTACCTGCCGTCGTCATGCACCTGTCATCCCTGCCCGCTTCGGATGGTCGGTCCGCGCCCCGGTCAACTTGGCCGCATCCACGGCCGCAACCCCGAGCGTACGGCCCACGGGAGCGGTCGGAGACCCGCGACGTCCGTCACCCGCTCCACACTATCGACGCGCGGTCAGCCTACGGCGGACGGGCGCGGCCGGTCCACGTCGGGTTCTCATCCCCTCGTCCATCCGTACCGGTACAACGAGGCAACCCACCGGCCGGAAGCCCGATGGCGCGAAGTGTCACCCTCGGCGGGCGCGTCCGCCTCGGGCGCGTTTCTTGGCCGCCGGGCGGGGCGGGCCCACCATCCGCTCGCGGACGATCTCCACGACCGTGGTGGGCGGATCGATCACCCCGACGCCGCAGAGCTGCACGGTCGGCTCCCCGCCGCCGAGACGCGCCACCACCTCGGCGTGCTCCTCGATCTCGGCCGCGGCGGACGAGCCCTTGAGCGCCAGCAGACGACCACCGCGAACCGCCAGGGGGAGGCTCCAGCCCGCGAGCCGATCCAGGGGCGCGACCGCGCGCGCGGTCACCACGTCTCCACTGATCGGATCCCGGCCGCTCGAACCGCTGGCGGCCTCGTCGGCCCGGCCGCGGAACACCCGTACCGACTTGGCCAGGCCGAGTCGCTCGACGACCTCGATCAGGAACGACGTCCGTCGGGCCAGCGGCTCGATGAGGGTGACCGTGAGGTCGGGGCGGGCGATGGCCAGGACGAGACCGGGCAGGCCGGCGCCGGAGCCGACGTCGAGCACCGTCGCGCCGGACGGGATTCGCTCGGCGACCGCCGCGCAGTTGAGCAGGTGCCGGTCCCAGATGCGGGGTGCCTCCCGGGGGCCGATCAGACCGCGGACCACCCCGTCGGTGGCCAGCAGTTCGGCGTACGCGGCGGCCAGGTCGAGACGGTCGCCGAAGAGCGTCAGCGCGGCCGGAGCCAGCTCGGGCGGCAGCGCCGCGTCGGCCGGTGACGGGGCGGTGTCGTGCCCGGCCGATTCGGCGTCGGCGGTGGCGGGCCGGACACGGCGTCGGCCGTGATGTCGTCGTGGGTCACCCGATCAGTCCGCCGGCCGTACGACGATGCGCCGGTTCGGCTCCACACCCTCGGACTCGCTCGCCACGCCGGACATGGCGTTGACGACGTCGTGCACGCACTTGCGCTCGAACGCGGACATCGCCTCCAGGCGGACCGGCTCGCCGTACTCCTTGACCTTCTCGACGGCGTTCTTGGCGACCGCGGCGAGTTCCTTGCGGCGGTTCGCGCGGTAGCCACCGACGTCGAGCAGCAGACGGCTCGGCGTACCGGTCTGCCGGAAGACGGCAAGGCGGGTCAGCTCCTGGAGCGCCTCCAGGGTGGCCCCGCGCTGACCGACCAGATTCTGCAGCCGCTCACCGACCACCTCGACCATCGGACGGCCGGCGGCGACCAGCTCGTCGATGTCGCCGTCGTAGTCGAGGATGTCGAGGAGGCCCTCGACGTAGTCGGCGGCGATCTCGCTCTGCCGGAACAGGTCGCCCTCGCCCACCGCCTTCTTCGCCCGGGTGCCAGCGGCGGTGCCGGTGTCGTCGTCCGCCTCGGTGTCGTCGGCTTCGGTGTCGTCGCCGTCCACCGCGAGCGGGGCGGTCTCCTCCTCGTCCAGGGACTGCTCGGCGCGGGGGATGCTGGTCTCGGTCACGGTCTCATCTCCGTACTCGCTCGGCCGGACCGTCGGGTCCGACTGGTTTCCCGGGGCCGGCGGGAGGTCGCCGGTGCCCACGGGCACGTCTGTACGGGCAGTGTCGCCCGTGGCCGCGCGGTGCGCGGTCGGTTCCACCCGGCGCCGGCCGTACGGCGGCTGCGCGGTGCGGAACGGGCCGCCGTCGGTGATCCGACGGCGGCCCTCGCAGGTCAGCCCTGCCGCTTGGCGGGGCGGCTCTTCTTCGGGTTGTTCACCGGCTTGGCGCCCGGCTTCGGCCCGGCCACCTTGGGAGCGGTCGCCTTGACCGGCGCCGGCGGGGCCGTCTTGCCGCGACCGAACAGGCCACCGGACTTGGCGGGCTGCACCGGGTTGCGGGTGGCGGCGGGGGCGACGGCCTTCTTGGCGGTCACCGGCGGCGGGAACTTCCGCAGCACCCACTGCTGCTGGCCGAGGGTGAAGAGGTTGTTGGTGACCCAGTAGATGATGACGCCGATCGGGAAGATCGCGCCGGAGATCAGCAGAGAGGCGGGGATGCCGTAGAGCATCAGTCGCTGGATCATCCGCTGCTGCGGGTCCTCGGCCCAGCCGGTCTTGAGGATCATCTGACGGCTGGTCAGGTAGGTGGTCGCGATCATGACCAGGACCAGGACACCAGCGATGATCTTCACGGTGGTGCCGTTGGCGCCGAGGCTGGCCAGTTCGTCGGCCGTGGAGCCGAACTTGCCGGCGATCGGGGCGGTGAACAGCTTCGCCTGCGAGGCGCTCTGGAACTGGTCGACGGTCCAGCCGTAGAGGGTCTTGTTCTGCTTGTCCGGGTCGAGCCGGCGCAGCACGTGGAAGAGGCCCAGGAAGACCGGGATCTGAAGGAACATCGGAAGGCAACCCATCAGCGGGTTGGCCTTCTCCTTCTTGTAGAGCTCCATCATTTCTTTCTGGAGCGTCTCCCGGTCACCCTTGTGCTTCTCCTGAAGCTCCTTGACCTTGGGCTGGAGCGCCTGCATCGCCCGCTGCGACTTGATCTGCTTGACGAAGACCGGGAACAGGATCACCCGGACGGTGACCACCAGGAAGATGATGGACAGGATCCAGGCGAAGTTGGTGCCGATCACCGCGCCGACGGGCACCCCGATGGCGTCCCAGGCAGAGTGCCAGGTCAGCAGGATCCACGAAATCGCGTAGTAGATCCAGTCGAGACTCAGACTCAATTCGGGGCTCCAGTCACATCAGCACGGCGGCGGCCGCCCGGCTCCGGCACCGGGTCATATCCACCAGGGTGAAAGGGGTGGCAGCGCAACAACCGCCGGACCGCCAGCACGGCTCCCCGGAGCGCGCCGTGCCGAGCGACCGCCTCCTGGGCGTACGCACTGCACGACGGGTAGAACCGACAGCGAGCCGGCAGGGCCGGACTTATCCACCGACGGTACGCGATGATGGGCGCGATCAGCACCTTGGCACCGGTTGTCGACGGGCGTGGGCTGCTCTGCTCGGTGCCGCTCATCGGGACCGCCGCTCGCGGGGCGATCGGGCGACCACGATGGCGGCGTCCAGGTCGGTGGCGAGCCGAGGGTACGACGCCTGGGCCGCGGCCGGGAGCGCCCGGACGACCAGCGTGCTGCCGGCGGGTAGCGCGGTCAGCCGTTCCCGGACCAGCGCCCGCAGTCGACGCCGGACCCGGTTACGGGTCACCGCGTTGCCGACCGCCTTGGACACGACGAAGCCGGCACGGGACGGCACGGACGACTGCTCCGCACTGTTGTCCCGTACCGGCTCCGGCGAGGTCGGTGTGCTGGGGTCGGCGGTCACCGGCACGGCCAGGTGGACCACGACGGCGCCACGTCCGGCGCGTCGGCCACCGCGAACCGCTGCGGCGAAGTCAGTGCTGCGCCGCAGTCGCTGTGCGGCGGCCAGCACGACTGCCCACGTCCCCTGGACCGGCCCGGTCGGCTCAGGCCGACAGGGTGGTGCGACCCTTGGCGCGACGGCTCGACAGGATGGCACGGCCGGCACGGGTGCGCATGCGCAGCCGGAAGCCGTGGGTCTTCGCGCGCCGGCGGTTGTTCGGCTGGTAGGTGCGCTTGCTCACGTCAGGCTCTCCGTTTTCGTACGCGCCCCGCGCGAAGGGATCGCCGGGGTCGTGTGGTGGTCCAGGCCACCTCGAGGGTGGCCCACGATCGGTGCTGCCCGGCGGAGCGGGACCTCGGCGGTGCGGGGATGCGACCGCGGACAGCAAGCACCCATCACCCTAGCAGAGGGCGAGAAAGCAGCCGTTCCAGCCTACGCAGGGGGGCAATGACCGTCAAACACCCCGAGCGGCGGACAACGGGACGCGCCCGAGGCCGGAGGGCGGTTTTCGCTGATGCCGACAAGGGCGCCGCCGCGTCGCCGGTTGATGGCGCAGGGACAACGCTGTTACCGTGCCCGATTGCGGTGAGCGTCGGAAGCTCCGGTCGTCGCGCAGGCAAGACCGGACAAGGCAGTGAATCGTTCGGCACGGTGAACCCGCTTCAGCGCCCGTTCAGGCAGGGGCAGGTCCCACCCGCGTCCGGCGGCGGCCACAATCGGTCGGTACACAGGCTGTGGATAACTTGTGGATGACCACCGGTCGACCGTCCGGGTGGGTGTTGTTCCACCCGCGAACGCGGCGGGCCCGGGACGGCCGGCTGGCAGACAGCGGCGGCCGGGAGCAGAAGCGAGGGGGTGGCACGACGGTGGCCGGTACGACCGACCTTGCCGCAGTGTGGTTAGCGGCGACCGACGAGCTCGCCGACGAGATCATCTCCGCCCAGCAGCGTGCCTATCTCCGACTGACCCGGCTGCGAGCGATCGTCGAGGACACCGCACTGCTCTCCGTTCCGGACGCGTTCACCCGCGACGTGATCGAGTCACGGCTGCGCCCGGCGATCACCGAGGCGCTCACCCGCCGGCTCGGCCGACCGATCCAGGTCGCGGTCACCGTCCGGGTGGCCGAGGACGCCTCCGGCCGACCGGCCGGCACCGTCTACCGCAGCGCCCCGGAGCCCGGCCCGCTCGACATCGACGGCCCGGGCGTCGCGCCGTTCGACGACGACCAGGGTGCTCGGCCGTCGTCCGACGCGATGATCCCGGAGCAGTCGCCCGCGCCGCGTACGCCCGATCCCGGTCCGCCGCCCGCGCCTGCGGGTCCGCCGCTCGCGCCGCCCGTCGACGGGCATCGCTCGGGGCTGATCCCCGCCAGCAGGGACGGGCAGGAGGCGTTGTTCAGCGCCTCCTTCGCGGAGCCCATGCGCTCGCCCCGACCGGGCCCGGACCGGCGCGGCTACGACGAGCAGGCCGCCCGCCTGGACCCACCGGGCCCGGACACCCGGCCCTACGAGCCCCGCTACCGGGACGACTCCGCGTCGCCGCGCGACCAGCACGTGATCCGTTCGCTTCCCCGGGACAGCGGAACGGACAGCGGCCCGGGTCGCAGCGCGGTGGACCATCGCACCGGTGGCCGCGACGACCGCCGGTTGCCCGGTGCCGACACCGGTGGCAACCGGCTCAACCCGAAGTACATGTTTGAGACGTTCGTCATCGGCTCGTCCAACCGCTTCGCCCACGCGGCGAGCGTGGCGGTGGCGGAGTCGCCGGCCAAGGCGTACAACCCGCTGTTCATCTACGGGCACTCCGGGCTGGGCAAGACGCACCTGTTGCACGCCATCGGGCACTACGCCACGACGCTCGGCAACGCCCGCTCGGTCCGGTACGTCTCGACCGAGGAATTCACCAACGACTTCATCAACTCGCTCCGGGACGACAAGACCAGCGCGTTCCAGCGGCGCTACCGCGACGTCGACATCCTGTTGATCGACGACATCCAGTTCCTGGAGAACCGCGAGCGCACCCAGGAGGAGTTCTTCCACACCTTCAACACGCTGCACAACGCCAACAAGCAGATCGTGATCACCTCGGACCGGTCGCCGCGCCAGCTCGCCACCCTGGAGGACCGGATGCGCACCCGGTTCGAGTGGGGGCTGCTGGCCGACATCCAGCCACCGGATCTGGAGACCCGGATCGCGATCCTGCAGAAGAAGGCGGCGCAGGAGCGGATGTACGCCCCGCCGGACGTGTTGGAGTTCATCGCCTCCCGGGTGTCGAACTCGATCCGGGAGCTGGAGGGCGCCCTGATCCGGGTGACCGCCTTCGCCAGCCTGACCCGGTCGACAGTCGAGCTGTCGCTGGCCGAGGAGGTGCTTCGGGACTTCATGCCCGACGGCGCCGGTCCGGAGATCAACGCCGACCAGATCATGGCGTCGACCGCGGACTACTTCGGGGTGAGCCTGGAGGACCTACGCGGCCAGTCCAGGTCCCGGGTGCTTGTCAACGCCCGCCAGGTGGCCATGTACCTGTGTCGGGAGTTGACCGAGCTGTCGCTGCCCCGGATCGGGCAGGCGTTCGGCGGCCGGGACCACACCACGGTGATGCACGCGGACCGCAAGATTCGTCAGCAGATGGCGGAGCGCCGCTCGCTGTACAACCAGATCGCCGAGCTGACCAACCGGATCAAGCAGAACAGCTGAGGCGTACGACCGCCGTACGGCGGCGCACAGCCCGGGACACGCCCGGCCGGATCTCCGGTCGGGCGTTGTTTTTGGTCCGTCAGCTGGACTCTCGACATGGTGTAGGCCACAGCATCGAGGCCGTGACCGCCTCGTCCTCCACTCGTTGTCCACAGCTCGTTATCCACCGTCGGTGGATAACTACGGTCCGTCCTCCGCCAGTTACCCACAGGCTGTGGAGAAACCCTGTGTACGAGGCTGTGGACGCCTGGGGACGACGGTCAAGTTATCCACCGATCATCGTCAACCTGTGTACGGGCTGTTGAAGGTTCTGGGGATGACGGCAATGGTGATCTTCCCCGCGATCCACAGGCTTGGGGAGAAAGTCGGTGGATTACCGGTGGACAACCGGTGGACAACGGTGGACAACCGGCCGGCGTCGCCGGGCTGTGGACACGCGAGCCGGTTGTACCCCCGGTTCTCCACAGCTAAATCACCGGTGGATAACCTGTCTGACCTGCGCAGACCTCGGTTTTCCACAGTTTGCACAGGTGCGATGAAGACGATGAGTTATCTCTTCTAAGAGAACAAAAACCAATCATCACCGTTGGGCTTTCTGTGGATCGGGCCGAACGCTGTCGGATCAGCCGGTCAGCATCGACACGATCCATGGGGTCGGGCGCACAGCCGATACCCCCGCGCCCTAAGGTGCGATGGGTACCCGCACGGTCGGGCGGGACGGTAGGCAGCGGTCGGCATGAGAGAGTTGTCGCTGACGTCGACGCGGAGGCATTGATGAAGTTCCGAGTGGAGCGCGACGCGCTCGCCGAGGCTGTGGCGTGGACCGCGAAGAGCCTGCCCAACCGGCCATCCGTACCGGTGCTCGCCGGGGTGATGCTCCGCGTCACCGACGGCAACCTGCGGGTCTCCGGGTTCGACTACGAGGTCTCCAGCCAGGTGACCGTCGAGGTGCAGGGCGACGCCGACGGCGCCGCGCTCGTCTCCGGCCGCCTGCTCGCCGAGATCACCAAGGCGTTGCCGGCCAAGCCGGTCGACATCGCCGCGGTCGGCGCGCACCTCGAGCTGGTCTGCGGCAGCGCCCGGTTCACCCTGCCCACCATGCCGGTGGAGGATTACCCCGCGCTGCCCGAGATGCCGCAGAGCGCCGGCACGGTCGACGCCGCCGCGTTCGCCACCGCGGTGTCCCAGGTGGCCATCGCGGCCGGTCGGGACGAGACGCTGCCGATGATGACCGGCGTCCGCGTCGAGCTGTCCGGCAACACGCTGTCGATGCTCGCCACCGACCGTTACCGGTTGGCGCTGCGCGAGATCCAGTGGCGGCCGGACGACCCCGACGTGAGCATCAACGCCCTGGTGCCCGCCCGCACCCTGAACGACACCGCCAAGGCCCTCGGTCCGCTGGGCGGCGAGGTCACCCTCGCCCTCGCCCAGGGCGCCGCGGGCGAGGGCATGGTCGGCCTCGCTGGTGGCACCCGACGCACCACCAGCCGGCTGCTCGACGGCGCCAACTACCCGCCGGTGCGCTCGCTCTTCCCGGCCACGCACAACGCCGCGGCCCGGGTGCCGGTCAGCACGCTGATCGAGGTGGTCAAGCGGGTCGCGCTGGTCGCCGAACGCACCACGCCGGTGCTGCTCAGCTTCAGCGCCGACGGCCTGGTGGTCGAGGCCGGCGGTTCCGAGGAGGCCCGGGCCAGCGAGGCGATGGAGGCCACCTTCACCGGTGACCCGCTGACCATCGGCTTCAACCCGCAGTACCTCATCGACGGTCTGGCGAACCTGGGCGCCCAGACGGCCGTGCTCTCCTTCGTCGACGCCTTCAAGCCCGCGGTGATCTCTCCCGCTGGCGAGGATGGCGAGGTCATTCCGGGGTACCGGTACCTCATCATGCCGATCCGCGTCTCGCGCTGATCGCGCCCAGCAACACCCAGATCCACGGAGGTAGAAACACATGCAGCTCGGCCTGGTAGGACTCGGCCGTATGGGCGGCAACATGCGGGAGCGGTTGCGTTCGGCCGGGCACGAGGTGGTCGGCTTCGACCACAACGCCCAGATCAGCGACGTCACGACCCTCGCCGGCCTGGCAGAGAAGCTTGAGTCGCCGCGCGCGGTCTGGGTCATGGTGCCCGCCGGTGTCACCGACGCCACGATCGACGAGCTAGCCGAGGTGCTCGGCGAGGGCGACATCATCATCGACGGCGGCAACTCGCGCTTCAGCGACGACGCCCCCCGCGCCGAGCGGCTCAACCAGCGCGGCATCGGCTACCTGGACGTCGGGGTCTCCGGCGGCGTCTGGGGCCGGCAGAACGGCTACGGGCTGATGGTCGGCGGCGCCCAGGAGCACGTGGACCGCCTGATGCCGATCTTCAACGCGCTCAAGCCGGAGGGCGAGTTCGGCTTCGTGCACGCCGGGCCGGTCGGCGCCGGGCACTACTCGAAGATGGTGCACAACGGCATCGAGTACGGCCTGATGCACGCCTACGCCGAGGGCTACGAGCTGATGGCCGCCTCGGAGCTGGTGACCAACGTGCCGGGCGTCATCAAGTCCTGGCGGGAGGGCACCGTCGTCCGTTCCTGGCTGCTGGACCTGCTGGACCGGGCGCTCGACGAGGACCCGGAGCTGGCCGACCTGAGTGGCTACACGGAGGACACCGGCGAGGGCCGGTGGACGGTCGACGAGGCGGTCCGACTGGCTGTGCCGCTGAACGTCATCACCGCTTCGCTGTTCGCCCGGTTCGCCTCCCGGCAGGACGACTCGCCCGCCATGAAGGCCGTCTCCGCGCTGCGTCAGCAGTTCGGTGGCCACGCCGTCCACAAGCGCTGAGCGGTATCCACAACCTGTGTACGTTCACCGGCTGGAACTTGTCGACTTCCGTTCGTACGAGCGGGTGGCCGTCGACCTCCAGCCGGGGGCGAACGTCCTGACCGGCGCCAACGGCGTCGGCAAGACCAACCTCGTCGAGGCGCTGGGCTACGTGGCGACCCTGGACTCACACCGGGTCGCCACCGACGCACCGCTGGTCCGGATGGGCGCCACGTCCGCGGTGATCCGCTGCGCGGTGGTGCACGACGGCCGCGAGCTCCTGGTCGAGCTGGAGATCGTGCCCGGCAAGGCCAACCGGGCTCGGCTGGGCCGCTCGCCGGCGCGGCGGGCCCGGGACGTGCTCGGGGCGCTCCGGCTGGTGCTCTTCGCCCCGGAAGATCTTGAGCTGGTTCGGGGCGACCCGGCCGAGCGCCGCCGCTACCTTGACGACCTGCTGGTCAACCGCCAGCCCCGGTACGCGGGCGTGCGGGCCGACTACGAGCGGGTCGTCAAGCAGCGCAACGCCCTGCTGCGCACCGCGTACCTGGCCCGCAAGACCGGTGGATCCCGGGGCGGTGACCTCGGCACCCTCGCCGTCTGGGACACCCACCTGGCCCAGCACGGCGCGGAGCTGCTCGCCGGCCGCCTGGAGCTGGTGGCCGCGCTCACCCCGCACGTGGCCAAGGCGTACGACGCGGTGGCGGCCGGTCAGGGCGCGGCCAGCATCGCGTACCGGCCGTCGATCGAGCTGGCCGAGCCGACCACCGACCGGGCCGCGCTGGCCGAGGCGCTGACGGCGGCCCTGGCCGCGTCCCGCTCCGCCGAGATCGAGCGGGGCACCACCCTGGTCGGCCCACACCGCGACGAGTTGGCCCTGAGCCTCGGCCCGCTGCCCGCCAAGGGGTACGCCAGCCACGGCGAGTCGTGGTCGTTCGCGCTCGCGCTGCGGCTGGCCGGGTACGACCTGTTGCGCGCCGACGGCATCGAGCCGGTGCTGGTGCTCGACGACGTCTTCGCGGAGTTGGACACCGGCCGCCGGGAGCGGTTGGCGGAGCTGGTGGGTGGGGCGAGTCAGCTGCTGGTCACCTGCGCGGTGGACGATGACGTGCCGGCCGCCCTGCGCGGCACCCGCTATCAGGTCGGCGAAGGGACGGTCCGCCGTGTCGGGTAAGCCAGGCACCGGTCGGCCAGCGGCAGGCGACGACCCGGCCGCGCGTACTCCCAAGGCGGCGGAGGGACCGGCGGGCGGTGAGCCGGCGGCGGCCGCCAGCGGGCCGGAGCTGGCACGGGAGGTGCTGGACGCCGCCCT
>NZ_JAKKFF010000264.1 GCF_022229015.1 Micromonospora foliorum
CGACAGACCCGGGCCGCGACCGACTGCACCCACTGGCGGTACGCGGCCGAGTCGGCGGGGTCCGCCCGGCGCCGCAGGACGCGGCTCGCCGCCCGACAGGCGGCCAGCAGGTCCACCAGATCGGTGAGCCGCTCGGCGGGTTGCGGGGTGCCGTCGTGGCGGGCGTAGATCGTGGCGACCACCGCGCGGACCAGATCACTGTCGGAGGCTCGGCCCGCGGCCACGGCGTCCACGCCGGCCAGGCTCGCCATGACCCCACGCTCCGTCCGGCCGGGACCGGGCGCCGCGGCGGCCACGAGCACCCGACCGGGCAGGCTGGTGAGCAGATCCCACTCGACGGCGGAGTAGACAGCGGTGGTCAAGGGTGCGGCTCGGCGGCCGGCAGAGGACGGCTCTCCCGCGACGGAGTGGCTCATCGGAACCTCCGGCGTCAGCATATGCCCCGAAACGGGAACAGGGCCCCTTCCCCCGCAGACCCGCGGTGAGGAAGGAACCCGTGTTCGTCGACGGTCGGAGCCCGCCGCGACGGTCAGCGCGGCTCGGGGAAGCTGGGCCGCTCCGGATCCACCCCGTCGGGCACCGCGGCGGCCGCGTACTCCCGCTTGGGGACCATGACCTTGCGCCGGAAGACGCAGACCATCGTGCCGTCCTGGTTGTAGCCGCGAGTCTCCACCGAGACCACGCCCCGGTCGGGTTTCGAGCCGGACTCACGCTTGTCCAGCACCGTGGTCTCGCCGTAGATGGTGTCGCCGTGGAAGGTCGGCGCGACGTGCCGCAGCGACTCGACCTCCAGGTTGGCGATCGCCTTTCCGCTCACATCGGGCACCGACATGCCGAGCAGCAGCGAGTAGATGTAGTTGCCGACCACGACGTTGCGCTTGAACTGGCTGGCTGTGGCGGCGTAGTGCGCGTCCATGTGCAGCGGGTGGTGGTTCATCGTGAGCAGGCAGAAGAGGTGGTCGTCGTACTCGGTGACGGTCTTGCCCGGCCAGTGCCGGTAGACCGCGCCGACCTCGAACTCCTCGTAGTAGCGACCGAACTGCATGCTGGTCCCTTCGACGGGCGGCGATGGAGTTCGGCACAGCATGCCTTACCGGTGGTTAAGGCGACCGGCGGGGCGCGAGGGCGGCGGAAATGTCACACCGGTCACTCGCCAGGGGGGAGACGCAATGAGCGGCGGGGCCCTCCCCGGCACCCGCCGCCCACGCTCTGATGTGAGGAATTCTGCCCTACGCCTGCGTAGGTTCAACAGAGATCGCGGTCACATTTATCTTTTTGTAACACTACTCTCCGTAATGGAACGGAGGTTGATCAGCGATCTCCGCAGGCCGGATACCTCCTCGTCAGGGGCCAAGTTACCGATTCGTACAGCTCAAGGGCGTGGATCTCCCTGGAAACGCTCCCATCACGTCAGGTCACGCAAGTGCGCCGTGCACTTGCGTTCCGCAGGTCGGGTGTGAACAGACGCGTGTCGATGACCCGCAGCGCCCCCCGGCAGCCCCGAGCACGTTTCGTGCCCCACCGCCCGGGAATTCGATACGGTCAGCCCTGGTTCTACGGGACGTAGATAAACCGCGGTGATCGGAGAGTGCAATGGCAACCGTTGAGCTGACCTCGGCGAACTTCGACGAGGTGACCGGCAACGACGGCATCGTCCTGGTCGACTTCTGGGCCGACTGGTGTGGTCCGTGCAAGCGGTTCGCCCCGGTCTACGAGCGCTCCTCGGAGAAGCACCAGAACATCGTCTTCGGCAAGGTCGACACTGAGGCTCAGCAGGAGCTGGGCGCAAAGTTCGACATTCGGTCGATCCCGACGATCATGGCGATCCGTGACGGCGTCATCGTCTTCGCCCAGCCGGGCGCGCTTCCCGAGTCCGCGCTGGAGAACCTGATCGAGCAGGTCGAGGCGCTGGACATGGACGACGTCCGCAAGCAGCTGGCCGAGCACAACCACTGAGTCGTCCGCGCGACGACACGCGAGGCCGGGCCCGGTTCGGGCCCGGCCTTCGTCGTACCCCCGCTTGCTCCCGCATGATCACCTGCCTGGTCAGGCCGAACTGGCCGTCGGAGGGACCCGACGCAGTCGGTACATCCCGTATCGTCACGACCCGATGGAGAACCTGACCACCCGCGGGCGCGTGACCCGGCTGGGCGCGACCGCACTCGGTCTCGTCCTGCTCGTCGCCGGCACCTTCTGGGGCAGCGACGACGACTTCCCGTTCGGCCCGTTCCGGATGTACTCCACCTCCAACCCGCCGAACGCCCCCGCACCGGACACCCGCGTCGAGGGGGTGAACAGCTCCGGGACGGTGATCGACCTCGACCAGAACGCGACAGGCATCCGCCGCGCCGAGATCGAGGGTCAGCAGGCTCGGTACGCCGCCGACCCGACGCTGCTCACCGAGGTCGCCGACGCGTACGCCGAACGCCACCCGGACGCCCCCGCGCTGGTCGAGGTCCGCATCGTCATCCGCTGGCACGGCATTCGTGGCGGCCGACCGACCGGCCAACACACCGACCAGACCGTCGTCCGCTGGCAGGCCACCCGATGAACCGCTGGCTGACCGAAGCCGTACCCCGGGGCCGGGTGGCCGCGTTCCGCACCCTGATCTACCTGTTCGTCGCCGCCGACCTGGTGATCTTCACCCCCTGGGTACGCACCCGGGTCAGCGTGCCCGGCGACCTGTACCAGCCACTCCTGATCGGCCGCCTGCTCCCACTGCCGACGCCAACCGAGACGCTGGTGACGGTGATCTTCTGGGCGTTGCTGCTGCTCGCCCTCCTCGCCGCCACCGGGCGGGCGCCCCGGCTGCTCGGCTGGGCGGTGTGCGCGCTGTACCTGGAGTGGATGATCATCGCGATGAGCTACGGAAAGGTCGACCACGACCGGTTCGGGCTGCTCGTCGCACTGGCCGTGCTGCCCACCGCCGGTCGCGCCCGGCACGGCGACACCACCCGCACCGAGGCCGGTGGCTGGGCCCTCCGCGTCACCCAGATCGCGGTGATCTGCACGTACTTCCTGGCCGCCTTCGCCAAGCTGCGCTTCGGCGGCCTGGACTGGCTGACCGGCTCGGTCCTGGCCCGCGCGATCATCCGACGCGGCACCGACCTGGCGGACCTCATCGCCCAGGTGCCGCACCTGCTGATCGTCGCCCAGTTCGGCATCGTGGCGTTCGAGCTACTGAGCCCGGTGGTCTTCCTCCTGCCGCCGCGCTGGCGACTCGCCATGGTCGGCTTCTTCTACTCGTTCCACGCGGTCACCATCGCGACCATCACGATCTCGTTCGCGCCGCACCTGGCCGCGATGACCAGCTTCCTACCGCTGGAGCGGGTGCGCCCGCTGGTCTGGACCCGCCGGCTTGTCGGCCGCGACACTCCCGACCCAGCGACGACGGATGCCCCGGAACAGCGCCCGGCGGGCGACGACCCGGAGCCGGCGCCGCCTGGCCAGGACCCGGTGGGGGCCGGCGCGGAACGGGCGCTCGACGATCAGACGCCGGTGGTCGGGCGACCGGTCGGGCCGTAGAGCCGCTCCCGGGCCTCCTGCGGCAGCGAGCAGGCCGCGGTGCCACCGGGGAGTCGGTGGCGGTTGCGCGCCACCCAGCGGTACGCGGGCCACGCCGCCACGCGCACCGGAGGAAACCGCAGGCCGGCACCGGCGACCCGCCAGAGCGGACCACTCGCGGCGAGCAGCTTCGCGATGGCGTCCGGACCGGCCGCGCGGGAACCGTCCGCGCCGACCCACTGCACGGCCTCCTCGCACTCGGCCACGGTGAGGCCGAGCGCGTCCAGGTCGGCGAACTGCCAGGGCACCACCCGTGCGGCGGCGGGGATGCGGCGCTCGATGAACTCCGCACAGCTCGTGCAGAACGCGCAGTCCCCGTCGTAGACGAAGGTCGACGTCTCCATGGTGTCCATCCTCCCCTCTCCGACCATCCGGACACCCACCGGTGTACGGCGGGTCACTTGCGCTTGTCTCGTACACGTGTTCGAATAGTGGCCATGCGCTGGGACAACCTCACCGCTCCCCCGGTTGAGGGAGACCCCGAGCGGGCAGCGCCAGCGACGCCACCCCTGCCGCTGGCGCTGCCCGGCGCCATCGCCCGCACCTTCGACACCCCCGAGTTCGCCGGGATGACCTTCTACGAGGTGCAGGCCAAGTCGATCCTCAACCGGGTGCCCGGGCAGTCCCGCGTCCCGTTCGAGTGGACGATCAACCCGTACCGGGGCTGCTCTCATGCATGTGTTTACTGCCTGGGCGCGGACACCCCGATCCTGATGGCGGACGGTCGCACGAATCCGATCAGCGAACTGGAGCCGGGTGACCGCATCTACGGGACCGAGCGACGGGGCGCCTACCGCCGATACGTGATCACCACTGTCCTTGACAAGTGGTCCACGGTGAAGTCGGCCTACCGGGTCACACTGGAGGACGGCACGACCCTCATCGCCAGCGGGGACCACCGGTTCCTCTCCGAACGTGGCTGGAAGTACGTCACCGGGGCCATGCATGGCAATGCCCGACGCCCCTACCTGACCACCAACAACCGCCTGATCGGCACCGGTCGTTTCGCCGTCGGGCCCAAGGAGTCACTCGACTACCGCCGGGGCTACCTGTGCGGGATGGTCCGGGGAGACGCGCACCTGGGCACGTTCTCGTACTCGTACGGGACGGTGCACCGGTTCCGGCTGGCGTTGGCCGATGATGAGGCATTGAGCCGCAGTGAGCGCTACCTCGCACTCGAAGGGGTCAAGACACAGCGCTTCGATTTCACCCCGGCCAGTCCCACGCGACGTGCAGTGGCCGCCATCCGAACCTCTAAGCAGCGGGACATCCTGGCGATCACCGAACTCGTTCGTTGGCCGGTCGAGCCCAGTGACGACTGGCGGCTTGGCTTCCTGGCCGGCATCTTCGACGCGGAGGGCAGTTGCAGCAGAGGCGTCCTGCGCATCAGCAACAGCGACGACGCCATCCTCGACCAGACGACGGCAGCACTGCGCCATTTCGGTTTCGCCTGCATGCGAGAAGATCGCGGCCTAGCCAACCGCGTGCGGGAGATCAGGCTGACCGGGGGCCTCGCCGCCCGGCTCCGGTTCTTCCACCTCACCGACCCTGCCATTACTCGGAAGCGGTCGATCGAGGGTGGCGCACTGAAGCATCAGGGCGCCCTCCGGGTTGTCGGCATCGAGGCACTCGGGCTGGAGCTGCCGCTCTGGGACATCACCACTGGCACCGGGGACTTCATCGCCAATGGCGTGGTCAGCCACAACTGCTTTGCCCGCAACACGCACACTTATCTCGATCTCGATGCCGGCGCGGACTTCGACCGGAAAGTGATCGTCAAGGTCAACGCCGGTGAGCTGGTCCGGCGGGAGCTGGCCGCGCCGCGCTGGCGGGGCGCGCACGTGGCGATGGGCACCAACGTGGACTGCTACCAGCGCGCCGAGGGCCGCTACCGGCTGATGCCACAGATCATCGGCGCCCTGCGAGACTTCGCCAACCCGTTCTCGATCCTCACCAAGGGCACGCTGATCCTGCGCGACCTGCCGCTGCTGCGGCAGGCCGCCGAGGTGACCACGGTGGGCATCTCCTTCTCGGTGGGGTTCGTCGACGAGCACCTCTGGCGCACCGTCGAGCCGGGCACACCGCACCCCCGCCGTCGGCTGGACGCCGTCCGGGCACTCACCGACGCCGGCTTCTCCGTCGGCGTGCTGATGGCCCCGATCCTGCCCGGCCTCAGCGACAGCGACGAGTCGATCGACGCCACCGTCTCGGCGATCGCCGCCGCCGGCGCGACAAGCGTGACCGCCCTGCCCCTGCACCTGCGTCCCGGCGCCCGGGAGTGGTACGCGCACTGGCTCGCCCGCGAGCACCCGCACCTGGTGCCCCGCTACCGCGAGCTCTACCGGGCCGGTGCGTACGCCCCGCAGGCGTACCAGCGGGAGCTGACCGCACGGGTGCGGATCGCCTCCCGCCGCCACGGGCTGCACCGCGGGGAGCGGGGCGACAACCGCAGCCTGCCCGAGCCGCCGCCACCGTCGGCGGCCGAGCAACTGACACTGCTCTAGTCGGAGCTACAGTCGGCTGGTGCGTACCGCTCAGCAGATCCTCGCCGACTCCGCCGTGATCGCCGTCGTGGGCGCGTCCCGCGACCCGTTCAAGGCCGCGCACAGCGTGCCGTTGCAGATGCAGCAGTACGGCTGGCGCATCATCCCGGTCAACCCGACGGTCGACGAACTGTTCGGGGAACGGGCCTACAAGACCCTCGCCGACATTCCGCACCCCGTCGACCTGGTGGACGTGTTCCGACCGGCAGCCGACGCCGTGCAGGTGGTCCGGGACGCGGCGGCGATCGGCGCCCCCGCGGTCTGGCTGCAACTGGGCATCGTCTCGGCCGAGGCGCGGCGGATCGCCGAGGAGGCCGGCATGGACTACGTCGAAGACCGCTGCCTCATCGTCGAACGCGCCGCCGCCGGCATCACCCGCCTCGCCTAACCCGAACCCCACCCCGCCCGCCCCGCCGATCATGCAGTTGTGGTGCCAGGTTGGGGGCCTTTGCCGCTTCTGTTGGGCCTGTCTCGTCAACGACGACGCGTCCGTCGGCGCGGACAGCCTCGGTCACGAGCGTGATGCCTCTGAGTCATATTGATGCCTCACGGTCATCACGCTCGTGACCGACGACGCGGATCGGCGACCGGCCAACAAGCAACCGGCAACGAGCAACAAGCAACCGATCAGCAGGGGCGGATCAGAGCTTGTACTCCTTGAGGAGGCCTCGGGAGATGATGGTCTTCTGGATCTCTGAGGTGCCCTCACCGATGAGCAGGAACGGGGCCTCCCGCATCAGCCGCTCGATCTCGTACTCCTTGGAGTAGCCGTAGCCGCCGTGAATGCGGAACGCCTCCTGGACGACCTCGGCGCAGTATTCCGAGGCGAGCAGCTTGGCCATCCCGGCCTCGACGTCGTTGCGCTGACCGGCGTCCTTGAGCCGGGCGGCGTTGACCATGAGGGCGTGCGCGGCCTCGATCTTCGTGCCCATCTCGGCGAGCTTGAAGGCGATCGCCTGGTGCTTGGCGAGGGGCTGGCCGAAGGTCTTGCGCTGCTGGGCGTAGCTCACCGCCAGCTCGAAGGCGCGAATGGAGATGCCGCAGGCGCGGGCGGCCACGTTGACCCGGCCCACCTCGATGCCGTCCATCATCTGGTAGAAGCCACGGCCGACCTTGTCGGCGCCGCCGAGGATCGCGGAGTCGGGCACGGTCACGCCGTCGAGCACCATCTCGGTGGTCTCGACGCCCTTGTAACCCATCTTTTCGATCTTGCCGGGGATGGTCAGGCCGGGGGCGGTCTCGCCGAAGCCGGGCTCCTTCTCCAGCAGGAAGGTGCTCATGTTGCCGTAGACGGACTCGGCACCGGTGTCGGTCTTGACCAGGGTGGCCACCACCGAGGAGTACGCCCCGTTGGTGAGCCACATCTTCTGCCCGTTGAGCACGTAGTGGTCGCCGTCGCGGACGGCCCGGGACTTGATCGCGGAGACGTCGGAGCCGGTTTCGGGCTCGGACATGGAGAACGCGCCGCGCACCTCGCCGGTGGCCATCTTCGGCAGCAGCCGGGCCTTCTGCTCGGGCGAGCCGTGCTGGGAGATCAGGTACGCCACGATGAAGTGGGTGTTGACGATGCCGGAGATCGACATCCAGCCTCGGGACAACTGCTCCACCACCAGCGCGTAGGTGAGCAGGGATTCGCCGAGCCCGCCGTACTCCTCGTCAATGGTGAGGCCGAAAAGCCCCATCTCGCGCATGCCGTCGAGGATGTCGATCGGGTACTCGTCGGCGTGCTCCAGTCGCTGCGCGTGCGGAATGATCTCCTTGTCGGCGAAGTCCCGAACGGTCTCCAGGATCGACTGTTGCACATCGGTCAGGCCAGGCGTCTGGGCGAGTCGGGCCATCTCAGCCTCCGGGGATCCGCGCACTACTCATGGGTAACTGAACGCTGGGTCAGTATCGGCCCCCCGGGTCGACGAGGCCAAGGTGACCAGTCCACACAACCGCTGTGAAAAGGTTCACCGCTGCGGGTAGCGTCCGGCAAGAGGGACTTTTCCGGCACCGGCAGGAGGAGGACAGCTGTGAGCTACCCGCCGCCGTCGGGACCGCCCGAGGACGAGCCGCCGCCGTCACCCTACGAGCCACCGAAGGACCAGTCGCCGTACGCGCCACCGCCGGCCGGCCAGCCGCCGTACGCGCCGCAGCCGGACCAGCCGGCGTACGAGCTGCCGGCGGAACGCTCACCGTACGGGCCGCCGGCCGGTGAACCGTCGCCGTACGGCCACCAGGGGCCGCAGCAGTCGGGGCATTGGAGTCAGCAGCCGCCGTACCCCCCGCAGGGCCCCTACGGCCAGTACGGCCCACCGCCGTCCGGGCCGGGTCGGGGCACCAACGTGCTGGCGATCCTGTCGCTGGTGTTCGCCTTCGTGTTTCCGCCCGCCGGCGCCGTCCTCGGTCACGTGGCCAAGCGGCAGATCCGGACCACCGGCGAGGAGGGCGACCAGCTCGCGACCTGGGGGCTGATCCTGGGCTACGTCTTCACCGGGCTCACCGTGCTGGCCTGCTGTGGCTGGCTGGCGCTGGTGGCCTTCGGCAACACCAACGACACCGGCGGCTACTGACCGACGCCGGTGCGGACCGCGCGGTCAGCGGAAGCGGGCCTCGCGGACGCTGTTGCCGCCGTCGACCACCAGCATCTGCCCGGTGATGTACGAGGCGGCCGGCGAGCAGAGGAAGCTGATCGCCGCGGCGACCTCGTCCGGCGTGCCCGGTCGCCCCACCGGGGTGCCCAGCCCCTGCTTGATCTCGGCCATGGTGGACGCCGCGGTGTAGATGGTGCCGGGTGCCACCGCGTTGACGGTCACGCCGTCGGCGATCATCTCCATGGCCAGGGCCCGGGTCAGCCCGACGACCCCGGCCTTCGCCGCGGCGTACGCGGCCTCGGTGGGCAGGGCGTTGACCGGGCCGGCCGTGGCCGCCAGGTTGACGATCCGACCCCAGCCCCGCTCGGCCATCCCGCCGATGAACGCCCGACTGCACAGGAACGCCGTGGAGAGGTTGCGGTCGATCTCACCGCGCCACTCGTCGTAGGTCAGCTGCGCCACCGGCCGCAGCACGCCCTGGCTGGCCCGACTGGCCAGGCCGGCGTTGTTGACCAGCACCTCGACGTCGCCCAACTGCTCGGCGACCGCATCGGCCAGCGCGCCGACCTCGGACTCGTCGGTCAGGTCCGCGACGAAGCCGGTGACCCCCAGCTCGGTTGCCCGCTCGTGGATGCGCCTGGTGGTGGAGACGATGGCCACCCGAGCGCCCAGGTCGGCGAGTCGCCGGGCGGTGGCGTACCCGATGCCGTCCGGGCTGCCCGCCCCGGTGACCAGGGCGACCCGCCCGTCGAGGCGCATGGTGACCGGGTCGGCGAGCGCGACCGGCTCGTCGGGGCCGGGGCTGCCCGCCGGGGCGCCCTTCCGGGCGCGCCGGGCCGCACCCGGGCGGCTGACGTCCCGTCGGGGTCGGCGTCCGGAGCTGTCCGCGGCCCGCCGCTCCGTCGCCTTGCCC
>NZ_JAKKFF010000265.1 GCF_022229015.1 Micromonospora foliorum
GCGGCGGCGCTGCACCGGGCCGCGGACGCGGTGGCGGCGGTCACCGAGGAGTTGGCGGCGGCGGTCACCGCGGAGATGGGCAAGCCGTTGGCGGACGCTCGCGGCGGCGTCGAGGCGGGGATCGGCACCCTGCGACAGTATGCGGAACTGGCACCGCTGCACGGCGGGCGCACGCTGAACGGCGAGACCGACGCGCTGGACTTCCTGGCCCCGCAGCCGCGCGGCGTGGTCGCGGCCCTCACCCCCTGGAACGACCCGGTGGCGGTCTCCTGCGGGCTGCTCGGCGCGGCGCTGGTGACCGGGAACGTGGTGCTCTACAAGCCGAGCGAACGCACACCGGCGACGGGTTGGCTGCTGGCCCGAGCACTGGATCAGGCACTGCCGCCCGGGGTGTTGTCGCTGCTCACCGGCGGCCCGGAGGTGGGCGCGGCGCTGGCGGCGCAGGAGGTCGACGTGGTGGCGCACGTGGGTTCGACGGCCACCGGGCGGTCGATAGCCGCCGCCGCGGCCCGCACCGGCGCGAAGGTGCTCCTGGAGAACGGCGGCAGCGACCCGTTGATCGTGGACGCTGGCGTCGACCCGGAGTGGGCGGCGGAGCAGGCCGCGCTCGGCGCGTTCGCCAACGCCGGGCAGATGTGCGTGGCCGTGGAGCGGCTCTACGTGCACCGGGAGGTGGCCGACGACTTCGTGGCCGCGTTGGTACGACGCGCCGAGGCCCTGCGGGTCGGGCCTGGTCGGGACCCGGGCACCGAGCTCGGCCCGCTGGTCGACCGACGGCACCGCGACCACGTGCACGGTCAGGTGGCGGCCGCCGTGGCGGACGGCGCACGGGTGCGGGCGGGCGGCGAGGTGCCGGACGGGCCGGGGGCGTTCTACCCGGCCACCGTCGTCACGGACTGCCGCCACGACATGCCGCTGGTCCGGGAGGAGACCTTCGGGCCGGTCGCCCCGGTGGTGGTCGTCGACTCGTTCGACGAGGCGCTGCGCTGTGCGGCGGACTCCCCGTACGGGCTGGCCGCCACGGTGTTGACCGCGTCGATGAGTCACGCGCAGCGGGCCTGGCGGGAACTGCCGGTGGGCACCGTGAAAATCAACGCGGTGTTCGGGGGTGCGCCGGGGGGTGCCGCGCATCCGCGCCGGGCCAGCGGGCAGGGCTACGGGTACGGCCCGGAGCTGCTGGACGAGTTCACCGCCACGAAGGCGGTGCACATCGAGGCGCCGGGCGGCGGGCACTGGTGAACCGTGCGGGGGTGAACCGTGCGGGGGAGGTGAACGGTGCGGGCGGACGCAGGGGTGGCGCGCCCGCCCGTACCGCGTCGGTTGTGCCGTGGCGCGGCGGCCGTCAGTCGCCGCGGGCCTTGCGGGTGGCGCGGTCGTTGGCCTTCTCGATGGCGGTGACCAACTCCGGCTTGGTCATGCTGGACCGGCCGGGTACGTCGAGTTTGCGGGCCACCGACATCAGGTGGTCCTTGGTGGCGTTGGCGTCCACGCCGCCCGCCGTGGGGGCCCGTCGTTCCGGCCCGCCACCGGCGGCCTGCTGGTCGCTGGGGCCCTTGTGGCCCTTCGGCTCCCAGTGGTCGCCCACCTTCTCGAACTGGTGCTTCACCGCGGCGAAGGCGGTACGGTGCGACCGCTCCCCCTCGCCGTAGGTCTCGACCGCCGAGTCGTGCGTCTTCTCCCAGGTGCGCTGCGCCTTATCCGGGGAGCGCCGCAGCGTGCTGGGCAAGTCCTCGCGCCCGGGCATCTCGTCCTCCTCCGTGTCGACAGGGTCACCGTGACCGTTCCCCGGTGGGACGGCGGCAAACCATAGCGGCGCCGGCCGGAAGCCGGGTGGGTTTGTCGATTTCGCCATCCGGGTACCGCCGGGCCAGGCCAGACCGGACGACCGGTCATCCGGCGGCCGGGGCGCAGGGAGCGGGCATGACGACCACGGAGCCCGGTACGACGCTGGACGGCACATCGGGCACCCGGGTGCCCCGACGGATGCGGCAGCTGAGCTGGCGGACCTGGCGCGGGGTGCTGGTCCGCAGCGTGCAGAACTTCGTCAACGACAACTGCTCCGACTGGGCCGCCGCGCTGACCTACTACGGCGTCCTGGCGCTCTTTCCGTCCGCCATCGTGGTGGTGGCCCTGGTCGGCCTGGTCTCCAGCGGCGAGCAGACCGTCGACACGGTGGTCGACCTCGCCAACCAGGTGGGCGCCGGGGCGGTGCTGACCGACGAGGAGGGCGGCGTGGTCCGGGTGATCCGGACCGTGGTGCTCGACCAGAGCAACCCCAAGCTGCTGTTGAGTTTCGGCCTGCTCGGCGCGCTGTGGTCCGCGTCGGGCTTCATCGGGGCGTTCACGAGGGCCTCGAACGCCGTCTACGGGGTGACCGAGGGCCGCCCGGTCTGGAAGCTCCGGCCGCTGCAGATCGGCCTGGCGGCGATCACGCTGGTGCTGCTCGCGGTGGTCGCCCTCGGCCTGATCGTCAGTGGGCCGGTCACCGACGCCGTGGGCAACCTGATCCACGCCGGTGGTCTGGCCCGTACGACGTGGAGTGTGGCGAAGTGGCCGGTCCTTGCGATGATCATGATGGCGCTGCTGTCGCTGCTGTTCTGGATCGCGCCGAACGTGCGCCAGCCCCGGTTCCGCTGGCTCACCCCGGGTGGTGCGGTGGCCCTGGTGTCCTGGGCGGCGGCCTCCTTCGGCTTCGGCCTCTACGTGGCCAACTTCGGCTCGTACAGCACCACCTACGGCAGCCTCGGGGCGGCCATCGCGTTTCTGGTCTGGCTCTACCTGTCCAACTCGGCGCTGATGCTGGGTGTGCAGATCAACGCCGAGGTGCAGCGCGGGCGGCAGTTGCAGGCCGGCGACCCGGATCCGGAGGAGCCGGTGCTGCCGCCGCGCCGGCCCGCGGACGACTGAGCCTCCGTTTCCGGCTCGGATGTCCGGTCCGAGGCCGGGCCGAGGGCCGGTTCGTGGCCCGGTGCCGGTTTATCGGGTGAGGTGCCGGGTAGCGCAGAAGGCATGGAGCGTGGCAACAGCAAGCACGGACCGAGGATCGACGAACAGATGAGTCAGGAGGTCAGCGGCCTCGTACAGGGGCCGGGGACCGGTGGCTCTCGGGTCGACGAGTTCCGGGTGCCCGAACCGGCCGGTGAGGACCAGCCGGAGGCGACCACCGCCCCGGCGGGCGAGACGCGTAGCGGTGCCCCGAAGGGGATGAGTTCGACGGACGTCGAGCAGCGCAGCCGGCTCGGCCGGTTCATCTCGATGAGCGCGCTGCCGGGCGACCGTCTGGTGCTCATCGCCAGCGCCCGCGAGAACGAGGCGCCGGACGACATCGTGGCGGCGCTGGAACGGCTGCCCGAGGGCACCGTCTACCAGACGGTCTCCGAGGTCTGGGCCGCGCTGGGCAACAAGAACGAGACAACTCGCTGGTGACCAGGATCGCCCCCGATCCGGCAATCCACCCGCGACTGAAGGAGGTTCCCCAATGAGTGGCGTTACCGAACACGTGGACGTTTCCGTGCCCGTACGCACCGCGTACGACCAGTGGACGCAGTTCGAGGAGTTCCCCGAGTTCATGGAGGGTGTGCAGGAGGTCCGGCAGCTCTCCGACACGATGACCCACTGGACGGTGGACATCGCCGGGGTGAAGCGCGAGTTCGACGCCGAGATCACCGAACAGCTCCCCGACGAGCGGGTTGCCTGGCGCTCGACCGGCGGCACCCAGCAGGCCGGTGTGGTGACCTTCCACCGCCTGGACCAGGACAAGACCCGGGTCACCCTGCAGCTCGAGTTCGAGCCGCACGGTGTCGTCGAGCAGGCCGGCGACAAGCTCGGCATCGTCGACCGGCGGGCCAAGGGCGACCTGGAGCGGTTCAAGACCTTCATCGAGCGGCGTGGCCAGGAGACCGGTGCCTGGCGCGGACAGGTGGACCGTCCGCAGCCGTGACCCTGAGCAGTGACCTGAGATGGCCGTCGGACTCCCGGCGGCCATCGCCGTATCCCCGCGCCGTTTGCGATCATCGTGCCCGGGTACGGCTGTTGGTATGACCGACGACAACATCAGGGTGTGGCGGGACGAGGAACGGCTTCCGTTGGAAGAGCTGGAGCAGGCCGTGGCCGGCTCCAGCCTCGACGGGCAGGCCGACGACGTGACCGGCAACGACGCGGGGGAAGAGGCGACGTTCGGCCACGGGCCGGCAGCGGACGACCGTAAGGGGCAGGCCCAGGGCAACAGCCGGGAGGACACCGATCCGGAGCGCCGCTACCGGCCGTCCACCACCGGACGGACCGGTCCAGACGTCGGCTGACCCTCCCCACCAGGCTGAGCGGGCACCGGCTGCCCGGTGGGCCGGCCGCTCGAGCGACGCGCGTCCCACTCGTAGAGCGCGATCAGCGCCAGCGCGAGCACCAGCAGGGCCGAGCCCAGCACCTGCACCGACGTGTTGCCGATCAGCACGCCCAGCCCGGCCGGGACGAGCGCCGCACCGGTGCCCGCGGCGCCGATCTGCAGCCCGATGGCCCGGTCCGCGTGCGCCGCACCGACCCGTTCGGCGGTGGTGAGGGTGAGCAGCGGGAACACCGGCGCGGCGGCGAAGCCGATCACGACCAGGCCGAGCACCGCCAGGACGGCCGGCCCGGGAACGGCGACCAGAGCCGCACCGACGGCCATTCCGGCCAGGCTGACCCGCAGCACCAACCCCGCCCCCAGGCGCTCGGCCACCAGACCCTGCACGACCCGACCGACGAACAGGCTGCCCCAGTACGCGGAGACGCAGCCGCCGGCCACCGCCGCGCTGAGCCCGCGCCCCTCGGTCAGCAGCAGGAACGCCCACAGCCCCGCGGACACCTCGATCGCCACGTACAGCACGAAGGCGAGCGTCCCGGACCAGACCGCCGGCAGCCGCAGCGTGTCCCGGACCGTCGGTCCCGGGCCACCATCCGCGCCGGCGGGGACGACAGCGGCGCCCGCTGCGGTGCCGGCCGGGACGCCGCGGTGCCAGGCCCGCACGGTGAGCACGAACGCGACGGCGAGGACGAGTTGGGCGGCGGCCACGATGCCGTACCCCCAGCGCCAGGTCAGCCCGGCGCTCAGCGCTCCGGTCATGATCAGCGGACCGATGGCCACGCCGAGGCCGAAGAAGGCGTGCAACCAGTTCATGTGGCGGGGCCCGAAGGTCCCGGCGGCGTACGCGTTGAGCCCGGAGTCGACGGCGCCGGAGCCGAGCCCGACCAGTAGCGCGCAGCCCACCAGCACCGCCAGCACGGGGCTCACCGAGTAGCCGGCCAGCGCCAGGCTGGCCAGCAGGGTGCTGCCGGCGAGCAGGGCGCCCACGCCGATCCGGGCCAGCGTGAAGCCGGCCAGCACGCTGGAGGTGAGGTAGCCGACGGTGCCGGCGGTGAGCACCCACCCGACCGCCTCGGTCGGCACGTCGAACTCGCCCCGGATCGAGGGCCAGCCGACGCCGAGCAGACCGTCGGGCAGACCGAGACTGACGAACGCGAGGTAGGCCAGTAGGAGCAGTGCGGCGCGGGGGCGCGCGGGCGGGGTGGACACGAGGCACCATCCTGCCGCAGGGGCACTCTAGCGCCGTCGGCACCCGATCGCTCCCGGCGCAAAGAAGTCGTGTCCGTACGGTTGAGAAAACGGACAGCTCATCCAGAATCGGCCGATCGGAGGACGGCAAGCCGGCCCTTTCGCGTAAGAATTTCGGGATGCATCAAGGCTCCGGAATCCTCTCCACGCGTCAGCGCCGGCTCGCCTGGCTCGGCTTCCTGCTCGCCGCGCTCCAGGCACCCGTGTCCGCCTGGCTGGTCAGCGACGAGTCGTGGCTGTTCAGCCTGTGCGTCGCGCTGATGGTGGCAACCGTGATCATCGCTGACGACGCGGCGCGGCGACGCCCGGCCGACGCGACAAGCGACTAGCCCGCGCCACCCGGCCGGGCCTCGTGGCCCGGCCGGCCCCGGCTACGGCGGCGTTCCTTCATCTCCGCCTCGTAGAGGTGGCGCCGCCCGCCCACCAACTCGTCGCGGGCCTGCTGGTCCAACTCCCGGAACAGCGCGTGGTAGCCGTCGTCGAAGTCCTCGACGATCTGGAACGTCCACCGGCCGGCGATGACGTTGCGGCCGCGCAGCTCCGTGGCGATCCGGTCGGCGAGGTGCGGGTGCCCGGCGGAGCGGAACTGCTCCACCGCGTCGTCGAGCATCAGGTCGGCATGGCCGATCAACTGGTGCATCGAGTAGAGGTGCCCCCGGGCCCGCTCCACACACTCCAGCGCCTCGCTGAGCTTGCCGAGCGCGGCGACGGTCGCGTCGCTGACCCCGTCCGGCCGCCGGTGCCGCTCGTCCGGTCCATCCCCCTGCTGTCCCATCCGTGCCTCCGTGCCGTGTGCTGCCGTCCGTGACTGCTTCTCCTGCCCCGTCTGTGCCGGATCAACCCCCGCGGTCAGCGGTGATCGCCCCAGTGGCGCAGCCGGCATCCACCGAGCGGACGAGGTCGACGAGGTCACCGGTCGGTTAGCCTCGGTCACCATGCGTGTGCCGTTCAACCGGGTCGCCTCCCGTACCGCCGTCGACTCGGCGCGGTCCACCCTGGCCGCCCTCACCGTCTCCGTGGGCACTGTCGGGCTCACCGCCGCCGCCGCGCGACCGGGGCTGCTGGCCCTCGTCGACCAGCACGCGGCGGCCGTCCGGGACAGCCTCGACGGGGACCGCACGCCGCTGACCTCCGCGGCGCTCGCCGGTTACGCCGAGGGGGTGCGCGCCGCCGCCCTGGAGCACGGGTGGACGGCGCCCACCGGGCCGGTGGACTGGAGCCGCCCGGAGTGGCTGCTCACCCGCCTGGTCGCGGTCTGCGCGCTGGCTCGCGCATTGGAGGACTGACGCGAGGGGAGGGCGCCCCGCGTCGTACGCGGAACACCCTCCCCACCCGCCGTGGCGTTACGTCCCGCTACGAGCGGTACTGCTGGGTCTCGTCCACCCGAGGCATCGCCTGGGTGCGGTCACCCCCGCGGTCGGCCATCTGCCGCTCCACGTCGCTACGCCCGGCCGAGGTGGCCTGACGTTGCTGCTGCACCGCCCGAGCCTCCTGGGCCGCCCGGTCCAGCCAGCCGTCCCACCGCTTCTGCATCGGCTTCACGAGACCACCGCCGACGCCTACGATCAGGATGCCGGCCACCGTGGCGAGCACCGCGATCAGCACCGGAGTGGTCACCGTGGTGGCGATACCCACCTGGTTCAGGGCGGCGATCACACCGAGCGCGATGATGAAGATCGCCGTCAGGTCGGCCAGGACCTTGCCGTACGAGAGTCCTCCCAACGCCCCGGTGACCAGATCCCGCACAGCGTTGGCGATCGCGGCCGCGATCACCACGATGACGATCGCGATGAACGCGCGCGGCAGCCAGGACACCACGCCGCGGATCAGGTCACTGATCGCGTTGGGCCCCCAGACTCCGAAGGCGAACTGCAGCGTGAACAGCAGTACGGCGTAGTACGCCAGTCTGGCCAGAATGTCGCTGGCGTCGTACTTCGTTCTCTCCAGGGCCCGTTTGATGCCACCACGTTCGACGGCTTCGTCGAAGTGCACCCGTTCCAGCACCGTATCCACGATCTTGAGGACGGCTCTGGCGATGAGCCAGCCGACCACGAGGATGACGATGAAGGCCACTGCCTTCGGGATGAAGAGCAGCACCGACCTCCAGGTGTCGGCGATGGCATCGCCGATGTCGGCCTGCCGGACCGCGAGGGTTTTCAGCATGATGTCCCTCCTGTCGCATGGACTGCGCCGGGCGCATACCCGGCAACCGGTCCGGCACTCCGCGCAGCGCGCGGCGTTTTTTGCGACAGACCTCCGGACAGGGGCCCTGAACTGCCCGAACGGCCACCGGAACGGCCGCGGCGACGGCCCGCCGCCGTGGTCTGATGCCTTTTCCGGTCGGCCGACTAGGCTGCGAACATGCCAGGAACGGTCGGGCGGGTCCCCACGCCAGCAATTCCGGGCCCGGGCGCACCCACCGGGTCGGCCGTCGGCGTGCTCGCTCATGACTGGGCCAACACCGCGCTGGGCCCGGCCGACGACTGGGACGTTTCCCTGCGGGCCGTGGTGGAGCTGATCCTCGCCTCGCCGATGCCGATGGCCCTGGCGTACGGCGACGACCTCGTCCTGCTCTACAACGCCGGCTACGCCGAGCTGCTGGGCACCAAGCACCCGAGCGCCCTCGGCCGTCCGGCCGCCGAGGTGTTCGCGGAGATCTGGGCGCTGCCCGGCGTCGGTGCGGTGATCGAGCGCTGCTACCGGCAGGGCGTGCCCTTCCTGGAGAAGGAGTCCACCCTGCCGTTGGTCCGTGGGCACTCCGCGACGGTGGAGCAGGCGGTCTTCACCCGGGGTTACTCGCCGGTGCGCGACAGCGCCGGGCAGATCGTCGGCGTGTTGACGGTCGCGGCCGAGACCACCCACGTCACCGAGCAGTTGCAGAGCCTCAGCGAGGTGGCCGCGGCGCTCGCCGGCACCCTCACCCTCGACGACGTGGCCCGGGTGGCGCTGCGGTACGCGATCACCACGTTCGACCCCGACCAGGCCTCGTTCGCTGTCGACGAGGGCGGCGGCGGCTGGCGGATGGTGCGTCGGGTCCGTGGCGAGCTGCTGGACGAGGCCGACGAGCGGCTTCCCCCGCTCTGGCGGCGCGCGGCGGCGGACTGGTCGGCCCCCGTGGTGCAGGCGGCGCGCTCCGGCGGCCCGTCGTTCACCCGCGACGGGCAACCGTTGCGGGACACCGCCGTGGACCGGCACGACCAGAAGATCCGCGCGATGGCGGCCCTGCCGCTGGGCACCTCGGTGGTCCGCGGTGGGCTGGCGGTCGGCTACCAGGTCCCGCACACCTGGTCACCCGCCGAGCGGGCGCTGTTGGCCGCCTCGGCCGAGCTGATCGGCCAGGCCGCGGAGCGGGCCCGCCGGTTCGAGACCCAGCACGGCACGGCCCAGCTGTTGCAGCGCAGCATGTTGCCGGAGCACCTGCCGGATCTGCCCCGGTTGCGGATCGCGGCCCGCTACGACCCGGGTGTGGACGGCAACGCTGCCGGCGGCGACTTCTACGACGCGTTCCTGCTGCCCAACGGCACGCTCGGCGTGGTGCTGGGCGACGTCGCCGGGCACGACGTGCAGGCCGCCGCGCGGATGGGGCAGGTGCGGGCCGCGCTGCGCGCCCTGGCCCTGGCCGACCCGGCGCCCGCCGCGGTCCTGGCCGGCCTGGACCGGCTGGTGACCAGCCTCGGCGCGGAGGCCGGCACCCACGAGCTGTTCGTCACCGTGGCGGTCGGGGTGATCGACGCGGAGCGGCGGGAGCTAACCCTGTCCAGCGCGGGGCATCCCCCGCCGCTGATCCGCCAGGGCCACCCGGAGGGCCGGTTCCACGCCGAGTACCTCGACATATCGGCCGGCCCGCCGCCGGGCCAGCGCGGGCGGCCCGGCGCCCGCCCCCGCGCGCGCCCGACCGG
>NZ_JAKKFF010000266.1 GCF_022229015.1 Micromonospora foliorum
TGTCCAGCATCGCGGCGGTCTGCGCCTCCGACATGTCCTCGTAGTAGCGCAGCACCAGCACTGCCCGCTGCCGGTTGGGCAACTCCCGGAGATGCCGCCACAGCAGGTCACGGTCGAGTTGCTGCTCGATCTCGTCGACACCGGCCCGCTCGGGCAGCACCTCGGTCGGGCGTTCGCCGTGCCAGCGCCGCCGCCACCAACTCGTCGACGTGTTGACCATCACCCGCCGGGCGTACGGCTCGACCGCCTCGATCCCGCCGAGCCGCTTCCACGCGAGGTAGGTCTTGGTCAGCGCCGTCTGGAGCAGATCCTCGGCCGTGGCCCAGTCCCCGGTGAGCAGGTAAGCGGTGCGGAGGAGCGCGGCGGAGCGGGCCGCGACGAACTCGCGGAACTGCTCCTCCAACGAGTCCCTGCTCGCCACCGCCCACCTCCACGCCCCCGGCCGTCCTGGCAGAGTGCCACGTCAGCGGCGCTCTGGTCCATGACGAAAGGTGCGCACTTGCTCCGATGTTCGGTCGAAAACCTTCACGCCCCGTCGTCGGCCTTGGCCTCGTCGGCCTCCTTGCCGAGCCGCGCCTCGACCGCCTGCGGCTCGTACATCTCCTCGACGACGCGCAGGTAGAGCTCGTTCGGGTTGGGCAGGTTCTTGATCTCGCGGAGCGCCTGCTCCTGGCCGGCGGACTCCAGCACGAAGGTGCCGTAGTTGAGCGCTCGGCCGGTCGGGGTCTGCTCGTACTTCATGTCGGTGACCCGGACCAGCGGCATCATCGCCACCTTGCGGGTGACGATGCCGTTGACCACCATGACCCGCTTGTTGGTCAGGATGAAACGGTCATACCACCAGTCGGCGACCTTCCACGCCACCCAGCCCATCACCGCGAACCAGAGCAGCACGGCGATGGTGGTCAGCGCGCCGACGTCCTGGCCGGCGAGAAAGCCGGAGAGGTAGCCGAGCACGAAGGTCGCCGCGACGCCGATCAACAGCGGGTTGGTGAGGTGGATCCAGTGTCGCTTCCACTCGCCCCTGTAGCGCTCAGTGGGGAAGAGGTAGCGAGCCACCAGCGAACTCGGCTCGTCTTCCAGTGGCAGCACCCGCCGAGGGGTCGAGCCGGTCGCGTCGGCGCGCAACCCGGCCAGCTCGTCCTCGGAGATCTGCGGCGGCTGGTAGCTGGCCTCCGGATCACGGATCCACCCCCGACCGGAACGACCCTGGCCGGCATAGCCGGGCCCGTCGCCGTAGCCGACGTCGTCCGAAAGGGACGGACCGTCGGACAGGCCGGGACCGGCCCCGTAGCCCGGGCCGTCATCAGGCCCGATCCGCGGGATCGGCTCGGTGTCACGCTCGCGGCGTTCCCGGTCGGGGTCGTCCGGGTCGAAGGGTGGACCGGAGGGGCTGCCCATCGGCGGCTAGGCGACGAGGCTGGTGAAGAAGTCGCCAAACCCCTGGGCGATATCCATGATCCCGCCGCCGAGCGACTTGAACACGTCCGCCGCAGAGTTTGGCCGGTAGGCGACGAAGAAGATCAAGAATGCGATTCCGGCCCAGGTGAGGACCTTCTTGACCATGGCGGGCCATCCTCTCGCGCGGCGCCGGGTCCCATTACCGCAGCGGCACCCAGAGTATCAGTGTGGTGTCGTACAGTGAATATCTGCGTCCGTTCTCCGTCAATCCGGAAGAGTTGTCAAGCTCTACCAGGTAGATACGGGGACGGTGCGCCGTACACGAGCTCGGGGGGAGTCCACTCGGTCAGGTCGTGAAGCACGACGTCTTCCGCGAGCAGGTGACCCGCACTCGCCGGCCAGGCTATCGCATGGAGCCACATTCCCCGAGCCTCGCCGGCGTACGCGCTTCGATCCGTCGGTGAATTCACCAACCACAGTGGAGTCGGGTGACCGCCGACCTTGATCTTCGCCTGTCCGACGTGGTCAGGGTGACCCGGCCCCGGGTCGGTCAGCGCGTCGACCAATTCCGGCCCCGGATCGGGGCCGGCCAGTCCGGCGAGTCGGGTACCCAGACCCACACCGGGTTCCTCGGCCACGAAGACCAGATCGGCCGGACCACCGCCGAGTGGCGCCGGGCCCGCACACGCCACCGCCGTCGCCCGCACTCCCGTCCGGTCGTCCCCGGCGTACGCCACGCCGGTGAGTGTCCAACCGGGCGGCAGCGGCCACGGGCACCACAGGGGCGTCACCGGCGGATCGCCGGTCGCGGTGATCCGCTCCACCACGCTCGCCACGATCTCCGCTCCGATGTGCTCGGGCACGTGCAACGGCGGCACCGGGCCGCAACGCACACACCTTGAGTCGGTGTTCATCAGATCCGGCGCCCGCACTGGGCCCCCGCATCTCGGACAACTCACCGCGACACTCACATCCCCACCGTCTCCCCGGAGCACCGGCACGTCAAGCCGGAACGTCCGATTCGGCACCGTACGTGGGTCAGTCCGGCGGCGTGCCGGCGTGCGCGCGGATCCAGGCGTGCATGGCGATTCCGCTGGCCACGCCCGCGTTGATCGACCTCGTCGAGCCGTACTGGGCGATGGAGTAGAGCTGGTCGCACGCGGCACGGGCCGGCGCGGAGAGGCCCGGCCCCTCCTGACCGAACAGCAGCACGCAGTCCCGCGGCAGGGTGCCGGTCTCCAGCGGACGCGACCCGGGCAGGTTGTCGATGCCGAACACCGGCAGGTGCCGCTCGGCCGCCCAGGCGACGAACTCCTCGATCGTCTCGTGGTGCCGTACGTGCTGGTACCGATCGGTCACCATCGCGCCGCGCCGGTTCCACCGTCGCCGTCCGACGATGTGCACCTCGGCGGCGTTGAACGCGTTGGCGTTGCGCACCACCGTGCCGATGTTGAAGTCGTGCTGCCAGTTCTCGATCGCGACGTGGAAGCCGTGCCGGTGCCGGTCCAGGTCGGCGACGATCGCCTCGTGCCGCCAGTAGCGGTAGCGGTCGACGACGTTGCGCCGGTCCCCCTCCGCCAGCAGCTGCGGGTCGTAACGGGGGTCGTCCGGTGGGTCCCCCGGCCAGGGGCCCACGCCCACCTCAAGCTGGTCGTCGGTCACGGTCATCAGAGGGTACGGACCGCGTCGGCGCCCGGCGCGACGACCTGCCGGTCAGCCCAGGTCGAGGGCGGCACCGAGCCGGTCCAGGAAGCGCCGGTCCGCCGGGCTGGCCGGCGGGTCCACCCGGCGCGCGCCGGTGCCGGGCA
>NZ_JAKKFF010000267.1 GCF_022229015.1 Micromonospora foliorum
GGCCGAGCCGAGCCGAGCCGAGCCGGGCCGGGCCGGGCCGGGCCGGGCCGGGCCGGGCCGGGCCAGACTCGGCCACGCCAAGCTGGACCGAGCGGGCCACACCGGACCGAGCCAGATCAACCCCGAGTCAGACCAAGCCGGGGCCGGGCCAGTGATCCACTCGCGTTGCAGGAAGCCGGGCGGTCCGGCTGTCGGTGATGCCCCGCTTTCCGTGAAGGCGAGGTGATCACGGGCGCGGCCCGCCACGTAACCCCAGGAAACCGCGCCTGGATGGGCCTTTTGGTCGGGCAGGCGGGGCTGGAAGACACCGACGGGCCCCGGCCTGGTCGGCCGGGACCCGTCGGTCAGACGTTGTCAGTTCAAACGCGCTGTCGGTTCACACGCGCCCTCGGTGGAGCTGCTGTTGGTCAGTTGCCGCCGTTGGGGGCACCGTGGCAGCGCTTGTACTTGCGGCCCGAGCCACAGGGGCACGGCGCGTTGCGGGACGGGCCGTTGCTCGCCTCCGCCTGGTTCGGTGCCGGCCGACGGGCGGCAGCCGACGGAACAGCCGGACCACGCAGGCCCGATGCCGGCCGCTGCGGAGCGGACGGTGCGGTCCGCCCCGGTGCCGCCGGGGCACCCGGAGCCGGTCGACCCACACCGAGCGCCGGAGCCTGCTGCTCGGCCTGCTCCACGGCGACCGCACCCGGGCTGGACTCACCGTCGATGGTGGGCGCGGAGTATTGCAGGCCCTGCCGCCGCGGCGCCTGGTTGAGGCCCTTGGCCCGGATCTCCACCGGCTTGTCGAGCAGGGCGACCTCGTCGGCCCCCGCCTCCGGCTCCGGTTCGGTCACCTGGACGTCGATGTTGTAGAGGAAACCAACGGTCTCCTCCTTGATGCCGTCCATCATGGTGGCGAACATGTCGAAGCCCTCGCGCTGGTATTCCACCACCGGGTCGCGCTGGGCGTACGCCCGGAGGTTGATGCCCTCCTGGAGGTAGTCCATCTCGTAGAGGTGCTCGCGCCACTTGCGGTCGATGACCTGAAGGAGCACCATCCGCTCGAGTTGGCGCACCCCCTCGGTGCCGAGCTCCTCCTCACGCCGGTCGTACGCGGCGTTGGCGTCCTCCTTGAGGCGGGCGACCAGGAAGTCGGCGTCCATGCCGGCCCGGGAGCCGCCGGCCTCCTCCTCCAACTCCTCGATCGTCACACCGACCGGGTAGAGCTGCTTGAGGCTGGACCAGAGCTGCTCAAGGTCCCAGTCTTCGCCGTAGCCGTCGGAGGTGGCGCCCCGCACGTACGCCTCGACGGTGTCGTCGATCATGTTGCGGACCTGGTCGGAGAGGTCTTCACCGTTGAGCACCCGGAGCCGCTCGGCGTAGACGACCTGGCGCTGCTTGTTGAGCACCTCGTCGTACTTGAGGACGTTCTTGCGGATCTCGGCGTTCTGGCCTTCGATCTGGGCCTGGGCGCTCTTGATCTGCCGGGTGACCATCTTCGACTCGATGGGCACGTCCTCCGGGATGTTGAAGCGCTCCATCACCGCCTCGACCGCTCCGGCCCGGAAGCGCCGCATCAGCTCGTCCTGCAGGGACAGGTAGAAACGGGACTCGCCCGGGTCGCCCTGCCGGCCGGCACGACCGCGCAGCTGGTTGTCGATCCGTCGGGACTCGTGCCGCTCGGTGCCCAGCACGTAAAGGCCACCGGCGGCGGAGACCTCGTCCGCCTCGGCGTCGCAGGCCTGCTTCCAGTTGGGAAGGACCTCCTCCATCGCCTTGGCGTACTCTTCCTCGTTTTCCAGCGGGTCGAGGCCGCGCTGGCGCAGCTCGTTCGCGGCGAGGAACTCGGCGTTGCCGCCGAGCAGGATGTCGGTGCCACGGCCGGCCATATTGGTCGCCACGGTGACCGCGCCCTTACGCCCTGCCTGGGCGACGATCTCGGCCTCCCGCGCGTGGAACTTGGCGTTCAACACGTTGTGCGGAATGCCGCGGCGGCGCAGCAGCTGGGAGAGGATCTCGGAGTTTTCCACCGAGACGGTGCCCACCAGCACCGGCTGGCCCAGCTGGTGCCGCTCGGCGATGTCCTCGATGACGGCGTTGAACTTGGCCTTCTCCGTCTTGTAGATGACGTCCGGCCGGTCCTCGCGGACCATCGGGCGGTGGGTCGGAATGGTCACGACGCCGACCTTGTAGACCTTGTTGAACTCGCTCGCCTCGGTCTGCGCCGTACCGGTCATCCCGGACAGCTTCTCGTAGAGGCGGAAGTAGTTCTGGAGGGTGATGGTGGCCAGGGTCTGGTTCTCCTGCTTGATCTCCACCCCCTCCTTGGCCTCGATCGCCTGGTGCATGCCCTCGTTGTAGCGACGGCCGTGCAGGATGCGACCGGTGAACTCGTCGACGATCAGGACCTCACCGTCGCTGACGATGTAGTCCTTGTCGCGCTTGTAGAGCTCCTTGGCCTTGATGGCGTTGTTGAGGTAGCCGACCAGCGGGGTGTTCACCGACTCGTACAGGTTGTCGATGCCGAGCCGGTCCTCGACCTTGGCGACGCCCCGCTCGGTCACCGCGATGGTGCGCTTGGAGTGGTCGACCTCGTAGTCGCCCTCACCGTCGGTGCCGGGCTGGAGTCGGGCCACCACGCCGGCGAACTCGCCGTACCAGCGGGCGGAGTGCTCGGCCGGGCCGGAGATGATCAGCGGGGTGCGGGCCTCGTCGATCAGGATGGAGTCGACCTCGTCGACCACCGCGAAGTTGTGCCCGCGCTGCACCAGCTCGTCCTTCGACCAGGCCATGTTGTCGCGCAGGTAGTCGAAGCCGAACTCGTTGTTGGTGCCGTAGGTGATGTCGCACTCGTAGGCGGCCTTGTGCTCGGCGGCCGGCCGGTTGGGCAGCACCACGCCGACGGTCAGCCCGAGGAACTCGTGCACCCGGCCCATCCACGCCGCGTCACGCTGGGCGAGGTAGTCGTTGACCGTGATCACGTGGACGCCCTTGCCGGAGAGCGCGTTGAGGTAGACGGCCATGACCGAGGTCAGCGTCTTACCCTCACCGGTCTTCATCTCGGCGATGTTGCCGAAGTGCAGCGCCGCGCCGCCCATCACCTGGACGTCGTACGGGCGCTGGCCGAGCACCCTGGCGGCGGCCTCGCGGGCCACCGCGAACGCCTCCGGCAGCAGATCATCGAGGGTCTCACCCTCGTCGAGCCGCTCCCGGAACTGTTCGGTCATGCCGGCCAGTTCCTCGTCGGTGAGGTTGACGTAGTCGTCCTCGATCGAGCTGACGGCGGCGGCGATGGCCTTGAGCCGGCGCACCATGCGGCCCTCGCCCGCGTTAAGGACCTTTTCCAGAATCGACACGGATCAACGCTCCCCTAGACAGTCTCGAACCATCGTAGGCGCTCCATCGGCGCGATGGTCACTGGTGGCGGTGCTCGACCCCGCAGAACCCGACATAACTCGCGTCCTGCGCGCGCCCCAAACGTTATCCGGTTACGCCGTCGGCGAACGCTACGGCAGGATGCACGAGTGGAGCCCGTAGAGATCATCGAGGATGGCGTGCTGCTGCGGCCCTGGCGAGAAGCGGATGCCGAGGCCGTACACCGAGCCTGCCAGGACCCGGACATTCAGCGCTGGACCACCGTACCGCGCCCATACCGGCCGGAACACGCGCTCGGATTTGTCACCGAGATGAGCCGGAAGGCCTGGGCCGAGGGCAGCGGGGCACCGCTGGCGGTGTGCGACCCGGGCACCGGGGACCTGTTGGGCGCAAACGGCCTGGTCTCCATCGACAGGGACGGCACCGGCGAGATCGGCTACTGGACGGCGCCCTGGGCGCGTGGTCGGGGCGTGATGGTCCGGGCCACCCGGGCGGTGGCCCGCTGGTCCTTCGACACCCTCGGGCTTCGTCGGCTCCTCTGGCACGCCGAGGTGGGCAACCACGCCTCCCGGCTGGTGGCCCTGCGGGCCGGTTTCCGGGTCGACGGCCGGTTGCGGCTGGCCGACCCGGCGCTGCACGGCAACGCGGACGCCTGGGTCGGCTCGCTGCTGCCCAGCGAGGTGCCCGCCGCCGGGTCCACCGGTCCGGCCGGGCCGGGCACCGTCGCCGCCCGCCGGGCCGCCGTCTTCGGCCGTCCGCAGCCCGTTCTGTTCGCCACCACCGGGGCCGGCGAGCTGCGTCTGCGGCCCATGGAGGAGCACGACCTGGACGCCGTGGTGCAGACCTGCCGGGACCCGGACACCATCCGGTGGACGACCGTGCCCGACCCGTACGAGCGCGCCGACGCGCAGGGCTACCAGACCCACAGCCGGGACGCCTGGGCTCGGGGGGACGCCGCATGCTTCGTGATCGCCGACCCGGACGACCGGTACGCGGGCTCGCTCGACCTGCGGCTCTCCCCCGCCGACGCGCTGGTGGCCGACGTCGGCTTCATGACCGCACCGGCGGCCCGGGGCCGGGGCTATCTGCCCGCCGCGCTGGTCGCGCTCAGCGCCTGGGGCTTCAGCACCCTGGGCCTGGCGCGGATCGAGTGGAAGGCGAACGTGGGCAACACCGCCTCCCGCCGAGCGGCGGAGAAGGCAGGCTTCCTGATCGAGGGGACCGCCCGAGGCGGTGTGCAGCACCGGGGCGAGCGGGTGGACACGTGGGTTGGTGCGCTTCTCGCCAAGGATCTCGGATGATCCCGCGGCCGGTCGTCGAGGCGTACGGGGTGCGGCTGCGCCCGTTTCGCGCCGAGGACAGCGCCGACGTGGTGGATGGTTGCGCGGACCCGCTGACCCAACGGTTCGTGTCGAACCTGCCAGTGCCGTACACCGAGACCGACGCCCGCTGGTGGATCGACGTCGGCGCCCCGGCGGCCTGGACCGGCGGCGGCGCGGCGTACGCCGTCGCGGACCCCGCCACCGATCGGCTGCTCGGCGCGGTGGGGCTGAACAACCCGGTGCCCGCCCGGGGTCAGTTCGAGATCGGCTACTGGATGCGGCCGGCGGCGCGCGGTCGCGGACTGGCCACCGCGGCGACTCGCGCGCTGAGCGAGCACGCGTTCGCCACCGGGACGGCCCGACTGGAGTTGCTCACCGAACCGGAGAACGACCCGAGTCAGCGGGTCGCGTTGGCCGCCGGCTTCCGCTACGAGGGTCTGCGCCGGTCGGCCGGCGCGTCCCGGGACGCGGGCCGGCACGATCTGCTGGCCTGGGTACGCGTCGCCGGTGATCCGCCCGGCCCGACCGCCCGACCGCTGCCCGACCTGCCCGGCGGGGTGCTCACCGATCAGGTGGTGGCGCTGCGCCCGCTCGCGCCGGACGACGCGGCGCTGATGTACCGGCTGCACAGCCGACCCGAGGTGGTGGCGAACCAGGCGCCGCCGGTGCCGCCGACGCGTGAGGCGATGGAGCGGCGTTGTCGTCTCGCGCAGAGCGGGTGGCTGACCGGCGAGATCGCCCGACTGCTGATCACGGACGTGGCCAGCGGAGAGCCCGTCGGCAGTTGCGGCCTGTCGTACACCGATGTGGCCGCCGGCGAGGCGTCGGTGGGCTACGCGTTGCTGCCCGACTGGCGCGGCCGGGGGCACGCGACGCGGGCGGTCCGGTTGCTCGCGGACTGGGCGTTCGGCCCGGCCGGTATCGCCCGGCTGTCGGCCGGCACGGTGCCGGACAACACCGCGTCGCACCGGGTGCTGGAGCGGGTCGGTTTTCGGCGTGAGGCCGTTCAGCGCGGCCGGCTGCCCGGGCTGGCCGGCGCCCGTCTGGACGACCTGACCTTCGCGCTGCTCCCGGCCGACCTCCGGTGACAGATCATGGAGTTGTGGTGGGCGGTCCCCACCACAACTCCATGATCGACGCGGGTCGGCCAGCGGTCAGGTGGCGAGGGAGATGATGCCGTAGTCGTACGCGTGGCGCCGGTAGACGACGCTGGGGCGGCCGGACTCCTTGTCCTGGAACAGGTAGAAGTCGTGGCCGACCAGTTCCATCTCGAACAGCGCGTCGTCGATGGTCATCGGCTCCGCCGGGTGCACCTTCTCCCGGGCGATGTGCCACGGCTGGTCGTCGTGCTCCTCTTCGACCCGCTCCGCGACCGCGGTGCCGGCGCGGGCGCCGTCACTCGGCGCGCTCAGCGCGGGGGACACCAGGTCCGCGACCGGCAGGCCCGCGGTGGCCTCGGCGACGGAGATCGGCGCGTGCCGGCCCCGGTGTACGCGGCGGCGGTCGGCCGCGCGGCGCAGCCGGGTGTCGAGCTTCGCGATGGCCGCGTCGAGCGCACTGTAGAAGTCGTTCGTGCAGGCCTCGGCCCGAATTACCGGGCCCCGGGAAACGCAGGTGATCTCCACCCGCTGGCAGTGGTCGGCCTGGCGCGGATTGCGCTCGTGAAACAGCTCGACATCGACGCGAATAAGTTTGTGGTCGTAGCGTTCGATCTTCGCGAGTTTCTCGGCTACGTGTACCCGGTAATGGTCCGGCACTTCGACGTTTCGGCCCTTGACCACGATGTCCACGTGACCTCCCTTGTTCGGACGGTCTTCGATCCGGTTACCCGGCCGCGCGCCGTGGGGAGACCCGCTGGCGTCGACCGGTTGGTACGGCTACGCCTCCTCTCACCGCCAGGGGCGGTTGGAACGACCTCCTACCCCCGACAGCGAAACGCTAACTCCTGTTCCCCCAACAGTCACCCCATGTTGCCGAGACGGCCCAGATTTTTCGCAGCTCATACACCAACGGGTGAAACGGAAACACGATCGGTTACGACTGGTGTCTTTTCTCGGTCGCCGCGAGCACCGCGGCGACACTCGGTGCCCATCCCGTCGCGGTCAGCACCCTGCTCGCGGCGGCGAGGGTCACGCCGGTGGTGACGATGTCGTCGAGCAGCACCACGACCGGCGCCGCGCCCGCGACACCACCCCGCACCGGTCCGGTCGAGCGGGGTTGGAAGGCCGCCTCGGCCGCCGCCGCCCGACCGGCGCTGTCCAGGGTCACCGAGTCGGGCCGGGGCAACGCCCGCAGCGGACGGCGCACCCGCACCGCCCAACCGCCCCGGTTGAGCCTCGCCGCGCAGTGCC
>NZ_JAKKFF010000268.1 GCF_022229015.1 Micromonospora foliorum
CCGTTCTCCCTCTCTCCCTCCTCCTCAACTCTCTTTTTTTTTTCGACCCCCTCACCGCACACAGACTCAGGCCCCGTTACTCTACTTCAGACGTCTTCTCTTCCCTTCTCCGCCTCCAGGAACTTGCGGGGCATGTCCTGCTCCGCGGCGATGGCCTGGGTGGACAGCAGCGAGGGGTACGCGGTGGCGAGGCTCAACGCCGCCCGTACCGCGTAGTCGCCGCGCGCGGAGATCTGCACCCTGCCATCATGCCCGGCCGGTGCCGCCCGGCCCTCCGGCGGGCGGCCCGGGTCTGGTGGCGTGCCCGCTGTTGGCGGGTTCGCCGGGGGTGCCGGGGCGGAATCGGCCGCCGTTGGTGCCCGTCGACTCGGCCGGCGGTCGGGGCCGGACCACCCGGCCGGCCGCCGGTTGGTCCCGGGCGGCCCGGAACGCGCCGGGGCTGACCCCGACCTCGCGGGTGAAGAAGCGGCCGAAGTTGGTGGGTTCGGAGAAGCCGAGCCGCCGGCCGATCTGGGCGATCGGCTGATCCGTCGCGGCGAGTAACCGGCTGGCCTGCAACGCGACCCGCTCGTCGATGACCTGTTTCGCACTGCGACCGGTGACGGCCAGGCAGGCCCGGGTCAGGGTCCGCACCGAGCAGCCGAGCTCGGCCGCGTAGTCCTCCACCCGCCGGGTGTACGAGTAGCCGTGCTCCACCTCGCGGCGGAACCGGTGGAACGTCTCGTCCTCGGGTCGGGACGGCGACCGGTCGGCGTGGGCCACGGCCAGCCGCAGCAGCAGCACGGCCAGTTGGTGCCGGAGCAGCGCGCGGGCGGTGGGGCCGTCGGGGTGCCGCCGACAGTCCACCGCCAACTGGCTTACCTCGCTGATCACCGCGTCCTCGTCCTCACCGGCCAACTGCCGCCAGGTCGCGGTCGTGGCCAGGTCGACGTCGAAGCCGCGCAGCGCCTCCGGATCCCAGGCGACCACTGTGGCGTCGAACTGGGGGCCGGCGCAGCGCAGCACCTGGCCGGGGCGGACCCGCAGCAGCGTGCCGGGCCGGCACGGCAGCAGGTGAAAGTCGAGCTCCGCGTCGCCGTGCCCACGGGTGGTGAGAATCAACAGCTCCCGCTCGACGATCACCGGCCGACGCCAGCCCGGGTCGCCGGCAAGATCGGCCAGCGCGAACGTGGCTATCTCGTCGGTGACGGGAGACGCCGTTCCGATCGATGGCGCGGGGGAGGGATCGGTGGAGACCATCGCCTGCGACGGTAGCCCGAACCGCAGGTCACCGCATCCCGATCGACGTTCGTCGCGGAATCCGCGGCGCGCCACGGGCTTGTCGCGGTCCCGGCGGCCGGGCTACGTTACCCGGCGGTAGCGCCGTCGGTCCGCGGCCCGCCCGGTATCCGCCGGCCATCCGACCGACCGACGGCCCCCGCCGACTCGCGATGGGATGGGCATGACGCAGCTGTTCTCGGTCGAAGGTAAGACGGTCCTGGTCACCGGAGGCTCGCGGGGGATCGGGCTGATGATCGCCCAGGGCTTCGTCCGGGCCGGCGCACACGTGATCATCTCGTCCCGCAAGGCGGACGTCTGCGCGGCGGTCGCCACCACTCTCTCCGCCGAGGGCCGCTGCGAGGCCATCCCCGCCGACCTCAGCGACGACGCCGGCGCCGAGACGCTCGCCGCCGCCGTGCGCGAGCGCTTCGGCCGCCTCGACGTGCTGGTCAACAACGCCGGCGCGACGTGGGGCGCGCCGCTGGAGGACTACCCCGAGGCCGCGTTCGACAAGCTCTGGGCGGTCAACGTCAAGGCCGTCTTCCGGCTCACCACCGCGCTGCTGCCGGCGCTGCGCGCCGCCGCCAGCGCCGACGACCCGGCCCGCGTGATCAACATCGGGTCGATCGACGGCATCCGGGTGCCGATGATGGAGGTGTACGCGTACTCGGCCACCAAGGCGGCCGTGCACATGCTCACCCGCAGCCTCGCCCACCAACTCGCCGGTGAGCAGATCACCGTCAACGCGATCGCGCCCGGCCCGTTCGAGAGCAAGATGATGGCGTTCGCGCTCGACGACCCGGCGAGCCGGGCCGCCATCGAGCAGCAGGTGCCGCTGGGCCGCATCGGACGCCCCGAGGACATGGCCGGCACGGCCATCTACCTCTCGTCGCGCGCCGGCGCGTACCTGACCGGCGCGGTCATTCCCGTCGACGGCGGCATCACCACGCACGGCTGAGCACCGGCCGACCCGGGGGCGGACTGTCCGCGTACCCCCTGGCTGTGTGCCGGGGCCGCGCGGACTCGGCAGATCCGCGCGGCCCCGGTGTGGCCGGTGTTGCCCGTTCGGGCGGTCAGCGACCGGCGAGCAGCCGGTTCACCGCCGTGTCGACGTCCAGGTGCTCGGCCTCACGGCCGCGCGGGACGACGACGTAGGTCCGTCGAAGGAAACGCACCAGGACGCTGCGCGGCACCTCGAAGAGGGCGTTGCCGTCCGGTGACGAGAGGGCCAGCGCGACGAAGTCGCCGCGCGGTGTGGCCCAGGGCCAGACCCGCACATCCCCGATGCCAGCCGGCTCGTCCAGGCCGGTGACCAGAAGTTCGCGAGCGAACGACCAACTCACCGCCTCGCCCCCTGCCGATTCGGCATGGAACAGGACATGGACCGCATACGGGTCAGCAGGGTCGTAACGCAGACTGGCACGCACCGGCAAGGCGGTGGCGTCAGGTGCGACGAGCCTTAGCGACGTCTCGACCTCTACGGTCGTCGGTCGGATGACACTCATGGACGTTCTCCCCCCGGCACCGCTGCGGAACGCGCGTGTCCCGCTTTTCCCATACTCAGGTGCTACTCCTGGCTACGCTCCGCCATACGCTGACTTCACCCAGTGGTGGGAAGGGGGACGGAAAGGCCGCGTGAATGTGAGCATTCATGTAGGATTTCCGGTTCTGCCCAGTGCGTGATCCCGCCCGGTATCGGGTGGCTCAGTCGTCGACTTACTCCGGTAACGTCCAGTCGGCCGTTGCAGTGACGGGCCCGAGCGACACTGGGGGGTGAAATGGTGACGAAGCAATCCTCAGTGGATCCGACGGCGGCGCCCGGCCCGCCGAAAGTCGCGGTCCGAGCAGCCGAAAAGCGGGGGTACGGAGTGCCGATGGAGCAGCCCGAACGGGCCGGTCGGCCGGCGTCCGACGCCGGTCGTCCCGGTGGTGATGGCGCCGGTCGTGGTGGCGGCACCGGTGCTGGTCGCGGTAGCGACACCGGTGCCGGAGTCGCCGTGCAGGACCGGCCGCGGCGCCCCCGCTGGCGCGAACGGATCTCGCTGACCCTCGAACTCATCCGCGGCAACCCCACCGGCCGGATCGCACTCAAGATCTTCATCGCGATCGCCGGGGCGTTGGTGGTGACCATCGGCATCGCCCTCATCCCGCTCCCCGGGCCGGGCTGGCTGCTGGTGATCGCCGGCCTGGGCATCTGGGCCGTCGAATACCACTGGGCCCGCCGGCTGCTCGGCTTCACCCGCCGCCACGTCCACGGATGGACACGCTGGGTGACGAGACAGTCGCTGCTGGTGCGAATCGTGCTCGGCTCCGTCGGCCTGGTCTTCGTGGCCACGGTGGTATGGCTGTCCCTCAAGTACAGCCTCGGCATCGACGTCGTGGCCAAGGCGATGCACTACCTCGCGACGCACTGACCCCGGATTTCCGGTCCGGTTCCACGATCGGGTAGAGTCAGTGGCGCTGAGGGCGATTAGCTCAGTGGGAGAGCGCTTCGTTCACACCGAAGAGGTCGCTGGTTCGATACCAGCATCGCCCACTCTCAGTTCGCACAGGTCAGAGGCCGCTTCCCGAGTTCGGGAGGTGGCCTTTCTGCTGTCGTAAGGCAGTGAAGGACAGCAATGGTCAGCGGGCGGGTGACGACTAGGCAAGGAGACGTCCGCCTGTGCTGTTACCTTGCCGGCCGTGAATGGTCAGCTGACGTGGATCGACCGGATCATCGACGTGACCGGGTGGCGCCATGAGTCTGAGGGCGGTGCCGGCTGGGAGCAGGCGGAGGCCGAGCTCGACGTCACGCTGCCCAGCGACTTCAAGGAGTTGTGCCGGCGGTTCGTGCCAGGCCTGTTCATGGGTGTCCTTGACCTATTGCGACCGAACGACGAGCACGATTCGACTTCGCTGCTCGGGTGGTGGAACTCCAGCCGACGTTGGATGAGCGAGGATGACGATTCCGCCGCGCGCCTGTACGCCCCGCACGGTCTGTACAGGCCCGACAAGGGATCCGGGCTGATCGAATGGGGTCACGACTCGTCCGGGGGTCAGTACTTCTGGCTGGCGGACCGCTCGGTGGAATCTGATCGGTGGCCCGTGATCGCTCGGCACGACCCACCCCACCCGTGGCACCGGTTCGACATGTCCATGACGGAGTTCGTCTACCGCATGCTCGCGGACCCGGAGCTGGAGTCGTTTTCGATGGTCACTCCGACGTGGCGGCCGTTCTATCTGCCGTACTGGCAGCCATTTCCCAGTACACCTGAGGAGTGGGAGGCTCTCGGCGACCCGAACCGCGAGAACTGAACCAGTACCAGTCTCTGCCCGGTCGCTGGCCTTTGCGGCGCCGCTGGCGGTGTCGGTGCCGGCGGCCTGCCGAGTTGCCAGCAGGCGTCGATGAGGCGGGCGAGGTGGTCGCCTTCCGGATCGGCGTAGTCGTCAATGGTGGCCGGGGTGAGCCGGGTGAAGGAGCGCCCGGTGGATTCGGTGGCCTTGGTGGCGTACTTGGCCAGGTAGGCGGCCACCTTGCCGTCAGTCAACTCGCCGTCGGCGGTGGTGATCCGTCGTACGTCGACCTGCTCACCCCAGGCCACCACCCAGCCCTGCGGACGGTCGGGATGCGGAGGTGTGGTGACGACGATCTGCCGCGCGGCGGCATGGACTGCGGCTTCCAGGTCGTCGACGGTGATGCCTGCCGGCGGCGGCACGAGAGCATCCGGGTCAGGGCCGACACCGTCGAGGCGCAGCAGGGCGTGGAAGTGCACGGCCGCCCTTCGCTGCATCTCGGCGACCTTGCCGGTGCGACACCCGGACCGGTGGCAAGCGGCGCACCTTGCCGGAGCCGGTGACGACCTGGACGAAGGGGATGCCGCGTTGGCGGCACAGTGCGGCGAGGTGACGTTCGATGGCCTGCTTGGTGCGCCGCCACAGCTCGCCGGAGAAGTAGTTCCAGACGGCGTGCTGCTCGTGGTCGTAGCAGTCCAGGCACAACGGCTGCCCGAGCTGCGGATCGTCGGTGTCGTGGCGGGCGAAGCACGCCGCGGGCTGTCCGTGCTGGCAGGTGCCGGCGGCACTTCGGGCGTGGCAGGGAGCGGGCCGGCAGTCGCAGCGCTGCCGGGCGGCGCAGGTGTGGCGAGCGACGTGCCGGTGGTGGACCGCGCCGAAGGACGGGGCGGTGAAGGTGGCGAAGACGACCGGGTGTCGACCGACCGAGTCGGGTACACCCTTCCCGCCGGTCAGGCCGCAGCGGACGACCTGGTAGGCGTCACCGGCGTAGACCCAGGCGCAGTCCGGGCACTGCGATTCGCGGCGGTTGCCGCACGCCTTGTAGAGCGCTCGGTCGGGCAGCTCGTCGGTCCGGAGTCGGCCGGTGATGCGGCCCGTGGTCGCCTCGACGGCCGCGATGGTGCCAGTGAGTCGGATTGGGCGGGCGCAGCCGCCGGCAGCGGCGGTGTGCTCAAGCCAGCCGGAGAACTCCGGGGTGGCGGCGCGGTGCAGGGCTTGGGCGATCCGGCCGACGGCGGGGTCGGGCCGGTACAGGGTGAGCGGGGTGGACACGGTCTTCTCCTTCGGGGGTGGCAGGGACGGGAGGCGAAGCACCACCAGCCGTGGACGTTGGTCCGCTGGTGGTGTTCGTCGTGTCTCCTGGCACCGCCGGGAGGGCCGCTGACGCCGGAAGGCGGGTTCGTGGTGGTGCCACGTCCCGCCGATGGTCGTGTTCCTCTCACGCTCGTCGAGCTGGTGACGAAGGCCGGCACGGGTGGGGAGCCTGGGATGTCGGCATCCGAGCGGTCGCCGCAGGCTGCCCCAGCCGTGTAGGTGTGCGAATCCGGGCCATCGTGGACGGCAGGGAAGGCCGTGCTGGGCCGCTCAGCGGATTCGGAGAACCGGCGTGGTGGCCGGTGCGATCGGGAGCCGGCGGGACGTGACCCGCATCAGCGGCGAGAAGGCCGCTCGGCCATCTCCGAAGTCGAGTCCAGCGATCCGGCTAGGACGGCTGCGCTTGGGTGCTCGACGAGCGCCAGAGTAGCACCGCGTGGCGACAGGTCAACCCGCCGTGATGTCGCCGGATAGAGGTGGGACGGGCGGCTGCCGGCGGTGTGGGAGGACTTTCTGTACGTCTATCAAGGCGGCCCTGAACGGGCCGCACGCGCCGCCGCCTGGGCGCGCGTCCGTCGCTCCGCTGGCGCTCCGACTCCGGCCACGCAACACGCCCGGCGGCTGGCGCGGAGAGCGGGAGGCCCAGGGCCGCAAAGCGGCGAGAGTGGTTGAGGTTCGTGGGCCGGCAGCCGGCCGGGCCGCGC
>NZ_JAKKFF010000269.1 GCF_022229015.1 Micromonospora foliorum
GTGTGCGGCCGGACCCGCCGCGCCGGGCGCCGCCGGCAGCAGGGTGAGGGCCGGGGCCCGGTGCGGACCTGCGGCGTCCGCCCACCGGACCACCGTGCCATCGGCGTACGTCTGGACGACCTCGAAGGTGAGCCGCTCGGCCTGCGGCATCGGCCCCATGGAGAGCGCCAACCGGGCCGGCCCGGGGTCGCTCTCACCGACCCGGACCCAGGTCACCGCGCTGGTCACCGTGCTCACCCCGGAGGAGTGGATGCCGGCCACCGGCTTGTCCAGGGTGCGGGAGCTGATCCGGGGCGCCCAGCCGTTCACCGACATGGGGTAGACCTCGGCGATCGGCGCGTCGGCCGGCAGCCGTACCTCGATCTGGTTGGTCTTCGTGCCGGCCCGCTCCTCCGGAACGGTGAACTCCAGCCGTACCGCGTCGCCCTGGCGGGCCTCCGTCGGGGTGGTCGTCACGTCCGCCGCGTACGCCGTGCCCGGCCAGAGCAGCAGCCCAGCGGCGCTCACCGCGGTCGCCGCCACGATCCGCCGCCGACGGGAACCGCCGTACGTGCTCGCCATCTCGTGCCCCCATCCATGTCGACGCGGCCGGCACCGGTTTCCGGCCACACCCTCTAGTTCGGCTGGGAGGCGCCAAAGGTTCAACGTCGGCGGAAGGAAGGTGCCCTTCCCGGTCGGGGGCGGGGCGACCGATAGCATCGGCAGGAGCCGAGGATCGGCACCGTTTCGTACCGCTTGGAGGAGTCACCGTGTCCGCACCCCGTACCCCCGCCGTGGCCGACCCCGTCGTCGTCGCCGCCGGGACCACGGCGGCCGACGCGGTGGCCGCGGCCGGACTGCCCGCGAACGGCCCCAAGGCGATCGTCGTGGTCCGCGACCCGCAGGGCCAGCTGCGCGACCTGGACTGGGCGCCGGCCGAGGAGACCGTCGTCGAGCCGGTCAGCCTGGACTCGCCCGACGGGCTCAACGTGCTGCGCCACTCCACCGCGCACGTCCTCGCCCAGGCCGTGCAGGACATTTTCCCCGAGGCCAAGCTGGGCATCGGGCCGCCCATCGAGAACGGCTTCTACTACGACTTCGACGTCGACAAGCCGTTCCAGCCCGATGACCTCAGCAAGCTCGAGAAGCGCATGCAGGAGATCATCAAGTCCGGGCAGCGGTTCCGTCGCCGTCGCTTCGGCAGCCTGGACGAGGCGCGCTCCGAGCTGGCCGACGAGCCGTTCAAGCTGGAGTTGATCGAGGTCAAGGGCGAGGGCCTGGACACCGACGAGGTGATGGAGGTGGGCGGCGGCGAGCTGACCATCTACGACAACCTCGACGCCAAGGAGGACAAGGTCTGCTGGTCGGACCTGTGCCGGGGTCCTCACCTGCCGACCACCCGACTGATCGGCGCGTTCAAGCTGATGCGTTCCGCCGCCGCCTACTGGCGGGGGTCGGAGAAGAACCCCCAACTGCAGCGGGTGTACGGCACCGCGTGGCCGACCCGCGACGAGCTCAAGGCGTACCTGAAGCTGTTGGAGGAGGCCGCCCGGCGCGACCACCGCAAGCTCGGCGCGGACCTCGACCTGTTCAGCTTCCCCGACGAGATCGGCTCCGGCCTGGCGGTCTTCCACCCCAAGGGCGGCATCATCCGCCGCGAGATGGAGCACTACTCCCGCCAGCGGCACGAGGCGGCGGGGTACGAGTTCGTCAACACCCCGCACATCACCAAGGCGCAGCTGTTCCAGACCTCCGGTCACCTGCCGTACTACGCGGACACCATGTTCCCGCCCATGCAGCTGGAGGGCGCGGACTACTACCTCAAGGCGATGAACTGCCCGATGCACAACCTGATCTTCAGGTCGCGCGGGCGGTCGTACCGGGAGCTGCCGCTGCGGATGTTCGAGTTCGGCACGGTCTACCGGTACGAGAAGTCCGGCGTCGTGCACGGCCTGACCCGGGTCCGGGGCCTGACCCAGGACGACTCGCACATCTACTGCACCCGTGAGCAGATGGCCGGCGAGCTGTCCACGCTGCTCAGCTTCGTGCTCGACCTGCTGCGCGACTACGGCCTGGACGACTTCTACCTGGAGCTGTCGACCCGGGACGACTCGCCCAAGTTCATCGGTGCCGACGAGGACTGGGCCGAGGCCACCGAGGCGCTGCGGACCGCCGCCGCCACCTCCGGCCTGGACCTGGTGCCCGACCCGGGCGGCGCGGCGTTCTACGGGCCGAAGATCTCCGTACAGGCCCGCGACGCCATCGGCCGGACCTGGCAGATGTCCACCATCCAGGTCGACTTCAACCAGCCGGAGCGGTTCGCGTTGGAGTACCAGGCCGCCGACGGCAGCCGGCAGCGGCCCGTGATGATCCACCGTGCGCTGTTCGGGTCGATCGAGCGGTTCTTCGGGGTGCTCACCGAGCACTACGCGGGCGCCTTCCCGGCCTGGCTGGCGCCGGTGCAGGTGGTGGGCATCCCGATCCGCGAGGACCACACCGACTACCTGCACGGCTTCGTCGCGGCGCTGCGCGCCGAGGGCATCCGGGCACAGGTGGACGCGGGTGACGACCGGATGCAGAAGAAGATCCGGACGGCGCAGCAGCAGAAGATCCCGTTCATGGTGATCGCCGGAGACGACGACGTGGCCGCCGGCACGGTCTCGTTCCGTTACCGCGACGGCTCCCAGCGCAACGGGGTGCCGATCGCCGAGGCGGTGACCCACGTGCTGGACGTGGTCAGCTCACGGACCAACGTCGGCCCCTCCGCCGCCGCCGAATAGCGAGACCACCGCCCGGCCCGCGTGCCGCCCGTCGCAACTCGCGTCCGGCTCGCTCGCGGCTCGCTCGCGGCTCGCTCGCGGCCCGCGTGCCGCCCGCGTGTCGCATGATCGCGCTCGATCCACGAAGTAGTGGCCTCCCCGGTCGGGGAGGCCACTGCTTCCATGTTCCAGCGCGATCTTCGCCCAGAGGGCCGGCGTCGGGGGCCATCGTCGGGGGCCCGGCGTCGGGAGCCCGGCGTCGGGAGCCCATCGTCGGGGGGCCGGCGTCGGGAGCCCGGCGTCGGGGGGCCGGTTTCGGGAGCCCGGCGGCCGGGGGAGGCGGGCGCGGGAGGCGGTGCCGGGTGTCAGATGCCGCAGGTGGGCGCTGACCAGCCTCCGACGGCCGCCACGTGGGTGTGGTCGTTGTGGTCCGGGTAGCCGGGGCCGAGGATCTGCCCGAAGCCATGGTTGCGGGCCTGCTGTGCCAGCCGGCAGAGCGACGGGGACCCGACCAGGTCCACCCCGTCGCCGTACAGGTGTCGGCTGTTCGACGCTCCGCCGACCGCGCTGTTGCAGGCGTAGCTGCGGAAGCTGCTGCTGATCGCGATGGCCACGTCTCCGAGGGCGTGTCGCATGGCCTGGAGCTTCCACATCGAGACGAGCGCGTTGAAGCGGGCGGTGCTCGCCGAGACCGCGCCGCCGGACCAGTCGCTGTTGCACTTGTTCAACTCTGCGTAGCTGAAGTTGGCCGGGGTGCAGTCGTCGTCCTGGAGGGCGTAGAGCCGGTTGAACGTCTGTGGGCCGGCGATGCCGTCCGCGGGCAGCCCGTACGCCTGCTGGAAGCGGATCACCGCCGATCGGGTGGCCGGGCCGTACGCGCCGTCGAGGGTGAGCACCGCGCCGTAGCCGGGGTAGCCGGCGACCCGGATCTGGAGTTGCCGGACATCCTCGCCGGACGCCCCCTGGGACAGGGTGCGTCCCCAGGTGTAGCAGCCGTCCGCCTGGGCCGCGCCGGCAGTGAGGGTGACGCCGGCCACTGTGGTGGCGGCGGTCAGCGCAACTGCCGCGAGGAACCTGCCGAGCCGTCGGAACATGTAGCCCTCCATCAATCAATGGAAGTACGTGGATGCATGGAAGTTTCAGGCCTTGGTATTGATCCGTCAAGAACTTGCAGTGCCGGGTTTCCTGACGGGCGGGTGTCGCGGCGTGCCCGCAGGGCTCCGTAGGATCGGCTCGTGACAGGGGCGGAACGGCACACGGACATCGACGGCATGGCCGACGGCCTGGAGCGGCTCTGGACGCCGCACCGGATGACCTACATCTCCGGCGAGGACCGCCCGGCCGAGGGCTACGAGAAGCCGACCGGCTGCCCCTTCTGCCGGGGGCCGAAGCTGCCCCCGGAGGAGAGCCTGGTGGTGGCCCGGGGCGAGCACGTGTTCGTGGTGCTCAACCTCTACCCGTACAACCCGGGGCACCTGCTGGTCTGCCCCTACCGGCACGTCGCCGACTACACCGACCTGGACGTGCCGGAGACCACCGAGCTGGCGTCGTACACCCAGACCGCCATGCGGGTGATCCGTAAGGTCAGCAACGCCCACGGCTTCAACCTGGGCATGAACCAGGGCGGGGTGGCCGGCGCCGGCATCGCCGCGCACCTGCACCAGCACGTGGTGCCGCGCTGGGGCGGCGACGCGAACTTCATGCCGGTGATCGGCCGCACCAAGGTCCTCCCGCAGCTGCTCGGCGACACCCGCGACCTGCTCGCCCGCGCCTGGCCGTCCTGACCGCCGCCACAGAGCGCCGCCGCACCGGTGCCACCGCCGCGCCGCTTCAGCTCCAGGGCGAGGGTGAGGACGAGACGCGCGCCGGACATGCCGATCGGGTGGCCCAGCGCGATCGCGCCGCCGTTGACGTTGACCTTGTCCGGGCTGATCCCGAGGTCCCGGGTGGACTGGACACCAACCTGCGCGAACGCCTCGTTGATCTCGATGAGGTCCAGGTCGGCCAAGCTAAGGCCGCCCTCCTGCAGGG
>NZ_JAKKFF010000027.1 GCF_022229015.1 Micromonospora foliorum
GCCCGATGCCCCGCAACCTGCGGCTGAGCGGCGCGGTGGCGGGCCCGGCCAGTGCGGTGGGCCGGAGCACCACCGGTGCGGCGGCCGGAGCGGTCGTCGACGCGGACACCGCCGCGTTGGTGGCCGGCGTACGCCGAGGGCTGCTGGTCACCGACCTCTGGTACACGCGGGTGCTCGACCCGAAGAGCCTCGTCGTCACCGGGCTGACCCGCAACGGCGTCTGGCTGATCGAGGACGGCACGGTCGTCCGGGCGGTCCGTGACCTGCGGTTCACCGAGTCGTACCCGCGGGCGCTCGGCCCGGGGGCGGTGCTCGGGCTGGGTGCGCGGGCGGTGCGCCAACCGGAGCGGGTGGACGGTGCCTGGTGGGCGGCGCCCTCGCTGCGGCTGGCGTCCTGGCACTTCACCGGAGGCGCCTCCGGCTGACGGTGTCGAAGACGCGCGACAAACCGGCCCGTCGAGGGCTTTTCCGCAGGCCAGACACACGGGACACTCCCTTGCGCGGACGGCTCGCAGAGATCGGCGTAACGTGTGTCACTTAGCTGCGTCGGTCGATCCGGCGTGGTCGTTGGTGTGCGCATGACGTGGCAGCGGGTGCGGGTTCGCCGGTCCGCGTGCCGACCGGAGAGAGACCAGCCCGCCCGTACGGGCCCGTCGAGGAGACGACTCGAATGACTTCAACGGCAACGAGGCCGAGGGGGGCGCGGGCGCGCGCCGCCATCGCGGCGAAGACGTTGCGTACCGACCGATGGTGGTTCGCCCCGCTGATCACCGTGATCGGGCTCAGCGCCTGGGTGGCGTACGCGACGGTCCGGGTCTTCATGCACAAGTGGTACTGGGTGGACCAGTTCCACTACCTGACCCCGTTCTACTCGCCGTGCGTGACCGACCGGTGTGTCGAGGAAGCCTCGCACTTCGGCCGGTTCCTGCCCGGCTGGTGGATCATCCCGGACGCCGCGCTGACCCTGCCGTTCCTGCTGCTGTTCCGGCTCACCTGCTACTACTACCGCAAGGCGTACTACCGGTCGTTCTGGCTGTCGCCGCCGGCCTGCGCGGTCCCGGACGGGCACAAGGAGTACGGCGGCGAGACCCGTTTCCCGCTGCTCGGGCAGAACCTGCACCGCTACTTCTTCTATGCCGCCGCGATCATCTCGCTGATCAACACCTGGGACGCGATCCTCGCCTTCCACTCGCCGAAGGGCTTCGGCTTCGGGCTTGGCAACATCATCCTGCTGCTCAACGTGGTGATGCTCTGGGCGTACACGATCTCCTGCCACTCCTGCCGGCACATCATCGGCGGCCGGCTCAAGCACTTCTCCAAGCACCCGGTGCGGTACAAGGCCTGGACGTTCGTCTCGGCGTTGAACGTCCGGCACATGCAGCTCGCCTGGATCACCCTCGGCACCCTGGCGCTGGCCGACTTCTACATCATGGCGCTGTCGGCCGAGTGGTTCTCCGACCTGCGGTTCATCAACTAAAGGGCCCCTGACATGACCACAACCACTCGCATCGAACGACACCACTACGACGTCGTCGTCATCGGGGCCGGCGGCGCCGGTCTGCGCGCGGCGATCGAGGCCCGGCTGGCCGGCAAGAAGACCGCGATCATCTCCAAGTCGCTGTTCGGCAAGGCGCACACGGTGATGGCCGAGGGCGGCGCAGCGGCCGCGATGGGCAACGTGAACAGCCGGGACAACTGGCAGGTGCACTTCCGCGACACCATGCGCGGCGGCAAGTTCCTCAACAACTTCCGGATGGCCGAGCTGCACGCGAAGGAGTCGCCGCAGCGGATCTGGGAGCTGGAGACGTACGGTGCGCTCTTCGACCGCACCAAGGACGGCAAGATCTCGCAGCGTAACTTCGGCGGCCACGAGTACCCGCGCCTGGCGCACGTGGGCGACCGGACCGGCCTGGAGCTGATCCGCACCCTCCAGCAGAAGATCGTGTCGCTCCAGCAGGAGGACCAGCGGGAGTTCGGCTCGTACGACGCCCGGATCAGGGTGTTCTCCGAGACGACCATCACCGAGCTGCTGCTCGACGGTGACCGGGTGGCCGGCGCGTTCGGCTACTACCGGGAGTCGGGCGAGTTCATCCTCTTCGAGGCGCCGGCGGTCGTGCTGGCCACCGGTGGTGTCGGACGCTCCTACAAGGTCACCTCGAACTCCTGGGAGTACACCGGGGACGGGCACGCGCTGGCGCTGCGCGCCGGGGCGACGCTGATCAACATGGAGTTCCTCCAGTTCCACCCGACCGGCATGGTCTGGCCGCCCTCGGTGAAGGGCATCCTGGTCACCGAGTCGGTGCGTGGCGACGGCGGCGTCCTGAAGAACTCCGACGGCAAGCGGTTCATGTTCGACTACGTCCCCGACGTCTTCCGCAAGCAGTACGCGGAGACCGAGGAGGAGGCGGACCGCTGGTACACCGACCCGGACAACAACCGGCGTCCACCGGAGCTGCTGCCCCGCGACGAGGTGGCCCGCGCCATCAACAGCGAGGTCAAGGCCGGCCGGGGCTCCCCCGCCGGCGGTGTCTTCCTGGACATCGCGAGCCGGCGTTCGGCCGACGAGATCCGCCGCCGGCTGCCGTCGATGTACCACCAGTTCAAGGAGCTGGCCGACGTCGACATCACGGCCGAGCCGATGGAGGTCGGGCCGACCTGCCACTACGTGATGGGCGGCGTCGAGGTGGACCCGGATTCGGGTGCCGCCTTCGGCCACGTACGCGGGCTGTTCGCCGCCGGTGAGGTCTCCGGCGGCATGCACGGCTCCAACCGACTGGGTGGCAACTCCCTGTCCGACCTGCTGGTCTTCGCCAAGCGGGCGGGTGGGCACGCGGCCAGCTACGCCGACGGGTTGGCCGCCCGGCCGAAGGTGGCCGTGCACGAGGTCGAGGCCGCCGTGGAGACCGCCCTCGCTCCGCTGCAACGGGACACCGGCGAGAACCCGTACACCCTGCAGCAGGACCTCCAGGCGGTCATGGGTGACCTGGTGGGCATCATCCGCCGGGAGGGTGAGCTGGCCGACGCGCTGGTCCGGCTCGCCGAGCTGCGTGAGCGGGTGGCGAAGGTGAGCGCGGCCGGCGGCCGACGCTACAACCCGGGCTGGCACCTGGCCCTGGACCTGCGCAACATGCTGGTGGTCTCGGAGTGCACCGCGAAGGCGGCGCTGGAGCGGCAGGAGTCGCGCGGCGGGCACACCCGGGAGGACTACCCGGCGATGGAACCGAAGTGGCGGCAGGTCAACCTGGTCTGCGCGCTGGACGGGGACACCGTGCAGCTGACCCGCAAGCCGCTGCCGAAGATGCGGCCGGAGCTGATCGGCCTCTTCGACCGGGCCGAGCTGGCCAAGTACCTCACCGACGAGGAGCTCGCCGACTTCGACGCCCTCGTTGCCGACGCTGGAGAGGCGGACAACCGATGAGCGCGAAGCGTCAGTTCCGGATCTGGCGGGGCGACGAGACCGGCGGTGACCTCCAGGACTACATGGTGGAGGTGAACGAGGGCGAGGTCGTCCTCGACGTCATCCACCGCCTGCAGGCCACCGACGCGCCCGACCTGGCCTGCCGGTGGAACTGCAAGGCCGGCAAGTGCGGCTCCTGCTCCATGGAGATCAACGGCAAGCCGCGGCTGGGTTGCATGACGCGGATGTCGACCTTCGGCGACGACGAGACCGTCACGGTCACCCCGCTGCGCACCTTCCCGGTCATCCGGGATCTGGTCACCGACGTCTCGTTCAACTACGAGAAGGCACGGGAGACCCCGGCGTTCGCCCCACCGGCGGACGTGGCCCCGGGTGACTACCGGATGCAGCAGGTCGACGTCGAGCGCTCGCAGGAGTTCCGCAAGTGCATCGAGTGCTTCCTGTGCCAGACGGTCTGCCACGTGATCCGCGATCACGAGGAGAACAAGCAGGCGTTCTCCGGCCCGCGGTACTTCATCCGGGCGGCCGAGCTGGACATGCACCCGTTGGACGCCCGGACCGACCGCAAGGAGTACGCGCAGGCCGAGCAGGGCCTCGGCTTCTGCAACATCACCAAGTGCTGCACCGAGGTCTGCCCCGAGCACATCAAGATCACTGACAACGGGATCATCCCCATGAAGGAACGGGTCGTCGACCGCAGGTACGATCCCCTTGTGTGGCTTGGTAGCAAGATCTTCCGTCGGGGCGAGACGCCCCAGACCAGCGTGACCACCGCCCGTCAGGGCTCGGCGACGCCGGGCTCCGCCCGGGGTGGGGTGCACTCGCACGCGGGTGGCTCCCACGATTCGCGGGCTGAGGCGCAGGCGCAGAGCGGCGTCAACTGGCACCGGGAGGTGCCCCACCCGACCGCTCCGGCGGTCGACGACCGGGGCAAGCTGCCGCTGACCGAGCTCACCTTCGACCGGGCCGCCGCGCCGTCGCCGTTCGGCGACGACGTGACCTTCCCGCTGCCTCCGGAGCACCTCAACTTCGCCCACCCGGAGCAGGACAACAAGCACTAACCACCCGAACAACAACGGGGGCCGTGGCTAACCGCCACGGCCCCCGTCCCACTTCCCACCCCTGCCCCCACCCCCTGGCCCCCCTGACCCCGCCCGGCCCCGCCCCACCCGGGTGATCAAGAGGTTTCGGTCATCAAAGGGCGTGATCGTGACCGAAACCTCTTGATCACCCGGAGCTGGGCCGGACTGGGGGTGGGTTAAGGGGTTGAACGGAGGAGGAGGGGGCGGAGGGCGGCCACGATGGGGGCGTCGGCGGGGAGCCAGGTGACCGAGTCCAGCTCGTCCGCGGTGAGCCAGCGGAGCGCCTCGTGCTCCAGCGCCTGTGGCTGGTCACCGCCGAGCAGCCGGGCCGCGTACACCTTGAGCACCGAACGGCCGTGCGCCATCCGTACGTTGCGGCCGACCCGGTCGCCGATCTCGACGCGTACGGCCAACTCCTCGGCGCACTCCCGGATCAGCGCGTCGGTCTCGGCCTCCCCCGGCTCGACCTTTCCGCCCGGAAACTCCCACATGCCCGCTACCTCGGGTGGGGCGGAACGCGCACAGGCGAGCACCCGCCCATCCCGGATGATCGCCGCACCGACGATCACCTTCAGGTCCCGTCGTTCGGCCTGCCCGCCACCATTCGCCCGTTCGGTCCGCACGGGCGTCCAGGGTGCCAGATCAATCGGCGGTTTGGGTACCGTAGCCGTCCGCTAGGCCAATAAGACACGGAAGTGTGGGCGTGGACACCCCCTCCGGGCAGCGAGAGACTAGGGGCACCGACAAGACACGGGATGGCGACGATTTGGCCACAAGCCGGCAACGGCGCTTGGGGGGTGCGGTGATGCGCGCGCTGTTCAACAGCAGGGCCAAGCACGACTACCTTTCCGACGCGTTGACCTTGCTATCTGGTTGGACACGCGAGGGCGAGCAGATCCGACGGACGCTCGTGATCGACGATACCCAACACGCCGCTCTAACTGAACGGGTCAAGGTCGTCGCGGATGCGCTGCATCTGCGACCCGAGATCAGCCGACGGGCCGACAGCACCCAGATCCGGGTCGGGCACGGCAGCGGCGAGCCCCTGACCGAGGGCGAGGTGCTGTTGGCCGCCCGTATCGAGGACGCGTACCGGGCGGTCACCGAGTCCTGAGTGTTCGTTCAATTCTGGTGGAGTCTGAGGTTTTCCTGAAAGGCGCACGGGTACCAGTTCGACACGAGGGTTGACAAAGCCCCCGGAACTGATCGGACCTCACATACCGTGCCTTAGGAGCTGACATGACCACCCCCACGCAAAACCGCGCCAGCGACCACGTCGAGCACGGCGGTCAGCACGACGTCCGCCGCGTCAACCGCCGCGGCGACGAGACCAAGCCGTCCTGGAAGACCAGCGAGCTGGCGGTCTACGTGCTCGCCGTCATCGGTGTGCTGATCGCCTCGAACGCTGTGGGCGACGGTGCCGCTAACGACGGCGGCGACTACTTCGCCGCTGACAAGGCGTGGTGGTTCATCACCCTGCTCACCGTCGGCTACCTGGTGAGCCGGGGTCTGGCCAAGGCCGGCAGCCGCAGCACGGACCACGACCCGCGCAGCGACCACTGACGTACGACCGGAGCCCCGCGCCTGCCCACTGTGGATGGGGAGACGCGGGGCTTCCGCATGTCGCCAGGCAACTCGGGCTCACCGGCCGGCTACGCGTCCTGCGGGTACCAGCGCAGCTCCACCGAGTTGCCATCCGGGTCCCGCACGTAGATCGAGGTCGCCGAGCCGCGGGCACCGAAGCGGCTGACCGGCCCGGTCAGCACCGTGAAGACCCCCGATTCGATCACCTGCGCCCAGTCCAGTGGTGCCACCACCAGGCAGAAGTGGTCCACGTTCGCGCCCTGCGGCTCACCTCGCACCAGGTCGATGATGCTGTCGGGGCTGATCCGCGCCGACGGGAACGGGACGGTGCCGGCCCGCCACTCGTCGACCCGTACCGGCGCCAGCCCGAGCCGGCCGCAGTAGAAGTCCAAGGACCGCTCCACGTCGGCGACGGTCAGCACCAGGTGGTCGAAACCGGTTACCCGCACGGCGCTCACGCCTCCTCCAGGTTGGCCGCAGCGCGCAGCCAGCCGCTGAACAGCGCCGGGTCGACGTCAGCGAGGTCGCGCAACTTCACCGCCGCCATCGCCCGCGCACCGGGAATCAGCCGCCCGGACGGGTCGGTCAGGTAGTCGTCGATGCTCATGTCAGAGCCCTTTCGCTCGGTGTTCCCTGCCGCCTTCACGATCCCCGGACGAGGGGCGCCGACCAAGACCTGATACCGCTACGATCGTTGCCCGCAGGTCAACGATGGGAACGGTGTGCTGGAGCGGTACGAGGTCGAGACGTTCCTGACCCTCGCGGAGGAACTGCACTTCGGCCGGACCGCCGAGCGGTTGACAGTCAGCACCGGTCGGGTCAGCCACATCGTGAAGAAGCTGGAGCGCCGGATCGGCGCACCTCTGTTCGCCCGTACCAGTCGGGTCGTCCGGCTCACTCCGATCGGCCGGCAGCTCGCCGACGAGCTGGCCCCGCTGGTCGCCGGGATGGACGAGGCGGTCCGACGCGCGACCGACGCCGCCCGCGGCGTGACCGGGACGCTACGGGTGGCGTTCCTCGGCGAGTGGACCGCGCCGGTGCTGCTCCGGGCGGTGGCCCTGTTCGGTGAACGACACCCCGACTGCCGGGTGGAGGTGCACGAGGCACAGTTGGCCACCACCCGATCCGGGCTGCTCGACGGCTCGACGGACGTGTTGATCGCCTCGTACCCGTTCGACGGCATGGCCACCGGCCCGGCACTGCTCTCCGAGGATCGGGTGCTGGCGGTGGCGGCGGGTCACCCGCTAACCGGGGAGCGGTCGGTGTCGTTGGAGGTGCTCGCCGACCACCCGGTGGTGCAGTACCCGACCGTGACCTCGGTGGAGTTCAAACGAGACCGCACCCCGGAGCGCACCCCGGCCGGCCGCCCGGTGCCGAAGGGACCCGCCGGGAACACCTTCTCCGAGATGCTGTCCCTGGTCGCGCTGGGCCGGGGTGTCCTGCCGGTGGGCGAGCACACGCGGCGCTACTACCCGCGCCCCGACGTGGCGTACGTGCCCATCCACGACGCGCCACCGATCGAACGAGGGCCGGTCTGGCTGCCCAGCAACACCACCACCCGGGTACGCGAGTTCGTCCGCGCCGCGACCGACGCGAACCCCCGATGAGGCACGCCGAGTTTCGCCACCGCCGGCTGGTTCAGGTGTACGACGCCGAGTGCCGGTGGGGGCCGGACGACGACTTCTTCCAGGCGGTGGTCGACGAGATCCCGGCCGCCCGGGTGCTCGACCTCGGCTGCGGCACCGGCCGGCTGACCGTTGCCCTCGCCGCCGCCGGCCACACCGTCACCGGTGTGGACCCGGCCGGTGCGTCCCTGGCCGCCGCCGGTGCCAAGCCGGGCGGCGAGCGGGTGACCTGGATCGAGGGCACCTCGGCGCTGCTGCCGGAGCGCGCCTTCGACGTGGCTGTGCTGACCAGCCACGTCGCGCAGTTCTTCGTCGACGACGCCGAGTGGGCGCGTACCCTCGCCGACCTGGCTCGGGCGCTCGTGCCCGGCGGCCGGCTGGTGTTCGACGCCCGCGACCCGGCGGACCGTCGCTGGGAGCGGTGGAACCCGGTGGATTCGCACCGGCTGGTCACGCTGCCGGACGGCAGCGAGGTCCGCGCGTGGACCAAAGTCACCGGGGTACGCGACGGAGTGGTCGACTTCACCCACCACTACCACTTCGACGACGGGGAGAAGATCGTCAGCTCGGCGAGCCTGCGCTTCCGCACCGAGGCCGAGCTGCGTGACTCCCTGAGCAGGGCGGGCTTCCTTATTGATCGCCTCTACGGGGGCTGGCACGGAGAGCCCGTCGGCCACGGCGACGGTGAGTTCGTGGTCGTCGCCCGGGTGGGCGCGTTGGCACCGGTTTTCTAGCCTGGTTCACATGGCGAACATCGCGTACGACCGCAAAGAGCAGGTCCAGCAGATTGAGAGCGGCCTCCTCGAAGGCGAGCAGATCATCGCCGTCTACGACGCCGTCGGTACCGGCACCGGGTTCATCGGGCTGACCGACCGACGCGTGATCATCCAGGACCGCTCCTTCGTCGGGAAGCGGTTCGCGATCACCAGCATCCCGTACTCGAAGATCACCAGCGTGAGCGTGGTCAGCAACAAGTCGTGGGGTGGTTCGTTCTTCTCCACCGGCGCCATCGCCATCCACGTCGGCACGCACACCTACGAGGTGGAGTTCCGTGGCGCGCAGAAGAGCCACCACGTGCACAACGTGATCCTGCACCACATCTCCTGACGGCACGTCCCGTCGTGGGCCCGGCTGGCGTAATTGCCTTGCCGGGCCCGCCGCGTCTCTGGTGTCCTCGGTCGACAGCCGCGCGAAGGGAGCAGCCACCATGCCCAACACGACGAGGTCCCCCGAACCCACCGTCATCCGACCTGAGGAATCGAGACTTCGTGAGCAGGACTGTTCCCCTGGCGCTGAGCGCCACTGACCCCAACCCCGGAGGCCGCTGATGTCGGTCTTCGACGACCCCGGCCTCTTCGGCCGGCTGTGGGCCGCCGGATACGACGACGGCGGCACCAACCCCGACCCGGCCCCCGCCGTGGACTTCCTGGCCGACCTGGCCGACGGCGGCCCGGTTCTCGAACTGGCGATCGGCACCGGCCGGGTCGCACTTCCGCTGGCCGAGCGCGGCCTCGCCGTGCACGGCGTCGAGGCGTCCGAGGAAATGCTCGCGCAGCTACGGGCGAAACCCGGCGGCGAACGGATCCCGGTGGTCGTCGCCGACATGGCGGACGTACCCGTGCAGGGTGAGTTCCGACTGGCGTACCTGGTCTTCAACACCCTGTTCAACCTGGTCGACGCCGAGCGACAGGCGGACTGCTTCCGCAACGTCGCCCGGGTGCTGTCGCCCGGCGGCGCGTTCGTCATCGAGACGTTCGTGCCCGACCCGCGCAGCTTCGACTCGGACGAGCAGGTGCAGGTGCGTGACGTCACCGAGGACTCCGCGACGATCCGACTGCACCGGTACGACCGACCGGCGCAACGGTTCATCCGGCAGACCATCACGTTCGACGGCGACGGTGTGCACCTGAAGCCGTTCGCCATGCGGTACGCCTGGCCGCACCAGATCGACGAGATGGCGCAGCGGGCAGGGCTTCGGCTGACCGAGCGGTACGCCGACTGGCACCGACGACCGTTCCAGGCCGACAGCCCGTCGCACATCTCCGTCTACCGGGCGGAGTAGCAGTTTGGTCGGCTCGGGTTCCTTGAACCGGGGGTGTCCGAATGCCTTTGACTCCCCGATTTCAAGGAACCCGAGTCGATCTCCGTCTCTCGGCGGATGCCAAGAGTCAGTGCCCGTCGCCGATCTGGACGTCGTTCGGCGCCGGCCGACCGCTCCCCGTCTCCACCAGCTCCTTGAGACTCATCAGGAAGATCGCCCACTTGGTGCTGCACTCGTGCATGAGTTCGGTCGGCTCGCGCCAACCGGCGTGCGTGAAGTCGACGATGGTGTACCGACCTCGCTGGCCGAGCCGCCAGCTGATCTCGGTGCCAATCCACTCCTCGGGGCCACCGACGACCCGCCAGCGCACCCGGCCAGCCGGGTCCAGCTCAAGGATCTCCAGGTCAAACCCGCCCTGGTCACCGAAGTGGACGGCCAACTGCCCGCCGACCTCGCTCTTCCCGGTCGTGTCGACCGACCACCAGCCGCCGACACCCTCGGGGGTTGCCACCGCTCGGTAGACGTCGGCGAGCGGAGCGACGACGCCGACCTGGTGCAGAATGTCGACCATTTTCAGCCTCCCTGGTTGCTGGTGTGGTGGCGTTCGATCGTTTCGGCGATGCGCTTGATCCGGCGGAGTCGGGCGTCCCAGGTGGAGCCGACCGCCGACAACTGGGCGACCGCGCGGGCGAGTTGCGCCTCGTCCACCTGGTAGTGACGCTCGCGGCCGGCCGGCTCGGCGTGGATCAGCCCAACCCGGTCGAGAACCGCCAGGTGCTTCGAGACGGCCTGACGGGTGACGGGTAGCCGCCTGCTCAACGAGGTGGCCGTACCCGGCCCGTCAGAGAGAAGAAGATCGATCATCGTACGCCGAATCGGATCGCCGATCGCCGACCACAACTCGTCGTCGACCACGGCGCTCATGGAGTCGCGACCAGCCGGGCAACGTACGCGCCCAGCCGGGGCATGTAGTGGTCCCAGCCGTTCTCGTGGTCGCGGTACTGCTCTTCCAGGACGGCGACCTCCCAACCCAGCTCGCGGAACCCGGTCTCGGTCATCCGGACCAGCGTCCCCGCGCCGCTGGGCACCAGGTCGAAGGTGACGAACAGCGACTGCCCGTTCCGGTCCGGCTCGGTGAAGCACCAGCGGAAGGAGAACCGCTTCGGCGGGTCGACCTCGACGACGGCGAGCGCGACGGTCTTCGTCTCGCCGGTGTCGGAGTCGCGCCACACCAGTTCGCCGGGCGCGCCGGCGACCGACTCGAACCGCGCGTCGTCGGGCCACCACTCCCGCATGTGCTCGGGCTGGCTGACCACCTCGAAGACGACCTCCGGGGACGCGTTGACGTGAATGTCGCGTTCGATCGTTCCCTGTTCCATGCTCACAACCTTTCGCAACCTTTGGTTGCACTCAACCTACGACAACCCACTCTGCTCGCGCAACCTTTCGTTGCATGTCGCGATTGCGTCGTACCCGGGGTGCACGATCGGCGCATGTCTGAGTCAGCGCCCCACCGCCACCACGCCATCGACTACGTCGAGCTCACCGTGACCGACCTCGCCGCGGCCAAGCGCTTCTACGCCGACGCGTTCGGTTGGCAGTTCAACGACTACGGGCCGGAGTACGCCGGCATCCGCAGCCCGCACGGCGACTCCGCTCCCGAGGTCGGCGGTCTCCGTCTGGACGAGGAGGTTCGGCCGGGCGGCCCACTCGTGCTGCTCTACTCCAGCGACCTGGACCGTTCCGTGCAGGCCGTGCAGGAGGCCGGAGGCCAGGTGGTGAACGGGCCGTACGAGTTCCCCGGTGGCCGACGGTTCCACTTCACCGACCCCAGCGGCAACGAGTTGGGCGCCTGGGCCGAGCAGTAGGACGCCGAGGTCGCCCGGGCGGAGCTGAGCGTCGTCGGCAGCTCCGGCAGAGTGTCGCCATGGCCGGAAGAGGACTGGACGCCGAGGGCTGGATCGCGCGCGAGGGTGCACTGAGTCGGGTCCCGGCCGCGTTCACCGGAGTTGTCGACGCGGCACGCGCTCGGATAGCGGAGTCGTTCGACGGTGGTCGGCTGCACAGCGCCTACATCTACGGCAGCATCCCGCGTGGCACCGCCGTCCTCGGGCTCTCCGATCTCGACCTGCTCCTCGCGATGCACACCGAACCAACCGAGGCCGACCGGGCGGCTGCCACCAGGATCGAGCAGGCTCTCGACGAGTCCTTCACGCAGATCGACGGCGTGGGCGTTCTGCTGTTCAGTGCACGTACGCTGCTCAGCGAGCTTGAGCGGCACGACCTCGGCTTCTTCGTCGCCTGCCTGTGCACTCCCCTGCTGGGCGACGACCTCGCCGACCAACTTCCCCGTTACCGGCCCACTCCCCTGCTCGCCCGCGAGACGAACGGTGACCTGCCACGTGCGCTTCCGGGGTGGCGCCGCCAGGCAGCCGAAGCGAACACCGACCAGCAACGGAAGGCCCTGAGCCGGCTCGTCGCTCGGCGCATCGTCAGAACCGGCTTCACGCTGATCATGCCTCGCTGGGGAGGCTGGACAAGCGACCTCACCGAGTCGGCCGAGGCATTTGGGCTCCACTATCCAGAACGCGTCGGGCAGATGCGTAGGGCCGCCATCACCGGTCGCGCGCCCTCGCCAGATCCGGGGGTGCTCCGCGAACTCATCGACGACCTTGGGCCCTGGCTCGCCGCAGAATACGCGGTCGTCCATGGCGAGAAGGCAGTCCGTCCCTGACCTATCGGAGGTCCTCGCCACTCAGGACGAGGCAGCCGAACGTGTCCGTGAGGACGGCCCGCTGGTGGTCGGTCAAGGGGTTCGCGAAGACCACGACGCCAACCCCTCCCTGCCGGCAGGCGTCGGCGACTTCGCGGGCCCTACCGGGGCTGAGCAACGTCCGCCGCGAGAACGGGTCGCCCATCTTGTCCGCGCCGCCAGAAGAGACACCCCGCCGCTGCACGTGCCGGCCCACGACCTGGCCGCCGTGGGCTTCCACCAAGCTGGCCAGCAGATTGAGCTTGCTATCGAACTCCTTGTCCTTCGCCGAGAACAGGCCCACCAGCGCCACGTCGGCGCCTGCCAGCACAGCTTTCAACACCTCGCCCCGATGTCGTCTCGCCGTCGCCGACCGTCAGCGTCGCTGGGCGCGCAGCACGCCGGTCAGCATCGGCAGGATGAACTCGCCGTGCGCGGTCTCGGGCCGGCTCGCGAGGAAGGCACGGATCCGGCCGAGGGTGGCCTCTCGCTCCTCTTCCGGCATGACCAGCATCCCGGCCCGCGTCGCGAGCGTCGCGACGAGAGAGTCAGCGGTACGCCGTTGGCCGTGCGGAAGCTCGACCTGCTCCGGCGACCCGAACCGGGCGACCAGGCCGGTGCTCGGAACGAGCATGCCCGCAGTCGCCGCGCGCCAACTGCTCAACGTGTCACGCGGGCCGATGGCCGCACTTCCGCTGACCCGTTCGAGCCCGGCAACCCAGTCGATCCGGTCGTCCATGATGTTCCACAGACCGGCCAGGATGCCGCCGGGGGCGAGGACCCGGGCGATCTCCGCCCCGGCAACGGCCATGTCGAACCAGTGCAGGGCGTTGCCGGCCAGCACGGCGTCGACGGAGGCGTCCGGCCAACGGGATCGCCTCCGCGCTACCCGGCAGGGCCCGGACGGCCGGCAGCGCACGGCGTAGCTCGGTGAGCATCGCCGGGTCGGGTTCGACCGACACCACGTCCGCGCCCACCGCGACAAGCGTCGCGGACAGCTTGCCGGTGCCGGCGCCCAGGTCGAGCACCCGCAGGCCGGGCGCGGGCTCCAGCGCCCACCGCACCGCGGCCTGCGCGTAGTCCGGGCGGTGCTCGGCGTACGCGGTCGCCGCCGCACCGAACGACGATCGGAGCGACTGTTCCGTCATGCGGTCAACGTACCGCCGCTTGTGGACATCGACTGCGACCATGACCACCGTGCCGATCTTGCGGAGCTTGTGGCGCGCCCGCTACCCCGTCTACCTCCTCGGCCTCGCGGTCGGGCTGGTCATGATGTGGCTGCCGTTCAAGACCTTTCAGGACAACGACGCCTGGGGACGTCAACTGCGGGTCCATGGAGTGCCAGCCCAGGCAGTCGTCGATGAACTCGTGCACAAGCGGCGCAACAGCAACACGATGCACCTGCGCTACGAATTGTCCGGAGCCCAGCATCAGGCCGAGGTTGGCTGCTGGGAGGTCTGCCTACCGTCCGGCAGTGCGGTACAGATCTGGGTCAACCCCAACGACCCGGGTGATTTCGTGACCGACTTCGACATGCTCAGTGGGCATCGGGGCCGGCTGCAAGGGGTGGTCGGAGCGGCAGGTCTGGTTCTGTCCGGGTTGATGGCGGTAGCCGTCATCGGCCGCGGCTACCAGCGACGACGCGACCGCCGGCGACACGACTGGCAGCGGCAGCAACGGGACCAACGCCGACGACAGTTCGCGAACGCCAGGGCCGGAAGAAAACGCAAGCCGAGCCGGCGACGGCCGAACCCGGACTGATCTCGCGATCCGCAGCGAGAACGAAGCCTCCACCACACGCTCCGCTTCCCGGTCAGCTCAGGAACTGACGACGCGCAACACTAGCCACATGCTCACCTACGTCCGTTGGTACTTGCCAGATGAGGACCGCTGGAACTACGACGAACTGGGCGCCGATCGATGGGCGCTGCGCCACGTCGAGCTACGCGGCTCGGACCGGGTCTTCATGGCGGCGGCGTCGCTCGCGGAGGTGCTCATCGCCCGCGATTCGGGGGCCCAGAGCGCGGTGACCGAGTACGAACAGCGGTACGGAATTGTGCCGGAGGCCCTGTTTCCGCTACCCGACTCGGCGTTGGAACCCGCTCTGGAAAGCCTGCCTTCGGAGGATTTCGAGCGCCTGTGGCGGGACGCCCGCCGGCAGCTGGAACAGCGGAACGCACCCGACTCGTTGGTCCGGGAGGAACAATGACCGCTCCGCTGCTACGCGCGACGATGGAGTCCGGCCAGATCTGGCACGACCCGTCAGAGGACCTGCTGTTCGAGCTGCTCTCGGACATGGAACGCAGCGAGGAACAGTTCCTCGTCGTGGAACGTCTCGCCGACGCCACCGGTCAGACGTTCGCGCAGGTTGCCCGCACCGAGGCGAACGGATACCAGGTCGAGTACCGCGAGGGTGACGAGGACAGCCACTTCCAAGCGTTCACCGAGGACAAACGGCTCGTCCACTCCGTGCTCACGGCTTGGGCCTTCGAACTGCCTGGATGGCGCACGGCGTTGCCGTGGGCGCTCCTGCGGTCGACAACCACAGGTGAGGGTGGGCCCAGCTGACCGCCGAGACCCACTGGCAGGCGATTCAGAGGCGCGCCGCGCTATCGCGCGCTCGTTGCGTCTTCCTCATTCCAGATGGAAATGACATGCCCTTCTCCGTACTCCTCGATAACGCGAGAACTCGCCTCATCGAGGGACCTGGCAGGAATGCGCAGACGAGTGGCGGGCTTGTCGTCGATCCAGATCAAGCCCACGTACTCCCGCACGGGTGGGCTCTTGTCAACGTTCACGTTGCGCTCCATAGCGTCACTGAATGGAGGCGTTCGACCAGCGGTCCGGACCGCTTTCCATGGTCAGCCATGATCATCTAGCCGGACCTGTCCCGCATCATCTGACGCTGATCCGTAACGGATCAACTGGGGCCCGACAGCTGGCAGCCCGGTGTCCGGTCTCATGACCGCGTTACAGATCGGTATCAGGACCTGCGTGACACTCTGCCGACCGAGGGCAGGCGAATTAGGAGCTTTCGAGGCTGACTTCGTGCATCGTCCCGTCCGGTCCCATCCGGAACCTCCGCGGCGAACCCATGGCCCGTCGTGCCTTCGCGTATGCGGCTTCACGCCCGGCCTGTTCCTCGCCGGACGGGTCGGTCACGCGGAAGCCGTGCAGATGAACAGCCTCGGTGTCGATGTCGTCCGACTCGGGGTGCCCCTCGACGACGAAGCCGAACAGCGCGCGCAATGCTTGCTCGCCCAGCGCGAGGGGATGGAACGGCAATGGGTACGGTCCCTGGTTGGGCCAGCCCGGTACAGGTTCAACAGGATGCTCGCCTGCCCAGTAGGGCAGCTCGAAGTCGTACGGCTTGCCGATGTTCTCCCGGATGCCGCCGTCGGGCGACAGGCTCAGCGATCTGATGAGCACGCCGTCTTCCCAGACCGCGAAACTGAGCCAGTCCACGACCGAGTGCATCCCGTGCATGATGATCCGCCTGCCCGCTCCCGCTTCGCGCAGGTGCTCCGGCAGCTCGGACGGACGGTCGAGCGCCAGTCGCCGGTCGCAGTACAGCTCAGCCCCGGCCAGCTTCGTGGCGTACGTGATGTCATCTGGCGGGTAGATGGCGTCGAACAACGTGCTCTCGTCCAAGAGCTCCACGACATAGCCTGGATGGACCTGACGTACCAGCGCCTCGGTCTCGGATCGCTCCGAGCGCGTCGTGCCATGCAACGCGGGACGGGAATCTCCATCGGCGAATGCCAGCAGGGCTGTCTTCGCGCCCACGTCGCTCCTCCAGGTCTTCGGCCGCGCACAAGCGCCTGGACCCTACCTGCCGGCCAGCGTTCGAGTCGGTCGGCCTCGCGCGACCGACTCGCCGACCTCCTGACCGCCACCGGGCAGCGACCACATGCCGTTGTCGATGACGCGTGGGGGTGTGCCCCCGGTGTTCCCCAGAGCGACAGCCCAACCGCCTGACCTGCGACTACAGGAGAGGCTCAGACGTTGAAGCGGAACTCCACCACGTCGCCGTCCTGCATGACGTACTCCTTGCCCTCGATGCGGACCTTGCCCGCCGCCTTGGCCGCCGCCATCGAACCGTGCTCGACAAGGTCGTGGTACGAGACCACCTCGGCCTTGATGAAGCCGCGCTGGAAGTCGCTGTGGATGACGCCCGCGGCCTCCGGCGCGGTGGCGCCGACCGGGACGGTCCAGGCGCGTGCTTCCTTGGGGCCGGCCGTGAGGTACGTCTGGAGGCCGAGGGTGCGGAAGCCGACCCGGACGAGCTGGTTGAGGCCGGGCTCGTTCTGCCCGATCGACTCCAGCAGTTCGCGGGCCTCCTCCTCGGGCAGGTCCACCAGCTCAGACTCGATCTTGGCGTCCATGAAGATGGCCTCGGCGGGGGCGACCAGGGCGCGCAGCTCGTCGAGGAACGTCTCGTTGGCCAGCTCGGCCTCGTCGACGTTGAAGACGTACAGGAAGGGCTTGGTGGTGAGCAGGTGCAGCTCGCGCAGGTGCTCCAGCTCGATCTTGGCGGCGGCGGCCCCGGAGTAGAGGGTGGTGCCACCGTCGAGCACCTCGATCGCGGCCTTGGCGGCGGCGACCGCGGCCAAGCGGTCCTTGCGGAGCTTGGCCTCCTTCTCCAACCGGGGCAGCGCCTTGTCCAGGGTCTGCAGGTCGGCGAGGATCAGCTCGGTGTTGATCGTCTCGATGTCGTCGGCCGGGGAGATCTTGCCGTCGACGTGCACCACGTTCGGGTCGGAGAAGGCCCGGACGACCTGGCAGATCGCCGAGGCGTCCCGGATGTTGGCCAGGAAGGCGTTGCCCCGGCCCTGCCCCTTCGACGCGCCGCGGACCAGGCCGGCGATGTCGACGAACGACACCGGCGCCGGCAGCACCTTCTGCGAGGAGAAGATCTCGGCCAGCTTGCCCAGCCGCTCGTCGGGCAGCCCGACCACGCCGACGTTGGGCTCGATGGTGGCGAACGGGTAGTTCGCCGCCAGCACGTCGTTCTTGGTCAACGCGTTGAAAAGCGTGCTCTTGCCGACGTTGGGCAGGCCGACGATGCCGATGGTGAGACTCACGACGGGCCAGCTTACGCCGGTCCCGGCCGGGCCGGTCCAGGCGGCTTCGATTCGGCGCCGCGCCGGTGGTCGATCGTCGCTCCCACCGGGCCCCGGCAGGCGTTGCTAGTCTCCCGGTTCGATGTTCCGCTGTTGGAGGTGGGATGACCTCGACGTTGCCTGAGCTGTACATCGCCGTCGATGTGGAGGCGGACGGGCCGATCCCCGGGCCCCACAGCATGATCTCGCTGGGCATGGCCGTGGCCGGCCGCCCCGACCTGACCTTCTACACCGAACTGCGTCCCATCTCCGACGAGTTCGTCCCGGCGGCGCTCGCCGTCTCCGGCCTGGACCGGGACCGTCTGCTGCGGGAGGCGCCCACCGCGCAGGAGGCGATGTCCGCCGCGGCGGCCTGGGTCGACGGGCTGCGCCGGGTCGGCCGTCCGGTCTTCCTCGCCGCCCCGGCCGTCTGGGACGGCATGTTCGTGCACTGGTACTTCGTCCGCTTCGTCGGGCACAGCCCGTTCGGTGCGACCGGCTCCGGTATCGATCTCCGCAGCTACTGGATGGGGTTGACCGGCAGCGAGTGGGCCCGGACCCGCCAGGGCACGATCAAGCACGAGCTGGGCCTGCACGACATGCCGCACACGCACCACGCCGGGGAGGACGCCGCCGAGCTGGCCCAGGTCTTCGACGCGGTGCTCCGCCGTCGGACGTCTGCCGACGAGGCGTGACGCTCAGCTGAGCAGGCGGGGGGCGATGACCGCCTCCCGGACGCTGCCGTCCGCGCCCCGGCTGACCTCGTACGCCGAGACGCCCTCGCGGTCCGCGATTGCCTCGACCAGCCGGGTGCCCCGGTAGACCAGGCCGACGCCGTCATCGGTGCAGTGGCTGGTGGGGAGCGTGCCGTCGCCGACCAGCTCGTGCATGAGCGGGCGGCGCTGGCCCTCGCTGTCGTAGTGCACCCCGTTGCCGTACGGCAGCCAGGCCAGGCCCTCGGTGAAGCCGCGCAGCCGGGGGCCGAAGCTGTCGGTGGCACCGCCGACATGCCAGCAGATCGAACCGGCGGAGACGCCGGCCAGCACCACACCGGCCTGCCAGCACTCGTGCAGGATCTCGTCGAGCCCGTGCACCCGCCACACGGCGACCAGGTTGGCCACGCTGCCGCCGCCGACCCAGATCACGTCCTGGGCGAGCAGGTGGGAGCGGACGTCCTCGACGTTCGGCATCGGGAACAGGGCGAGGTGCGACAGCCGGAACCGGGTGTCGGCGAACGCGCCGTAGACGGCGGTCAGCGAGGTGGGCTGGTCGCCGACGGCCTGCCCGAGGTAGCAGACCCGCGGCTGCGGGCCGGCCTCGGCCAGCTCGGCGGCCAGCTCGAAGACCGGGCTGGGACGCAGGTCGTAGGGCCCGCGGTCGCCCCGGAAGAAGCCCATGCTGGTGGCGATGATGGTCGGGTCGCTGGCGGGCATCGGAGCGTCCTTCCGTCGGGGGCGGTGCGGCGTCCATCCTGCCGCAGCCGGCCTCCCGCCCGCTCGGCGCAGGGCGCCCGTCCACCCCACGATCAATGCGACTGGTCGGGCCGCCGTTGGCGGGGCACCTCGACCTCGGGCCAGTGACCCAGGGCCCGACGGTCGGCCGGGGGCAGTTGCGCGGCGGCGGCGCGGGGCAGGGTGAACCGGTCGGCGGCGGCCGGCCCGGCCGAGACCGACTCGCGCAGCATCCACCGCACCTCGTCGGCCGTCCAGCCCAGCCCCGGCCGCGCGGCGATCTCGCGGATCAACCGCAGGCCGACCCTCGTGTCGTCGTCGTAGAAGCGCATGCACCAGTGGTGCGTCCACATCCCGAGCGCCCGCAGACCCGCGTCGTCCAGTGAGCCGGCCAACCGGCCGCAGGCGGTGTCGGGGAAACCCTGCTCGGGGTCGCCCGCCCGGTCCCGTTCGATGGCGCCCACGGCGGCCGGCGCGACGGCCCGCATCCGGCGGTAGAAGGACTGCGCCACCGCGCGGGGTAACGGCGGGAACGCACCCGGTGTCGACGCCGCCGCCCAACCCGCCACGCTCGTCATTCGCCGCACCCCTTCTTCAGTTGGTGGCCGGACGCTACCCGGCACGACCGACACTTTCGGGCCGAAAAACCCCACCGATCGTGGATAGCGACGATGACCTGGGACGTCTGTATCTGTGACAACGAAACGGGGGTGGCGGGTGGACGAGGACGAACGCGCGCGGCTGGCCGAGTTCGTCGGCAGCCGGACTCCGGCGCTGATGCGGGTCGCGTACCTGCTGACCGGGGACCGTAACGCCGCCGAGGACCTGTTCCAGTCGGCGTTGGCGCGGACCATCCCGAAGTGGGGAACCATTCGGCACTCCGATCCCGAGGGCTATCTGCGGGTGGTGATGTACCGCGAGCAGATCAGCTGGTGGCGGCGGATTCGCCGGTGGCGGGAGACACCGCTCAACCCGGCGGACGAACCGGTCGGCGGCGACCGAGCGGCGGCTCCGACGTACGGCTGGCGATGCGTGCCGCGCTCCGTCACCTGCCCCCGACACAGCGGGCGGTGGTGGTCCTCCGCTACTACGAGGACCTGCCCGAAGCCCGGGTGGCCGAGTTGCTGGGCTGCTCCGTGGGCACCGTACGCAGCCGTACCCACCGAGCGGTGCAGCGACTGCGCGACCTGCTGCCGGACGTCGACAGGCTGGAGGTACGGCGATGACCGAACCCTTCGAGCACCTCATCCGCTCCACCCTCACCGACCTGGCCGAGGAGGCACCGATCGTGCATGACCAGTTGAGCCGAGCGGAACGGCGGGTGCGCAACCGACGCCGCGCCACGGTGACGGTGGGGGCGGTGAGCACCCTGGCGGCGATCCTGATCGCCACTCCGCTCGCGCTGGCCGCGACCGGCTCGGACGCGCCTCCCCCGGCCGTGCCCAGCCCGGCCGGCCCGGCGGACCGCTCCGGAGAGCGTCGTGTAGGGAGAGAGTGGAGGTTTCGGTGGGCGCCAGAGCATTAAAAAAACAACAAGTGCGAGCAGATCATGCCAATAGTAACGC
>NZ_JAKKFF010000270.1 GCF_022229015.1 Micromonospora foliorum
CCGCCCCGCCCCCGCCCCCCCCCCCCCCGACCTCTGCTAACTGTCTCCCCCGCTACCCGAATCCGCCCTGACAACCGCAGCCGCCGACGACCGCACCGGCCAACCGGGCTACCCACCCGACACCACCCGCCGCGGCGTAACCATCCCCGCCAACACCGCCGCCGGCCTCTTCTACGGCGTGCAGACGCTGCGCCAGCTACTACCGGCGGCGATCGAGAGCCCCGACCCGGTCACCGAACGCTGGGCGCTGCCCGGCGGGACCATCACCGACGCACCCCGCTTCCCCTACCGGGGCGCGATGCTCGACGTGGCGCGGCACTTCTTCGCCGTCGAGGACGTGCTGCGGGTGGTCGACCACCTGGCCCGCTACAAGCTCAACCACCTGCACCTGCACCTCACCGACGACCAGGGTTGGCGGATCGCCGTCGACTCCTGGCCGAAGCTGACCGCCGTCGGCGGGACGACAGAGGTCGGCGGCGGCCCGGGCGGGCACTACACGAAGGCCGACTACGCGCGGATCGTCTCCTACGCGGCCGACCGCCACATCACCGTCGTACCGGAGATCGACCTCCCGGGGCACACCAACTCGGCGCTGGTCGCGTACCCGGAACTGGCCCCGGACAAGATCGCACCACCGCCGTACACCGGCACCGAGGTCGGCTTCAGCTACGTCGACCCGGCCGACGAGCGGACGTACGACTTCGTCGCCGACGTGTTGGGCGAGGTCGCCGCGCTCACCCCCGGCCCCTGGCTGCACATCGGCGGTGACGAGGCGTTCAAGGTGAAGGGCGAGGTCTACACCGGTTTCGTCGAGCGGGTCCAGCGCATCGTGGCCGACCTCGGCAAGACCGTCGTCGGCTGGCACCAGCTCGCACCGGCCGCCCACCTCGACGGGCGGGTCCTCCAGTGGTGGGGCACGAACGGCGAGGACCCCACCACCGTCGACGCCGTACGCCGCGGTGCCCGGCTGATCGTCTCCCCCGGCAACCACGCCTACCTGGACATGAAGTACGCCCCGGACACCCCGATCGGGCACGACTGGGCCGGCCTCATCGACGTACGAAAGGCCTACGACTGGGATCCGGGTACGCACGTCACCGGCGTACCCGCCGAGGCCGTGCTCGGCGTGGAGGCCCCGCTCTGGACCGAATCGGTCACCTCGCTGGCCGACATCGAACTCCTGCTCCTGCCCCGCCTCCCGGCCATCGCCGAACTGGGCTGGTCGCCCCGGTCGAGCCACGACTGGGCCAGCTTCCGCGACCGCCTGGCCGGCCAGGGCCCGCGCTGGACGACAGCCGGGATCACCTTCCACCGCGCGCCCGAGATTCCCTGGCCGACCACACCGACCATCCCGGCCCAGCGCAACGTGCCCCAAACCGACACCGCCACGCCCTGACCGGCCCGCCCACAGGCTGAGCGATGTCCTCGCCCGCCCTCACTGGGCGGTCCTGCCCCCCATGACCGCGCTCGATCCTCGTTGTAGTGGCCTCGTGGCATCAGGAGGGGCCTCTTTCCTGGATCGAGCACGATCTTGTGCCGCGCCGCACCGCGTTGTGCCGGACCGCACCGCGTTGTGCCGCGCCGCACCGCGTTGTGCCGGACCGCACCGCGTTGTGCCGGACCGCACCGCGTTGTGCCGCGCCGCACCGCGTTGTGCCGCGCCGCACCGCGTTGTGCCGAGCCGCACCGCGTTGTGCCGCGCCGCACCGCGTTGTGCCGCGCCGCACCGCGTTGTGCCGGAGCGAACCGCGCAATGACGGCGGC
>NZ_JAKKFF010000271.1 GCF_022229015.1 Micromonospora foliorum
CTGCCGGCGACCGGGGCCGGGTCCGGGGGGTCGGTCGCGGCCGGTGGCCCCGGGTCCGCCGTGGACCGGCTCTTCGCGGGCCTCGCGGCGCTCGGCACCCTGATCTTCGCCCAGCGGGTACGCCTGCTCGTCGCCCACCGGGTCGAGGACCAGGCCGGGCTGACCGCTGCCGAGGCGGCGGTCACCGCGGTCGACGAGGACCGGGCCGAGCTGCGGCTGTCGGTGAAGGAGCGGGACGACTTCTTCTCCACCTACTTCGTCAGCACCTGGTCGCCGTACGTGGTCCGGCTCTCGGCCCGGCTCCGGCTCACCCCGACCGGGGTGACGGTGATCTCGGTGCTCTTCGCGCTGGGCGCGGCGGTGCTGTTCGGGGTCGGTGGGCGACCCGCGCTGGTCGGTGGCGCGGTGCTGCTCTACCTCGGCTTCGTGCTGGACTGCGTGGACGGCCAGCTGGCCCGCTACACCCGGCACTTCAGCGCCTGGGGTGGCTGGCTGGACACGATGGCGGACCGGGCCAAGGAGTATCTGGTCTACGCCGGGCTGGGCTTCGGGGTGAGCCACGCCGGGCTGGGCAACGGGTGGGCGCTCGCGATCGCCGCGATGACGTTGCAGACCGTCCGGCACATGACCGACACCTGGTACGGGGTGCTGCACGACGAGGCGGCCCGTCGACCGCGTACGGCGACGAACGCCGGCGGCGGGATCGGTGACCGGCTCAACGCGGCGTCGACCCGGGTGCAGGCGGACACCGGGTCGGTGTCGTACTGGCTGAAGCGGACCGTGGTCTTCCCGATCGGTGAGCGGTGGGCGCTGATCGCGCTGACCGTGGCGCTGTTCAACCCGCTGGTCAGCCTGATCGCCGTGCTGGTCTGGGGTGTGTTGGCGTTCGCGTACACCGGTGCGCTGCGGACGCTGCGGGCCCGCTGGATGTGGGTGCCGGTGCTGGACACGGTCGATGCCACCCTGCACCGCGACGACGGGCCGTTGGCCCGCTGGTTGCCGGTGGTGCGCCCGATGGGGCCGCTGACCCTGGCGGTGATCGCCGCGCTCGGCCCGGCGGTGCTGCTGGTCGGGGCGCTGCTGAGTGACGCGCCCGAGGGGCTGCGTTGGGCGGTGCCGGTGGCGCTGCTGGTGCTGCTGGTCGGCGGCCTGGGCGCCGGGGCGGCGCACAACGGTCCGCTGGACTGGCTGGTGCCCGCGGCGTTGCGGGCCGCCGAGTACCTGTTCGCCATCGCGGTCGGGGTGGTCGGCGAGGTGCCCGGCTGGTTGATCTTCGGGTACGTCTTCGTGCTCACCGTGCATCACTACGACCTGACCGCCCGATTGGAGAAGCGACAGGCGGCACCGCCCCTGCACGCGGCGACGCTGGGCTGGGAGGGGCGCTCGGTGCTGTTGGCCCTCGCGGCGATCGCCGGTATTGCGGGTATCGGTCTGGCTACACTCGGTGCGTACCTTCTCGTGGTTTTCGTGGTGAGCGTCGTCCTGGCCTGGTTTGTGCGACCGGCCCGTAGCGCGCGGGCGTCGGTCGCGCCGGCGGGCGCTGGAGGTGCCGCGCCGCGCTGACGGAGGACGGCCGGATGACCCTGATCAGCTTCGTGGTGCCGGCCTTCCGGGTGCAGGGATACCTGCGCGAATGCCTGGACTCCATCCTCGGTCAGCCGGAGACCGACATCGAGGTGATCGCCGTCGACGACTGCTCGCCGGATGCCAGCGGCGACATCATCGACGAGTACGCGGCCCGTGACCAGCGGGTCCACTCGGTCCGGCTGCCGAAGAACGTCGGCCTCGGTCCGGCCCGGAACATCGGGCTGGACCGGGCCGTCGGCGAGTACGTGTGGTTCCTCGACGGCGACGACTGGTTGGCTCCGGAGTGCCTGACCGAGGTCGCCGACCGGTTGCGGGTCACCCGCCCGGACGTCCTGCTCGTCGACCACGTCCGCACCCACTGGAACGACACCGCCACCCGCAGCGCGATGGCCGAGGTGTTCCCGGAGTCCCCGGGTCCGGGCACGTTCCGGTTGCGGGACCGGCCGCAGGCGATGCACCTGCTGCACACCGCGTGGAACCGGCTGGTCCGTAGGGAGTTCCTCGTCGACCTGGGCCTGCGCTTCGCGCCCGGCTGGTACGAGGACGTCTCGTTCAGCTACCCGGTGCTGATGGCCGCGCGGCGGATCGGCGTACTGGACCGGGTCTGCGTCAACTACCGCCAACGCCGCGCCGGCGCGATCACCCGGACCCGGGGTGACCGGCACTTCGAGGTCTTCCCGCAGTGGCACCGGGTCTTCCACCTGATGGATTCGTGGGGGCCGACGACGGAGGCCCTACGACCGGCGGTCTTCGAGCGGATGATCTGGCACTACCTGACCGTGCTCGGCAACGGTCAGCGGATCGCGCCGGAGCTGCGGGAGGCGTTCTTCGCGCAGATCACCGCCGACTACGAGCGTTGGCTGCCGCCCGGCGGCTATCCGGTGCCGGACGGGGTCGAGGGGATCAAGCACAAGCTCGTCGCCTCCGGTCGGTGGCGCACCTTCAGCGCGTTGCGGGCCGCCAGCCGGGCCCGTGACGCCGCCCGCCGGCAGGCCCGCACCGCTCGGCGCAGGGTCGGCCCGGTCGCCCGGCGCGGAGCCCGGCTGACCCGCGACGGGCTGCTGCGCGAGTACTACCGGGCCGAGTCGCGGCGGCCGGTCGACCCGACGCTCGCGGTGTACGCCGCGTACTGGTACCGGGGTTACTCCTGCAACCCGGCGGCCATCTACGAGGTCGCCCGCCGGTTGGCGCCGGGGGTGCGCGGGGTGTGGGTGGTGCGCCGGGACCGGGTGGACACGGTGCCGGCCGGGGTGGAGTACGTGGTGGCCGGCACTCCGGCGTACTACCGGGTGCTCGCCCGCGCCCGGTGGCTGGTCAACAACGTCAACTTCCCGGACTTCGTCCGCAAGCGACCGGAACAGGTGCACCTGCAGACCCACCACGGCACCCCGGTCAAGGTGATGGGGCTGGATCAGCAGCGCTACCCGATCGGCGCGGGCCGGATGGACTTCGCCGGCCTGCTGCGTCGGGTGGACCGCTGGGACTACAGCGTCAGCGCCAACAGCTTCTCCACCCAGATGTGGGATCGGGCGTACCCGGCCACGTACACCACCCTGGAGGTGGGGTACCCGCGCAACGACCGCCTGGTCACGGCCGGTCCGGACGAGGTGCGCCGACTCCGCGCGGAGTTCGGCCTCGACCCCGACGAGCAGGTCGTCCTGTACGCCCCGACGCACCGCGAGCACCTGCCCGGCTACCGGCCACCGTTCGACCCGGACCGGTTCGTCCAGGCGCTGGGTGACTCGGGCCGGTTGCTGATGCGCAGCCACTACTTCCACGACCGGGACCGACGTCCGGGCCAGCCGAAGGACTGGGACCGGGTCCGCGACGTCAGCGGCCACCAGCGGGTGGAGGACCTCTACCTGGTGGCGGACGTGCTGGTCACCGACTACTCGTCGGCCATGTTCGACTATGCGGTGCTGGACCGGCCGATCGTGCTCTACACCCCGGACTGGGAGGCGTACCGGCTGGCCCGGGGGGTCTACTTCGACGTCACGGCGGAACCGCCGGGCGCGGTGGCCTCCACTTTCGCCGATCTGCTCGACCTGTTCCGTACCGACGCGGTGCGTTCGGACGCGGCGGCCAAGGCCCGTGAACATTTCCGGGCCCGGTTCTGCACGTTGGACGACGGGCGGGCGGCGGAGCGGGTGGTGCGCCAGGTCTTCCTCGGGGAGCCGGTCGAGCGGTCAACGCGCTGCTGATCCGGGCTTCTGTCGTGTAATAGCAGTGTCATCGATCGAACATGAGACGTTTACCCGATGTCACAAACCCATGATCCTGGTCACAGTCTTGTGGGGTTCGGCCGACGCGCTGGGGGGGAAGACGGTGAGCACCGTCACGCTCAAGGATGTGACCAAGGTTTTTCGGGATGGCACGCTGGCCGTCGACAGCATCAACCTCGATGTGAACGACGGCGAGTTCATGGTGCTGCTCGGGCCGTCCGGGTGCGGCAAGTCGACGGTGCTGCGAATGATCGCCGGGCTGGAGGAGCCGTCCACCGGCGCGGTCATGCTCGACGGGGAGTTGGCGAACGACCTCCCCCCACGGGACCGCAAGATCGCCATGGTCTTCCAGGACTTCGCCCTCTACCCGCACATGACCGTTGGCGACAACATCGCGTTTCCGCTGCGGCTGGCCGGGATCGAGCCCGAGCCGAGGGGCGAGCGGGTCAGTGACGTGGCGAGCGCGCTGGGCATCGGTGACGTGCTGGCCCGCAAGCCGGGTCAGCTCTCCGGCGGGCAGCGGCAGCGGGTGGCCATGGGCCGCGCGATCGTCCGTCGACCGGGCCTGTTCCTGATGGACGAACCGCTGTCCAACCTGGACAGCGGTCTGCGGGCCGAGCTGCGCGCGGAGATCTCGGGCCTGACCCGCGAGCTGGGCGTCACCACCGTCTACGTCACGCACGACCAGGCCGAGGCGCTCACCATGGCCGACCGGGTGGCCATCATGCGCCGCGGCGTGCTCCAGGACGTGGGCACCCCGACCCAGGTGTACGGCCGACCGGCGACGCTCTACGTGGCGGCGTTCCTGGGCAGCCCACGGATGAACCTGCTGGAGGCGTCGGTCTACGTCCACCTCGACAGGTACGTCACGCTCAACCTCGGTGACCAGTCGCTCTACCTGCCCTGGAACGACATCCGCAGTCGGGCGGTGGCGCACTACCACGGTGAGCGGATCGTGGTCGGCATGCGGGCCGAGGCGCTCACCCCGGTCGCACCGGACAGCCCGGGCGACGTGCTGCGCGGGCGGATCCGCTACCTGGAGCATCACGGGCACGAGTCGTTGGCGTTCCTCGACATCGGCGCGACCGCGATCGTCGTCGACGAGATGGGCGCGCCGCAGGAAACGCCGCCGGTCGGCCAGCGCGGCCTGCGCCGGTTCGGTTCGGTGATGCAGCGGCTCACCGGCAAGCCGGTGGAGGCGCAGGAGGCCCCGCCCAGTGGCGTCCAGACCAGCGTGCTCCCCGATCCGGGTCGGCACCACCGACGCCCGGCGGAGCTGGCGGTGCGGCTGGCGCCGTACCCGGCGGTCAGCGCCGGTCACCCGCTCGCCGTCTCGGTGCGGATGGACGCGCTGCACTTCTTCGACGAGCGTGGCGACCGGATCGACGTGGGTTGGCGCTGACGAGGTGCCGGAGCGGGGTGGCGGGCCGGCCACCCGGTGCCCTACCGTCTGCCCACCTGGTCCACTGTGAATGACTGACCACCGAGAGGGGTGCACCCGTGTCGGGTGACCGTCCCAGCCCGCTCGTCATCGAGCGCATCCTGCGGGATCGCGAAAGCATCTGGCAGCAGATCGTGGCCGAGCGTGACCTCAACGTCCTGACCGGGCGGATGCTGACCAGCTCCGCCATCGCGTTGGCCTGCTACGGGGCGGTGCTGGGCTTCTTCCACAGCCCGCTGATGGCGCTGACCTCGGCGCTGAAGCTGCCACTGCTGTTCCTGGTCACCCTGGCCATCTGCCTGCCCACGCTCTACCTGTTCAACCTGGTCTTCGGCGCCCGGCTCTCGGTGCGGCAGTCGTTGGCGCTGGTGATGGTGGCGATCACGGTCACCTCGATGCTCGCGGTGGCGTTCGCGCCGATCAGCCTCTTCTTCCTGATCACCGCCAACGACTACGGGTTCTTCAAGCTGCTCAACGTGGCGATCCTGACCCTGTCGGCGCTGGTCGGGTTGCGCTTCCTGACCAGCGGGATGCAGGTGCTCAACGACCACGGCCTGCTCGCGCCGGAGGCCGCCACCGTCAAGGTCCACGAACAGGCCAACGTCCAGGCGCCGGCCCTGGCCGTGCCGGCCGCGGTGCCCGCCGGGGTGACGCCGGCCGCCGCGCCGG
>NZ_JAKKFF010000272.1 GCF_022229015.1 Micromonospora foliorum
CGCCGCCGGGTTGGCGCTGCTGGTCGGGGTGGGCACCGCCATGGCGCTGCCCCGACCGGTCAGCCCGTCCGGGCCGCCCGGCGCGCAGGGCACCCCGGCCCCGCAGGTGTCGATGGTCGCCATGCGACCGGTGGCCGCCGCCGGGCCGGTACACGCCGACCTCGGGCTCACCGGGACCAAGTGGGGCACCGAGGTGACCATGCGCTGCGGGTACGACGCACGGACGAGCTACGGCAAGGCGTACCCGTTCCGGCTGGTGGCGCGCGGCCCGAACGGCGCCAGCGAGCAGATCGGCTCCTGGCTGGCGGCCCCCGGCGACGACCTCAGCTTCACCGGCGCGACCAGGTTCACCGACGCCGAGCTGGTCAGCGTTGAGCTGCAGAAGGCCGACGGCACCCCCCTGCTCACCTACGCCGTCCCGTAACCAGGGCGCCCCGGCCTGTCCGCGGCTAACCTGCCAGGAGTCGCAGGCGGCCTGTCCGCGTCGATCAAGGAGTTGTGCTGGGTGACAAATCGCCCGAACTAGTGCTGGGCCGGCACCACCACTCCTTGATCGACCGCGGGTGGGGGTTGGGTGCGGCCACGGGTGCGGCGGGAGGTGTGGACGGCGTCGGCGGTGAAGACGATCAGGGCCAGCCAGACCAGCGCGAAGCCGGCCAGGCGCGCTGGCGGCATCGGCTCGTGGAAGATCAGCACACCGCAGCCGAGCTGAAGGATCGGCGCCAGGTACTGGATCATGCCGAGGCTGCTCAGGGGCAGTCGGTTGGCCGCCCCGGCGAACAGCAGCAGCGGGATCGCCGTGGCCGCGCCGGCCAGCACCAGCAGGGCGGTGTGTCCGGCCGAGACGTGCCCGAAGGTCAGGTCGGCCTTCGCCGTCAGCCAGGCCAGGTAGCCCAGCGCCGGCAACGCCAGCACCGCCGACTCGACGAAGAGCCCCTCCGCCGCAGGCAACCCGAGCCGCTTCTTGACCAGGCCGTAGCCGGCGAAGCTGAACGCCAGGGTCAACGCCAGCCAGGGCAGCCGGCCATAGTCCACGGTGAGCACCGCGACCGCTGACGCGCCGATCCCCAGCGCCACCCACTGCGCCGGGCGTAGCCGCTCCCGCAGCACCGTCACCCCGAGCAGCACCACGACCAGCGGGTTGATGAAGTAGCCGAGCGCGGTCTCCACCACCCGGTCGGAGTTGACCCCGTAGATGTAGGTGCCCCAGTTGACCGCGATCAGCGCGGCGGCGGCGACGATCCCCGCCACCGCCCAGGGGCGGCGCAGCAGCGCCCGTAGGAAGCCGATGTTGCGCAGCGCCACCAGCAGCAGGGCCACGAAGACCACCGACCAGACGATCCGGTGGGCCAGGATCTCCAGCGGGCCGGCGGGCCGCAGCAGCTTCAGGTAGAGCGGAAAGAAACCCCAGAGCAGGTACGCGCCGAGGCCGTAGAGGTATCCCAGACGGAGTGGCGTCACGCTTCCACCGTAAGGGGCGTAGTGCTGTTTTGTTCCTTTCCGGTGATCGGGGTCACCGGGGGTCGCCGGTCGAGCTGCATCCACCGCTGCGGCACGTCCAGCGGGGTGAAGCCCACCCGCTCGTACACCTGGTGCGCGTCGTTGGTGCAGAGCAGGATCCGGCGTACGCCCAGGTCGGCCAGGTGGTCGCGGACCGCGCCGGCCAGCCACCCGCCCAGCCCCCGACCCCGGGCGGCGCGGTCCACGTACACGTCGCAGAGCCAGGCGAAGGTGGCGCGGTCCGTGACGACCCGGGCCACCGCCACCTGGCGGCCGTCCTCCGGCCGGTAGATGCCGAACGGCAGTGAGCCGGCGAACGCCCGCTCGGTGGTGTCCCGGTCCCGTCCGAGCGCCCAGTACGCGTCGGTCGACAACCAGTGGTGCACCAGGTCCAGATCGATCCGCGCCGGATCGGTGCTGAGCAGGTGCCCGTCGGGGTGAGTCAGCGAGAACATGCCGCGACGCTAACCGTCGAGGTGGGCACTCAGACCCGCCAATTCCCGAACTCTGGTCATCGGCCCGCCGGAGCCCCGGCCGAGGTCGGAGCCCCGGGCGGGCCGGGTCGGTGCTGGCCGGTCGCCGGTCAGTCCCGGTCGAGGACGGCGCCGAGGATCCAGGTCACGATGCTCACGAAGAGGGCGCCGAGCACGGCTGCCGGCCAGAAACCGTCCACCGAGAACGGCAGACCGGCCTGGTCGGCGATCCAGCTGGTGAGCAGGAACAGCAGCCCGTTCACCACGAGGGCGATGAGACCCAGGGTCAGCAGGTAGAAGCCACAGCCGACGGTCTTGATGATCGGCTGGAGAACCGCGTTGACCACGCCGAAGATCACCGCCACCAGGAGCAGCGTGGTCACCGTCTCGGTGGCCGAGTTCGAATCCAGGGAGATGCCCGGGATGAGGAGCGTGGCCAGCCAGAAAGCCAGAGCTGTGCTGGCCAGCCGAATCAGCAGACCTTTCAGAAAACCCATGGCGGGGATCGTGCCACGGACACCGCACCGGCGTAACCCGCCAGCCGACCATCCCGGTGGATCAGCCGCGCGTGGGCTGCCCGATCAGTTGCGCCTCGATCGGAGTGGGGGAGAGCAGCGCCCAGCGCAGCGCCCGGCGGTTGACCACGGCCACCATGTCCTCCCGAATCCGGGTCAGCCACTCGGCCGAGCCGCCCAACCCCAGCGCCGCCCCGGCCAGGGTGGCCTCGGCGGAGGTCAGTGGCTGGAGCAATGCCAGGTCGGCGCGGCTCAACGCGTCCACATCGGCCGGGGTCAGCTCGTCACGTACGACCAGGGTGGCCCGCCACGGCGGGCCCGGCGCGGCGTCGGCCGCCACCGGGCCGGCATCGACGATCAGCAGCAGCGGACGCAACGCGGTGCCCACCCCGTCGGCGACCGCCCGACCGGGCGGGAGCAACGGGATGGTGCCGCCCGGCGCGCCGACCCCCCGGACGAACGGCTCCCAGGCGCGCGGCCGGACGGTCTGCACCACCACCAGGGCACCGAGTGCCAGCGCGCGCAGGGCCACCAGCTGGGTTGCGCGTACCCCGCCGACCAGCAGCACGCGGGTGCTCTCCGGTCGGAACAGTCGCACGGTGACGGCGCGGCCGTGCCTGTTGGTGCCGACCATCAGCCCCGCGTCGCCCAACGACAGCTCCCGGTCGTCCAGCGCTGGGCGGGGCTGCGCCCCGGGCGCCGGTGGGCGGGGCTGCGCCCCGGGCGCCGTCAGCGCCAACGGCAGCGTCGCGGCCAGCCCGCTCAGGTGGGCACCGTCGAGCCGGCGCAGCTTTCCGCCCAGGTCGGTCACCAGGCGGATCAGCGCCTCGGTGGCCGCCGCCAACTCGGTCGCCGTCCCGGCGGCCAGGCGTACGGTCAGCTCGGTCGGCACCCCGGTGGGCGTCGGTGAACCCGACGACGCCGCCATCGTCGGCGCCGGACCTGAGCACATCGACACCGTCGTGGCCGTCGCCGGCAGCGCGAGCAGGCGGGGCACCAGCCGGCGCCCGGCCGCACCACCCGCGTCGGGCCACTGGGTCAGTCGGAAGGTGGCCTGGAGCAGGGTGCCGGACCGGATCGCCGGCCAGGACTCCCGCACCGGTTCGCCGTCGTGGTGGGCCAGCTCGCCCAGAACCCGCAGCGCCGCCGGCACCCCGAGTGGCCGCGCGGCCAACGGCCCGAGCCGGCGGACGATCCGGCGGACCGTGCCGGCGAGGACGCGGCGCAGGTCCTCCTCGGACCAACCGTGCACCCGCAGCACCCGGACCGCCACCACCGCCCGCTCGCGCCCGGCGAGCCGCCCGTCGGTGAGCTGCCGGTACGACGTGCCGACCGTGCCACCGGCGCTCGGCACCGGCGCCGGTGCACCGGCGAGCAGCAGTTGGACCAGCAGCGGGGGCTGCTCCGGCCCGGACGGTGGAAGCAACGCGGCCGGGGTGGGGATCGACTGGGACGCGTCACCCAGCAGGTCGCCGGGGTCACCGAGCTCCAGGAGCGCGACCATCCCGGTGGTGTCCTCCAGGACGGCCGCCGGCCCGCCGGTCAGCTCGGTCGAGCGGACGACGGTGCCCGGGGCGACCAGGTCGAGCAGTTCGGCCGCTCCGGCCGGCCCGGTCAACGCTCGGCGGCGGGTGAGGTGCCCGATGGCGGTGCCCAGCCACTCGAAGAGCCACCGCCCCCGAAGCGGCACCCAGGCGGCCGCCACCAGCAGCGCGGCCACCAGTACGGCCACCGCGACGACCGGTGCGGGTCGGCCGAGGCCGACGAGGACGAGTGCCGCCGCGACCTGCGCGGTGACCAGTTGGCCGGCTTGCGTTCCGGTGCCCACCCGACGGCCGAGTGCGACCCAGCGGTCAACCGGCGACCGGCGACGGGGGGCGCGCTGATCGGCCGACCCCGGGCCGTGGTCGGTGGGGCGGCCCGGCCCGACCGCCCGTGCGGAGGCGTCGGTCTCGGACCCGACCGGGGTCGGGGGATGCGGCCCTCCGGTGGTGATCGCCGGCACCGTGCCTCCTCGACCATTGGGGACCGGGTCGGGCGGCCGGCCGCCCTCCGGCGGCCCGTCACGCGCCGCGACGTGGCTGCGGCACATCGTAAGCGACCGATGGCCGCCCCGGTTGTCCACAGGGGAAGCCGGTGGGGTAGCAGAACGGCTACGAGGTCGCTACCGTCAGCCACGAAGTCCTTCGCTGACCCGTGTCTCAGTGCTCGACGACCGGGCCAAGCGACGACGCGTCGCCCAGGGTGGGCGCGTCGACGGCCAGGTGCGATCCGAGAGACGAGGTGACGTCCGGGTGTCCCAAACCAAGGCAGAAGCCGCGGTGATGCAGCAGACCGCCGCGAAGTTCGAGCAGGTGGACCAGTCGTTGCAGTCCATGCTGACCGGCCTGCTGGCCGAGTTGGAGGTGCTGCAGCAGGCCTGGCGTGGCGCTGGTGGCCGCTCGTTCGAGCAGGTCAAGCAGCAGTGGTCACAGGACCAGGCGGCGCTGCACCGCGCGCTGCGCGAGACCGCCGGTGCGATCCGCACCGCCGGTCGGCAGTACGACGTGTCCGACGACGAGGTGGCCAGCCGGGTGGCCGGCACCAACCGCGGCGGCATCCAGCTGCCGCTCTGATCCCGCTGGGGAGGGAATCCGATGGACCATGGTGTGCTGGTCGTCAACTTCGCCGCGCTGCAGCAGGCCGGCGCTGACATTCAGAAGGCGTTGAACACCCTCGACGCGCAACTCGGCCAACTCGAACGCGACGCCGCCCCGCTGGTGGCGAGCTGGACGGGCGAGGCGCGGCAGGCCTACGAGCAGCGGCAGGCGCGGTGGCGCTCGGCCTCGCAGGACCTGCAGGGGATGCTGCGTGACATCAGGTTGGCGGTGAACGACTCCGCCACCGACTACCTGGACACCGAGAAGAAGAACACCGGGCTGTTCCAGTGAGCGATGTGGGCCGGGAGCGCTGACCGTGTCCGGGCCAGCGCCCCGCCCGCAGCCGGTCGGAGGTCAGGACCGTGCGCGGGTGGGCTCAGGCCGGGCGCGGGCGGGCTCAGGCCGGGCCGGCCGGGCGCCAACGTCGGCGGG
>NZ_JAKKFF010000273.1 GCF_022229015.1 Micromonospora foliorum
AGGACCGCCCGGAACAGCTCGGTGCCGCTGGCCGGACGGCGGGCCACCAGCCACTCCTGCAAGGCCGTGGACGGCTCGGCCGCCATCACCCGCAGCGCCGCGAAGACCCGCAGGTCCGCCTCCGGCACGGCGCGCCGCAGGCCGCCGGCCGCGTCGAAGCCGGCCAACACCTCGGTCGTACGCTTCCCGGTCGGCCACGGACCGTTGCGCAGCAGGATCAGCCGCCGTTGCGGCAGGTCCCGGTCCAACCCTGCGAGGGTGCAGGCGGCCTTGACCCGGGCGGTGACGGCGACGGCGTTCGGGTGCGCGATGGCCCGGAAGCACCAGTGCGCCTCGTTCTCGGTGGCCTCGTCGAGCACCTCGATGAGCCGCCCGTGCAGCGCGGGCTTGCGCCCGGGCGGCGGATCGTACTTGTAGGTGGCGCCGGTCGGCGCCTGCTCGGCGATCCAGGCGGCCAGGCCGGCGGCGAGCAGCGGCGGCAGGTGCTCGTCCTCGCCCGCCGGGTCGACGGCGGCCGACACGTCCGCGGCCTCGACCAACGCGGCGAACCGTGCGTCCAACTCGTGCAGGCGGCGCTCGTCCGTCGTCGGGTCGGCGGAGGCGCCACGGACGGTGCGCACCGTCGGCGTCGAGTCGGCGCCGTCGATGAGCCGGTCCAGCTCGACCACCTCGTCGCGGTCACGGCACCAGGCGATGTGGCGGTCCACCCGGCGGAGCAGGGCGCGCGGGGTCAGGGTGGGTGCGTCGGCGAAGGCGGCGGGGGCGATCGGCCAGGTGGGGTGCGGTGGCACGAAGCGCGGACCGGCGAACGCGGCGGCGAGGCGCTTCGCCACGATCGCCTGCCCGATCTCCGGGGTGGGGATCCGGTCCGGCAGGGTCGACGTACGGAAGCGGTCGGCGACCGGGGTGGGCGCGGTGCGGGTCATCAGCACCCAGGTGTCCGGCAGGCACGAGACGACGACAAGCGTGCGGCGGGTGATGTCGCGGAGCTTGAGCAGGCCGTCGGCGATCGGGCCGAGCACCTTGGCCTGGCCGTCCTCCAGCCCCTGATGCTGGTTGAGCAGTGAGGTGCTGGTCTGGGCGAACAGCGTGTCGAGCTGGTCCACGGCGATGACCGTGGGGTCCAGGGTCAGGGCCATCAGCCGGGAGATGTCCTGCACGACCTGCTGCGGGGTGCGGACCGCCGCGCTCAACCCCCACACCGCCCGTGTGGCCGGGTCACCCGGTTCGGAGATCAGGTGGGCGTAGCCGACGTCCTGTGCCTCGAAGTCGATGGCGCCGTGCAGGACGAGCGCCCGAGCAGTGTCCTGGGCGTCCCGTCCGACCTCCCGATCGCGGTCGCGCAGCGCCCAGATGAAGGTGTCGAGCTGCGCACGGGTCACCGGTCGGGCGCCGGCGACCGCGTCGCGGACCTCCACCGGCAGGCCGAGCTGGGGGGTGAGTCGGCGCAGGAAGGTCTTCAGCTGGGTGCCCCAGCCGACGTGGGGGCGGCCCAGCCCCTCCACCAGGGCCAGGGCCACGCTCTCCCAGAACGTCTTGCCGCTGACCATGTCGACCAGGAAGAAGTAGCCGCCGTCGCGCTGGATCCGTTCGCGGACCGCCCCGAGCAGGTGCGTCTTGCCGGCGCCCGCGCGGCCCTGCATGGCCACGCCGAGCGGCATGCTCGTGTCGTCGGTGCGGGCCCGTGCCACCCCGCGAAGGATCTCCGCGGCCACCTTCTCGTGCAGCTCCGGCACGTTGTGCGGGCTGGGTCGCCAGACGTCGTCCGGGGTGACCGCCGGGTTGAGACTCACCGCTTCCAGCGCGGCCCGCTGGTCGTCCGAGATCATGCCGGGCCGATCGCCAGGGCGTGGTTGTCCTCGTTCCCGATGCGGACGGCCGCGGCCCGGTCCCGTGCGGTCAGTGACTTGGTGTTCGCCACCGGGATGATGCGGACGTCCTCGCGGCCGACCATCGCCCGCAACGCCGCGTCGAGGGAGGCCCGGTCGGTGTCGGCGAGCCGCTCGCGGACGTCGGCGAGGCCGACCCAGGCGCCCGGCGCGGTGGCCAGATCCCGGTACGCGGAACGAACCAGCGCCTCCACCTCCGCCGCGGACATCGGCGCTGTCGCTGCGGGTGCCGCCGTCGTCGCTGCCACCGTGGGTGCGGGTGCTTCCTGTCGCGGCTCGGTGGCCACCGGGGCCGTCGCCTCGGTCTGCTTGAAGAAATCGCCGTGGCTGACCCGGAGCCGGTCCAGCGAACGGTGCAGGTTGGACAGGACGACGAACAGCGACCGGGTGGTCGAGCCGCCCTGCTTCGGCGGCGCGGCGGTGTGCAGCTGACGTGCCACCCGCCAGCCCTCCTCGGTCAGCTCGTGGGCGAACGGCCGGTGCGTCCGATCGGTGTCCACCAGGCCCAGGTCGACGAGCTTCTTGTTGTCCTGGCCGGTCAGCGTGAAACCGGCCAGCTCCTTCAGCTCGGCGTTTGTGAGTCGGCGCGCCTCGACCATCAGCACCACGAGGGCGTTGATCTGGTTCGGCGTCAGGTGCGGGACGTCCGCCGGGGTGGTCATGATGTCTCATCTCCGTGGGATTGCGTGCCGTCCGCGCGTCGCCGGGCCAGCAGCCGACGGATCCCGTCGACCACCGCCGGCACGTCGGTGAGCACCTGCTCATTGGTGAAGCGGAGCACGTCCAGCCCGAGGAGTTGCAGCTGCACGTCTCTCCGCCGATCGTTGGCGAAAGCGATTCGCCCACGATGCTCCGGGCCGTCCACCTCGACCGCAAGCCCCTCCACGGGCCAAAACAGATCCAGTCGGTACGCCGCGCCCAGGACGTGCCACTCGTAGGTCTGGTTCCACCGCCGGCCGCGCGCCCAGTCGTGCGGCGCGAGTGCGCGTTCCAACGCCTGCTCGGCGGCGCTGTCACCGCGTGGGACGCCCGCGAGCGGCGGCCAGGCCAGCACCGTCGACTCCGGCTCGACGGCGGTGGCCGGAATCCGTTCGATCGTGCTGGCCAACTCGGCGAAGCGCGCCGGCATTGGCATGGACACCGACCGCACCCGGTCGGCGTGGCGCAGGGGCCCACCGGCCAACCACACCGTGAAGTCGCCGTGCCGCACGAGCCACTCGGCGGCGGCCACCAGCGTCCGCTCGGCGTCGGCGTCCAGGTCGGGCAGGGCCACGACGAGTAGGCAGCTCTCCCGGTCGTACGCCTCGGCGATCACCCGGGCGAGCCCGGCGGCGCGTACCCCCGGGGCGAAGCGGGACGGGCCGGCGGGGTGGCGCGGACCGCGCAGCCCACGCTCGGCGAGGTCGGCCAGGAACGGGCCGAAGTGCCGGGAGTGGGCGGCGGTACGGGCCGCGAGGGCGCGCACCGCCGCCACGCCGAGCGTGCCCTCGCCGTCGAAACGGTCGGCCCCGGTCAGCCAGCGGGGGAACATGGCGAGGGCCGCGGTGTCGAGGTGGCCGAGCAGGGTGTCCACGAGGTCGCCGAGGGGACCTGTCACCGTGGGCCGGTAGTGCACGATCGCGGGCGCTGCCGGTGGCAACGGGTCGAGTGCCACCCGCAGCAGCTCCGGGTCGATGCTCGGCAGGTGACTCACCCGTCGCGTCGGCGGGGCGGCCCACCAGGCAGTGTTGGCGTCGCCGATGGCTCGGACGGGGTGCGCCATGCCGGCACCCTACGACACGGCGTGTGCGACCGGGACCCCTCGGTGACGCAGGCGGTGCGCTCGCCGCGCTCAGCGCAGCCGGCGGATGTCGCCGTACGCGCGGTAGTAACCACCGCGGCTGGACTCCCGCACCTCGGTCACCAGGTAGCGGGCGCCGGGCTCGCGAATCCCCTTGGGGAACTGCACCGACCAGTCGCGCCGGTAGCCGTCGGAGAGCACCTGCACCCGCAACCGCCCCCGGTCGTCCAGGCACTGCACGACCACGCCCGCGCCCGAGTCGCTTGTCACCTCGACGATCGTCGGTTGCACCGGCTGGGGCGCCTGGCGTGGGGCCTTGATGTCGCGGACCTGGGGCACATCCCCGGCCTGCGCCGCGCGGATCGCCGGCTCGCTCGCGTCGATGCAGGCCAGGTGGCCGCCGGTGGTGACGACGTAGAGCCGGTCGTCGTGGTACTGCATGGAGTACGCCGAGCCACAGCCGGTGCCGAGCTTCCACAGCCGGGTGCCCGCCGCGTCGAAGCAATAGATCGAGGACTGGCTGTCACCGGCGAAGACGTACCGGCCGCCCTCGGCGGTCGCGCAGGAGAAGACCGGGGCGTCGCAGCGGTAGGTGCGTTCGAGTCGACCCGACTTGGACAGTCGCACCACCTCGCGGGTGCCCGTCCCGGCGAACACACTGCCGTGCTCCTGCCACCCGAAGAGCACCGAGCCGGTCCGGGTGTGCCACAGTTCCCCGCCGGTACGCCACTCGTAGCCGGTCACGCCCTGCGAGTGGCCGTGGTAGATGGCGTCGTTGTCGCACCGCACCATCCAGGCCGAACGCCCCCGCCCCGGGCGACGCCACAGGAACTCGTCCTCGTGGTCGACGGCGGTGATGCCGCCGTCGGCGTCGGAGACCCCGAGGACGCCGTCGTGGATGTCCAGCCAGTAGATGTCGATCTCCGGGGCGATCGCGTACGCCACCCGGGGCACCTTGCCGGACAGGTCGTAGACGTTGCCGTCGTCGCAGCCGGCGTAGACCCAGGCGTCGTCGGCGACGATGCACTTCACGCCGTCGGGAAGGCGGACCTGGCTGCGCACCTGGGCGTCGTGGTCGAGCGTCGTGATGACGCCGTGCTCGTTGCCGACCATGCAGTGCTGCCCGTCGACGAAGATGCCGAAGGCGGGGGCGCCGGAGTCGTAGCGCCAGAGGACCGGGGCGGTGTGGGCGGTGGACCGGGTGCTCACGATCTGCCGCCGCGACACGGTGCGCTTCTGGCGGACGCCGGGGACCGCCGGCGCGTAGCCCTTGCGGACCTTCTCCCCGATCTTCTTCGCCGCGGCGGCCCGGGCCCGGGCGTTGTCCGGATAGGCGCTCGCCTTGACCTGCCCCTGGTCACCGATCCGGCCGTAGCGCACCGTCAGTGTGGCGTTGTCGACGATGACCTCGTAGAACTTGTGTGCACCGTCCACTTCGGACAGTTCGAGGTAGGTCGTCTCCTGGGACATGGGGGGCCTCCGAGGGGTCAGCGAGCGGCGCGATCCGGCCGGCGCTTCGACAGTGACCACACGTTATCGACGCCCCCCGACAGAACCGGGGTCCGGCCAGCCCAGCGCGTCGTCGCGGAGCACCGCGTGCGCGCCGACGCTCTGGTTGACGATCTGCGTCACCCGCACGTCGACCGCGATGCTGGCCAGCGCCACCGCGTCCGCGCGGCTGAGGCCGTGCAGCCGCTGCATCAGGGTCAGCATCGAGTCCAGGGCGGTGAACGTGGCCTCGTCGAGGGAGGCACCGACGCCGAGGGTCAGCCACGCGTCGGGGGTACGGGCCACCGGGCCGGTGACCGGGAAGTCTTCGCGTACGTCGAAGGTCAACGTCACCTCGTCCATCGGACACTCGATCGCGGTGCCGCCGACCTCGCCGTCACCCTGTGCGGCGTGTCCGTCCCCGACGGAGAACAGCGCGCCGTCCACCGGGATCGGCAGCAGGAGGGTGCTGCCAGCGGTGAGGTCCCGGCAGTCCAGATTGCCGCCCCAGGGGCGCGGTGGGATCGTCGAGTGAAGCCCCGGCTCCGCTGGTGGCATCCCGAGCACTCCCATGAAGGGCCGCAGCGCGACCGTGTGCCCGTGCTGGTTGCGGCCGGTCATCGTCACCGGGTCCAGCGTCCAGGCGTGCACCACCGGTTGATCCTGCACGCCGTAGCGCTCGTTGAACCCGCTCGGCCAGCCGCCGGCCACTGTGGTCCCCCAGCGGCCAGGGACGACCGCGTCGACCCGTACCGCGAGGGTCTGGCCGGCGCGCGCACCGCGGACCGCGACCGGACCGATCAGCGCGTGCCCGTGGTCGGGCCGGTGCTGCGCGACCCGGGGCCGGTCCCGGTTCGGCCCACCGGAGTACGGGCCGGCGGACCACCAGCAGTCCAGGGTGCGGTAGGTGACGGTGTCGCCGGGTTCGATGGTGAGCACCGGAGGGAAGTCGGGGGAGAAGTGGCCGTGCAGGCTGTCGTCCCCGGGCGTGAGGGTGTGTCGCATCAGTGCAGGCTAGTGACCACGTGCGGCGGGCAGGCAGGTGCGCGGTGGGTGCCGGGCGCACCCACCGCGCACGACTCGACCGGGCGATGTCAACCCGAGGTGCAGGAGCGAACCTGTGGGCGGGCGCTGCTGTTGCCGTTGGTCATCGTGGTGAAGCCGAAGGTGTTGCCGCTGCCGTTGGACCGCATGGTCATGACTGTCCCGCTGCTGTCCCAGGTGGCGGTGCCGTTCCAGATGGTGGTGACCCGCTGCGGTGCGGTGATGGCCACGACCACCGTCCACGTGCTTGCGCCGCTGACCGTCACCGACGTGTTGTAGCGGTCGCCCCAGACGTTCGTGGTCGTGGCGGTGGCGGTGCAGGTGCCGCCGGCGGGCGGCGGGGTGGTGGTGGGCGGCGGGGTCGTGCCGTCGGGCGCGACCGCGCGGCCGGTGGACGGCGAGATCATGCCGGGGCACAGGTTGCGGCTGCTCAGGTTGGCCATGATCTGGGGGATGGCGTCGCGGGTGTTCTGGATCCCGTCGTGCATCAGGATGACCTGACCGGCCTGGAGCCGGCTCGCGTTGGCCACGATCTGGCTGACGCTGGCGCCGTTCCAGTCCTGGGAGTCGACGTCCCAGATCACCTGGCGCATGCCCAGTGACGAAGCGACGGACTGCAGGGTGGCGTTGGTCTCGCCGTAGGGCGGCCGGAACAGCACCGGTCGGCTGCCGGTCGCCGACTGGATCGCCGAGCTGGTCTGGGACAGGTCCGACTGCATCTGCGCCTGGCTCATCGAGGTCATGTGGGCGTGGTTCCAGCTGTGGTTGGCGACCCACATGCCGGCAGCCACCTGCGCCTGCGCGGCCGAGCGGTTGTTCTGGACGTTCTGCCCGACGTTGAACATGGTGGCCCGTACGCCGTTGGCGCGCAGCACGTTCAGCAGCGCGCTGGTGCTGGCGGTCGGACCGTCGTCGAAGGTGAGGCCGACGTAGCCGTTGCATACGGCGGCGCTCGACGGGGTCGAGGTGGCCGCGAGGACGACGCCGCACATGGCGACGGCGGTGGCGAGGACGGCGAGCGCCGCGCGCAACCGCCTCGACCACAGGGCCGTGCGGGGGAAGAGCCTGCTCATCTGGTGCCCCTTCGCGCAGGCCCGGACGCGCCCTGGTGGGTGGGCAGCACAGTCCGGACAGGTGTGGATGAGTGGGTGGGTGGAGCCGAAACCGCAACGAAGCCGATCGCATCGACGTCAATGGATCGGAGTATTACAGCGAGAATTCCAACACGTCAACAAGTTCCGGAACATCCTCGGAACAACGCAGGAAGCTGTTCGGGGGGTTGGCCAGGCACTGCGGCCTCCGCTGGGATCTCGATCATGCTGTTCGACGCGTATGCACTCGACATGATCCGGAAAGCTGCCGGAATTATCGACCACCCGGCACCCGGGCCAGCATCGCGCCGGCCGCAGGTAATAGTAAAGATTGTGAACAGAAGATGTTACAGTCACTTCGGTCGATATCCGCTCGGGTTTCGGCCAGTGAGGTCCCAGAAAGGAGTGATCACATGACGAGACTGCGCGCGCTGGTCGCGCTGGCGGCACTGGTCGTCACCGGTGGACTGGTTGCGGTCATCCCGGCCACGGCCGCGTCGGCGGCTGCCTGCTCAGCATCGTGGCAGGCCTCGGCCGTCTACTGGGGAGACGCCCAGGTCTCCCACAACGGCCGCAACTACCGGGCGAAGTGGTGGACCCAGAACGAGGCGCCACCCGGCACGACCGGCGTCTGGGAGGACCTCGGCGCGTGCGGGGGAGGCACCACGCCGCCCACGGGCGGGACCTGCAGCTACCCGAACTGGACCGCCGGGACGTGGTACGCCACCGGGGCGATCGTGCGGTACACCAACGGTCTCCACTACATCGCCGAGCACGACAATCCCGGGTACGACCCCGTCGTCAGCACCTGGTACTGGGAGCCCTACACCTGTGGCGGTCAGCCACCGACCAGCCCGCCCCCCACCAACCCGGGCGGCTTCGTGGTCACCGAAGCCCAGTTCAACCAGATGTTCCCGGGTCGCAACTCCTTCTACACGTACTCCGGGCTCGTCGCCGCGCTCAGCGCCTACCCGGCGTTCGCGCGCACCGGCAGCGCCACCGTCCAGCGCCAGGAGGCCGCAGCCTTCCTGGCGAACGTGTACCACGAGACCGGCGGGCTCGTGCACATCGTCGAGCAGAACACCGCGAACTACCCGCACTACTGCGACCCCGGTCAGCCCTACGGATGTCCGGCCGGGCAGGCCGCCTACTACGGGCGGGGGCCGATCCAGCTCAGTTGGAACTTCAACTACAACGCCGCGGGCAACGCCCTCAACCTGCCCCTGCTGACCAACCCGTGGCTCGTGCAGACCGACGCCTCGGTGGCCTGGAAGACCGGTATCTGGTACTGGATGACCCAGAACGGGCCGGGCACCATGACCGCCCACAATGCGATGGTCAACGGCGCCGGGTTCGGCGAGACGATCCGCAGCATCAACGGCTCGATCGAGTGCAACGGCGGAAACCCCGCCCAGGTGCAGAGCCGCGTCACCCGGTACCAGCAGTTCGTCGGCATCCTCGGCGTGTCCGCCGGAGCCAACCTCTCCTGCTGATCCGTGGCCGGGCCTCGGCGTCCGTCCCCGGACGTTCGTCGAGGCCCGGCACGTCGGCCGCCGGGTCCCGGGTGGGGCGGCGGCCGTTTCGGCGCGATCAACCCGTTGACAGGGCCGTGGTGCGCCCGGAACTATCAGCGACAGTCCACCGCCTCGGCTCTCGTTGTTCACGAACTCCCATGACAACGATGTCAGGGCTCGACCCACCACCCGCTCCACTCTGCCCAGACCTTCGACGTACTCGACCCGGTTCGAGGCGAAAGGCTCCGTCCCTCATGTCGCACACCCCCCTTGCGCGTCTCCGCTCTCCCCGCCTGATCGCGGCGACGACAGCCGTCCTGCTCCCGCTGGGCCTGCTCGTCGCCGCGCCCCTGGCGAACGCCGCCCCCACCGCCGCGACGCCCGGCAACTTCACCTCCTCCTTCGAGTCCGCCGACCCGCAGCCCGCCACCAGCACCGTGGAGGTCGGCGCGAACGGACAGCCGGTTCAGGCCAACCTGAGCGGCAAGGTCGCCACGCTGCCCGGCAGCCTGCTCGGCCAGGTCAGCGCCGTGACCGCGAGCGACGAGAACCCACCGCGAGAGGTCGCCGCGAACCTCAAGGACGACGACCCGTCCACCAAGTGGCTCGTGTTCGCGTCGACCGGCTGGGTGACCTACCAGCTCGCCAAGCCGGCCACGGTGGTGCGCTACTCGCTGACCGCGGCCAACGACGCACCGACCCGGGACCCGAAGGACTTCGTCGTCCAGGGGTCGAACGACGGCAGCACCTGGACGGACCTGGACAAGCGCGCCGGCGAGAAGTTCAGCGGGCGCTTCGCCACCAGGACGTACGACTTCACCAACACGACCGCCTACGGCTTCTACCGGCTCAACGTCACCGCGAACTCCGGTGACTCGCTCGTGCAGCTCGCCGACTGGAACATCAGCGACGGCTCGGACGTCCGCCCGCCGGCCACCCCCATGGTCAGCGAGGCGACCGCCGGCCCGAACGGCGGCTACACCACGAAGCCGGACGTCGGGTTCACCGGACTGGCCGCGCTGCGCTACTCCGGCGGCGCCGAGGGCAACGGCCGATCGTACGCGACCAACAAGCTCTTCGACGTCACCATCCCGGTCGGGCCGCAGACCCGACTGTCGTACAAGATCTTCCCCGAGTTCACCAACGGGGACGGCCGGTACCCGTCCACCTACGCCGCCGTCGACCTGCACTTCACCGACGGCAGCTACCTGAGTGGTCGCTCGCCCGCCGACCAGCACGGCTACCCGCTCACGGGTGCCGGTCAGGGCGCCTCGAAGGTGCTTTTCGCCGACCAGTGGAACCTGGTGCAGGCCGACCTCGGCACCGTGGCGCGCGGCAAGACGATCGACCGGATTCTGCTCGCGTACGACAACCCGCAGGCCACCGGGGAGACCCGGTTCCAGGGTTGGCTCGACGACATCGAGCTGACAGCCACGCCAGCGTCGATCGACGGCTCGAAGCTGACCAACTACGTCGACACCCGCCGGGGCACCAACTCGACCGGCGGTTTCTCGCGCGGCAACAACCTGCCGATCACCGCCGTGCCGAACGGGTTCAACTTCTTCACCCCGGTGACCGACGCGACCTCCGACTCGTGGGAGTACGAGTACCACCGGATCAACAACGAGGCCAACCTGCCGATGCTCCAGGGCCTCGCGATCTCCCACGAGCCGAGCCCCTGGATGGGCGACCGCAACCAGATGTCGGTCATGCCGGTCGTCGGTGGTGGGCCGCTCACCGGTCAGCCCGCCGGTCGGGCGCTCGCCTTCCGTCACGACGACGAGACGGCGCAGCCGGACCTCTACCGGGTCACGCTGCAGAACGGCCTGGTCGCGGAGATGTCGCCCACCGACCACGCCGGGATCATGCGCTTCACCTTCCCCACCGGGCAGGCGACCGGAAGCCTCGTCTTCCACAACGGCACGTTCACCATCGGCACGGACGGCACGTTCACCGGCTGGGTCGACAACGGAAGCGGCCTTTCGGCCGGCCGTAGCCGGATGTTCGTCTCCGGCGCCTTCGACCGGGCGCCGACGGCGTCCGCCTCGACCTCGGCCACCTTCGACACCTCCGAGTCGCGGGAGGTGACGATGCGCCTCGCCACGTCGTTCCTCTCCGTCGACCAGGCGCGCCGGAACCTCGACCTGGAGGTCACCGGCAAGAGCTTCGACCAGATCCACGCCGCCGCGACGGCCGCGTGGAAGGACCGGCTCGGTCGGGTCGAGGTGCGCGGCGCCAACGAGTCGCAGCTGGTCACCATGTACTCGAACCTGTACCGGCTGAACCTCTACCCGAACTCGCAGTCGGAGAACACCGGCACGGCCGCCGCGCCGCGCTGGCAGTACGCGAGCCCGGTCTCGGCGCCGACCGGCGCGTCGACCCCCACCACGACCGGCGCGAAGGTCGTCGACGGGCAGATCTACGTCAACAACGGCTTCTGGGACACCTACCGCACCGTGTGGCCCGCCTACGCGCTGCTGTACCCGGACGTCGCCGCCAAGATCTCCGACGGGTTCGTCCAGCACTACCGCGACGGCGGCTGGATCGCCCGCTGGTCGTCTCCCGGCTACGCCGACCTGATGACCGGCACCAGCGCGAACGTGGCGCTGGCCCAGGCGTACCTCACCGGGGTCGAGCTGCCCGACCCGCTCGCGGCGTACGACGCGGCCGTCAAGGACGCGACCGTCGCGTCCGGGCGCAGTGCGGTCGGGCGCAAGGGCATCGAGAGCTCCCTGTTCCTCGGCTACACGCCGACGTCCACCGGGGAGTCGGTGTCCTGGGCGCTGGAGGGCTACATCAACGACTTCGGCATCGGCAACATGGGTGCGGCGCTCGCCAAGGACCCGGCCACGCCGAAGTCGGAGCGGACGCGGCTCAAGGAGGAGTCCCGCTACTTCCTGGAGCGGGCCCGCAACTACGTCCACCTCTTCGACCCGAAGACGAAGCTCTTCCAGGGCCGCGACGCCGCCGGCAACTTCCTCGCCGGTGACCCGCTGGACTGGGGTGGCGTCTACACCGAGACCAACGGGTGGAATTTCGCGTTCACCGCCCAGCAGGACGGCCAGGGCCTGGTCAACCTGTACGGCGGGCAGCAGGCGCTGCGGGACAGGCTCGACGCGTTCTTCACCACCCCGGAGAACGCCGACCGCCCCGGCGGGTACGGCGGCGTCATCCACGAGATGCTCGAAGCGCGCGCGGTGCGGATGGGTCAGCTCGGCATGAGCAACCAGCCGTCGCACCACATTCCGTACATGTACAACGTGGCCGGCGCGCCGGCGAAGACCCAGGAGAAGGTACGGGAGATCCTGCGCCGCCTCTACGTCGGCAGTGAGATCGGCCAGGGCTACCTGGGCGACGAGGACAACGGCGAGATGTCGTCCTGGTACATCCTCAGCTCGCTGGGCATCTACCCGTTGCAGGCCGGGTCGTCCGAGTGGGCGATCGGGTCGCCGCAGTTCACCAGGATGACCGTGCACCGCAGCAGCGGCGACATCGTCGTCAACGCGCCGAACAACAGCGCGACCAACGTCTACGTGCAGGACGTGTCGGTCAACGGCAAGAAGCAGCGCGGTCTGTCGCTGGACGTGGCGGCGCTCGCCAAGGGCGGCACCATCGACTTCCAGATGGGCGCCGAGCCGTCGTCGTGGGGCACCGGCAAGAACGACGCCCCGCCGTCGCTGACGAAGGGTGACGAGGCGCCGAAGCCGTTGCAGGACGTCACCGGCCCCGGTCTCGGCACCGCGACCGCGACCGGCGGTCAGGACGCGTCGAAGCTCTTCGACGACTCGTCGACCACGCAGCTGACCTTCACCTCGGCGACACCGCAGATCACCTGGGCCTTCCGGGGTGGCAAGCAGAAGCCGAAGTACTACACCGTCACGTCCGGGGCCGGTGCGGGCGATCCGGCGGACTGGCGTCTGCAGGGCTCCAACGACGGCCTCACCTGGACCACCGTGGACTCCCGCACCGGCCAGGTGTTCCCGTGGCGCAACCAGACCCGTCCGTACTCGATCGACAAGCCGGGACGGTTCGCGCAGTTCCGCCTCGCCGTCACGAAGACCGTCGGCGCCGCGCAGACCAACCTCGCCGAGGTCGAGCTGCTCGCCGGGGGTGACCTCGACCTCGGGGGCGGCGACATCACCGTCACCGCCGCCGAGGGCGTGCACGCGACCACCGGCGTACCCGTCTCGGTGCCGCTGGCCACCGTCACCGGCGGCGACGCCGGCGGTTACCAGGCCACCATCGACTGGGGTGACGGCACGCCGGTCACCGCGGGCACCGTGACGTTGAGCTCGCGGGCCGTCTACCGCATCGGTGGGTCGCACACCTACGCCACGCCCGGCTACCACCAGGCGAACGTCACGGTGACCGACGGCGAGAGCCAGAGCTCCGCGACGGTCGGCGTCGAGGTGGCGTACGCCCCGGCCTCCGGTCTCACCGCCGCGTTCGACAGCGTCTGCGTCGGTGACGAAGGGGTCCTCGCGGCGGACTGTGACGCCAAGTCGTGGGCGTACTCGCGGGCCGCCCTGGCGGCGGGCGGCGTGACCCAGGGCCAACCGCAGCAGGTTCCCGGAACCGCGTTGCGGTTCACCCTGCCGGCGATCCCGGCCGGGCAGCCGGACAACGCCACCGGCAACGGGTCGACGGTAGTCCTCGACCTTCCGCAGGACGCGAAGAGTATCTCGTTCGTCGGCGCCGGAACGCAGGGCAACCAGAGCACCACCGGCACGGCGACGTTCAGCGACGGCAGCACGGCCAGCATCCCGATCCAGTTGAGCGACTGGACGCTGGGCGGCAACGCCAACGGCACCCCGTCCTACGGCAACATCATCGTCGCCCGGACGGCCTACCGGTTGCAGGGCACGAGCCGCGACGGCGCCCAGCCGTTCCTGTTCGCCACCGCGCCGTACCAGATTCCGGCGGGTAAGACGCTGGTGTCGGTGACCCTGCCGACGCAGACCGGTGACCCTCGCTCGGCGGGCCGGATCCACGTGTTCGCCGTGGCCAACGACGGCACGCCCGCCCCGGGGCTGGCGACCGTCGCCCCGAAGGACCAGACGGCCACCGCCGGGCAGGCCCTCGCGGCGAACCTCGGTGCGGTGACCGGCGGCGTTCCCGGTACGACGGGCTACCGTGCCCGCGTCCAGTGGGGTGACGGCACGGTTCCGGACGACGTGACGATCGGCGCGTCCGGCGCGATGAGCGGCCAGCACACCTACCCGCGGGAGGGCACCTACACGGTGCGCGTCACCGTGTGGGACAGCCTGTCGAGCAGCACCGAGTCCTTCACCGTGACGGTGGCCCGGGGTGGGTCGCAGCCGGCGATCGCGCTGTCCGCGTCCGGCACCGTCACCACCGGTGGCGCGATCACCGTCGCCGGCAGCGGCTTCGCCGCCGGCGAGCAGGTGACCGTCAGCGTCGGCACCGACCCGGGCCGCACCGTGAAGGTCGCGGCCTCCGCGACCGGAAAGGTCCGCGCCTCGGTGCCGACCTCGGGTGCGGCGCAACCCGGCCGGTACGCCGTCACCGCGACGGGCGCGTCCTCGCGTACGCCGGCCACGGCCACCGTCCAGGTGACGGAGGAGCCGGCGACGCGGACGTACCAGCCGCGGGTGGCGCTGCTGACCACCTCGGGGCCGCGCGGAACGTCGATCATGGTCGACGGTTCCGGGTTCGCTCCGAACGAGGCGGTCACGATCGCCTTCGGGGCCGGGCTCGCGGTCAGCACCGTGCGCGCGAACGGTGACGGCGTCGTCTCCGGCGCGACGGTCAGCGTTCCGGGTGCGGCGAAGGCGGGCGCGACAAGCGTCACGCTTACCGGCGCCACGTCGGCGACGAAGGTGTCCCGACCGTTCACCGTCACCGGCTAGCACCGAGCCGGGGACAGCGCAGCCGCGTGGGGCGGGCCGTGATCACGGCCCGCCCCACGCCGCGTCGAATGACCAACCGTCAGTGCGGCGGCAGCAGCGCGTCGACCAAGTCGCGCAGCGGCCCGACCAGGTCCTCCTCGGTGGCGGAACTCAGCGGTTCCAGCCGGATGGACGACCGCAACACCGCGACTCCGATGCCGGCGGCGAGGGCCATCTGGGCGCGGAGCAGGAGCTGCTCGCTGCCCGGTTCGCCGGGACGCCAGCCGCGAGCCGCCGCCAGTTGTTCGCTGGAACGGACCAGGACGCCGCGCCGGATCTCGTCGGCCCTCGCGTCCCCGGATGACCGCAACAGCAGTGAGAGCTGGCTCGACAGGCCCGCCGCGCCGAGGTCGGCGATGTGCCGGGCGATGGCCTCGGGCACCCGGTCGGCGGGCGTCTGCCCGGTCGTCCGGCGCAGCTCGTCGCCGGCCGCCCGCAGGCACGCCTCGAACAGGCCCTCCTTGGACGTGAAGTAGCGGCTGATGAGCGCCACGTTGACGCCCGCGTCGTCGGCGATGTCCCGGACGGTCGTGGCCGCGTAGCCGTCGCGGGCGAAGCGCTGGCGAGCGGCGTCGAGCAGCAGTTGCCGGGTCTCGGCCGCGTCCCGACGGCGACGCTGGGCCGGTTCGCCGGCGGTGCTGCTGGTCGCGGGGACAGGCGGTTCTGCTGTCACGACGCGTCCTTCCTTCGCTCTGGCTCGGGCGTCAGGGCCCAGCAAGTAAACATATGTTGACTTCCCGGCGTCCGCAAGCTCCGGTGCGACCCGAGGGTGACGTAAACGACTGTTGACATGGCCCACCGGCTGCGCATACTGGCTAAGTCAGCAAACGTTTACATCTAGTTCGGGGATCTCATGACCCACACCATCGAGGAGTCGACCCACCTCGGCTCCGCGCCCGGCGCCGCCCCGCGCGCCAACAGCACCCTTCTGGTGCTGTACCTGTCGCTGGGCGGCCTGGCGTTCGCGGTGCTGCAGTCGCTGGTGGCGCCCGCGCTGTCCACCATCGGAAGGGACCTGGGTGTCTCGACCGGGGACATCAGCTGGGTGCTCACGGCGTACCTGTTGGCCGCCTCGGTGCTGACGCCCATTCTCGGACGTCTCGGTGACATGGTTGGCAAGCGTCGGGTCCTCATCGGCGTCCTCGCGGCCCTCGCCGCGGGCACCCTGCTCGCCGCCCTCGCTCCCAACCTGACCGTGCTGATCGTCGCGCGGGCCCTACAGGGAGCCGCCGGAGCCATCCTGCCGCTGTCGATCGGCATCGTCCGCGACCAACTGCCCCGGGAGAAGGTCGGCGTCACCGTCGGCCTGCTGTCGGCGATCTTCGGTGTCGGCGCCGGTGTCGGCATCGTGGCCGCCGGCCCGATCGTGGAGCACCTGTCGTGGCACTGGCTGTTCTGGCTGCCGCTGGTCCTCGTCGTCGTCGCGCTGCTCGGAGCGATCTTCGGAATGCCCGAGTCGCGGGTCCGCACGCCCGGACGGCTCGACATGTTCGGCGCGGCCATCCTGTCGGTGTCGCTGGTCTCGCTGCTGCTCGCCGTGAGCAAGGGGCAGGGCTGGGGCTGGACCGAGCCGAAGACCGTCGGCCTGTTCGTGCTCGGTGCGGTCGCGATGGTCGTGTTCGTCCGGGTCGAGCTTCGGGTACGCGAGCCGCTCATCGACATGCGCCTGATGCGGATTCGCGGTGTCTGGGCCACCGACCTCGTCGCCCTGATCCTCGGTTTCGCGATGTTCGGGACGTTCGTGCTCGTACCGACCCTGCTCCAACTTCCCGCGGCCACCGGCTACGGGTTCGGCAAGACGGTGTCCCAGGCGGGCCTGTTCCTTCTGCCCACCGTCCTGATGATGGTGGTCTTCGGCCCCCTCGCGGGTCTGCTGGACCGGCGCTTCGGCCCCAAGGTTCCGATGTTCCTCGGCACGGTCGCGGTCGTCGTCGCGTTCGCGCTGCCAGCCCTCGCGCACGGCGCGACCTGGCAGGTGCTGCTCTCCGGGGTGCTCACCGGCGCCGGCATCGGTCTGGCGTTCGCGGCGATGTCCAACGCCATCATCGAGAGCGTCCCTGCCGGGCAGACCGGCGAGGCGAGCGGCGTCAACACCATCGCGCGGACCATCGGCAGCAGCATCGGCGCGGCGGTGGTGGCGGCTGTCATCACGTCGAACAGCACTCCTCAGGGTCTGCCCACCGACGCGGCGTTCACCGCCGGCTTCTGGGTGTGCGCGGGCGTCGCGGTCCTGGCCGTCTTCGCGGCACTCGCCCTGCCCTCGGCGCGTCGCCGCCACGAACAGGCCATCGCCGCCGGCGTCGAAGACCTTCCGCCCGAGCCGGTCGAGCTGCACCTGCCGCACCGGCAGCACTGAGCAAGCGGCCGACAGTCGCCGAACCCGCGCGGGCCGTGTCCACCCCTGGTGGGCACGGCCCGCGCCGTTGGTGTGACCTCAGCCTGCTCCCGGCGCGCCCAGTCGGAGCTGCCAGCGCGTGCCCTGACTGGTGAGCCGGACGACGGCCAGGGGCTCCACGTCCACCTGCCGGTAGGCCGCCATCGGCAGGCCGAGGGCGTGCACGACCGCGACCCGGATCACCAGCGGGTGGGTGACCGCGATGACGCGTCCACCGGCGCTGTGCTGCTCGTCCAGCCAGCTGCCGACCCGATCCCGCACGGCCGTGACGGACTCACCGCCGTGCGGCGCGGAGTCCGGTGCGGACAGCCAGTCGCGCAGCGCCTGCGGCTGCGTGCCGGCGACCTCCTCAAGTGACCGTCCGGACCAGTCGCCGTAGTCACAGTCGGCCAACGCCGCCTCGATCGTCGGCAGCAGGCCGAAGGCGTCGGCGGTCTGCCGGGCCGCCGCCGCCGGGCTGGACACGCAGGTGTCGTTCACGCCGAGGTGCCCCCGCCGGTCCGGATCCGCGTGGGCCTGGGCGAGGGCGGCACGCCGGCCACCCTCGTCCAGGCCGTCGTCGGTGCCGCCGAAGCGCGCCCGGCGCAGAGCGGCGGTGTGACCGTGGGCGACCAGCCGGAGGCTGGTGCCGGTCACGTGCTCGGCAGCGCGGTGGCGGCCCGGCGACGCCGCTCGTGGTGCATCAGGGCCGCGAACAGCAGGCCGATGCCGGTCCAGAGCACGACCTGGGTGCCGAGCGAGGCCAGTCGGAAATTCCACAGCAGGGTCGCGGGGAAGTCCGCCGGAACCTCCTGGAAGGACGGCATGACCACGTACGACACTGCCGTGACCAGCAGGAACCCGCCCACGGCCGCGGCGGCGCGCTGCCAGGTCGGCGCCTGGGCACCGACCGACCGGTAGCCCAGCGAGCCGGCCCACACGGCCACCAGCCCGAGCACCACCATCAACAGGTAGGTGACGGTCCGTTGGTCGATGGTGGCCGGGTCGCCGACCGCCGGCGGGTTCGCCGGGTACTTGACGAACGGCACGATCACCGCGCCGAGCAGCGCCGCGCCGGCCAGCAGCAGGCCCGACCGCCCGTCGTCGTCGCGCCGCCGACGGGACAGCAGGACGTACGCCGTGGCCAGCAGGCCACCCATCGCGGCCCCGAACAGGCCGGTGGCCAGGAACAGGCCGCCGCGCTGACCCGTCCGGCTGACCAGGGCGTCCCCGTGGTCGTGCGCACCCGCGGCGGGCTCGGCGTGCGCCGCCGCCTCCTCGATGGCGATGGCCGCCTCGACGTGCGGTTCGCCGGCGACGTACGCGAACGCCCCGGCGAGCAGGCCGGCGATCAGGCCGGCGAGCAGCCCGCGGACGAGGACGGCGAGGAACGGGGGAGCGGCGGTGGTGTTCAGTGGCACGGAACGCCCAGCAGGTGCCTGCCGTCGTGCATCAGCTCGTGCAGGTACGTCCCGCTGCGCGAGACGGCCCCCTGGTCGAAGGCGACGAGGTAGGTCAGCAGGGCGAGCACGGCAACGGTGGCCAGGGCCGTCCAGAGGAGACGGGCACTGCCAACGGGGTGCACCACCGGCTGGCTGGAAGCGGAGCTAGACATGAATACACGAACCTCCCCAGGGATGACGCGTCCCCATCGCAAGGCTGCGGACGACCGAGCGTCCTGGCTCGCGGGCCCCCGGTTGTGGTTGGGGAACCGCTCACAGTGGCGCGACCGCGCCGGATTCACACCGGCTTCCCTCGCGTCGCCGCAGATAGTGGGTCGACGGTATCGGTGCCGCCTCGGGCGGTCAACCCGGGACCCCGCGCACCGAACACGTCCTCCACCCGGTGGATCAGTGAGTCGGACCAGCCGTGGGTGCCACAGATTCGTCAGACCAAAAGGTGACACTGCCGCACGTCGATCCTGGCGCGCGTTCCGCGCCTCATGAGCAGCCTGTTACCGCTAACATGGTCAACCTGCCAGATCGCGCCGTGGCTCCGGGTCGACCCGGAGGGTTCGATCAGTGGCTGGGCGGGGTGCGGGGTGGACGGGAACACGCCAGGACGGCTCCGGTGACGGCCGACGAGGTCGTGCGACCACCGGGCATCGTCGACGCGCACCATCACCTCTGGGTCCGAGCGCGGCACCCGCAGCCCTGGATCGACCCGCACACCATGGCCGCGATCGACGACGACTTCACGCCGGTCGAGCTCGCCCCGGCGGCCCGGGCCGCCGGGGTCACCCGGACCGTGGTCGTGCAGTCCGTCGCCGTCCGGTCGGAGACGCCCGAGTTGCTCGGCATCGCGGCCGACGACCCACTCGTGGCCGGGGTCGTCGGCTGGGTCGACCTCACCGCCGCCGATGTCGACCGCCGCCTCGACCGACTACGGAAGGCGCGGGGCGGCGAACGGCTGGTCGGGATCCGCCACCTCGTCCAGTCCGAGCCCGACCCGACCTATCTGGACCGTCCCGACGTGCGGCGGGGCATCGCCGCGGTCGGTGCCGCTGGCCTCGCCTTCGACCTCCTGGTGCGCCATGGTCAGCTGCCGGCGGCCACCCGGCTCGTCCGCGACCTGCCCCGGGTGCGGTTCGTCCTCGACCACCTCGGCAAACCCCCGCTCGGGCGCGCCGATTTCGGTGACTGGCGCCGCGACCTGCGGGCGCTCGCGGCCGAGCCCAATGCGACAGCGAAGCTCTCCGGCCTGGTGACCGAGGTGGACGGCGCGTCCTGGACGCCAGCCGACCTGCGGCCCGCCGTCGAGCACGCCCTCGACGTGTTCGGGCCGGATCGGCTGATGTTCGGCTCGGACTGGCCGGTGTGCCTGCTCGCCGCCTCGTACACCCGCTGGGTCACCGTCCTCGGTGACCTGCTGGACCCGCTGTCCGACGACGAGCGGGCGGCGATCTGGCGCCAGACCGCCGGCCGGGTGTACCGGCTGGCCCCGTCCTGACCCGGCGGTGGCTTCCGGACTGGGGGCATAGCATGTTATCGATAACATGCTAGCGACGGCAGCCGATGTCGGTCTGGTCAGACGTATGCCTCCGGTGGTGCGGGTAACGATGGCAAAACATGCCCGCAAGACCTTGGCAACATATGTGAATGCGTGGCAAGGTAACGCCTGATCGTGGGAAACATCCGATCTATCTCCGAGGGTCGCGCGGGCACTTGGCCGCGCTGCCAGCCGAGCGGGGTCGGTCGCTCACAGGCGTTCGGCTCGTCGGCGGTTCCCCGTCGGGTTGCCGGCGCCAGGCTTGGGGAGGTCAGGTCCGACGATGAGTAGCGTCGAGGCAACCGCCGGCACGCAGCGCGGCGAGCTCAGCGACTGGTTCCGGGAACGGATCTCGCACGCCGTCTCCGAGTTCACCGCCGCCACCGCGTTGGTCGTCCTGTTCATCGCCCTGACCTTCGCGAGCCCCTACTTCCTGACCGCCGACAACCTCTTCAACATCGGGGCGCAGACGGCGGTGATCGCCATCATCGCCACGGCCCAGACGATGGTCATCATCACGAAGGGCATCGACCTGTCCGTGGGGTCGGTCGCCGCGCTCGCCGGCGTGTTGGGCGCGATGGTCGTACGCGACCTCGGCTTCTCGCTCTGGGCGGCGACCGCGGTCGCGATCGGCGTCGGCGCGCTGGCCGGGCTGTTGAACGGGCTGCTGGTGACGGTGGCCCGGATCCCGCCGTTCATCGCGACGTTGGGGACGATGTCCGTGGGCCGCGGCCTCGTCTTCATCATCACCGGAGCGGTCGGCGTCTACGGTCTGCCCCGCTCCTTCCAACTGCTCGGCAACGGGGAGATCCTCGGCATCCCGTTCGCCGTGGTGATCACCGTCCTGGTCGCCGTCGGTGTCGCCTTCCTGCTCTCCCAGACCCGCTTCGGTCAGTACACGTACGCGATGGGCTCCAATCTGGAGGCGGCCCGCCGCTCCGGCATCCGGGTGGGGCGGCACCTGACCGGGGTGTACGTGCTGGCCGGCGTGCTGGTCGGGCTGGGCGGCATGATCGCCGCGTCCCGGGTCAACTCCGGCCAGCCCAACTACGGGATCTCGCTGGAGCTCGACGTCATCGCCGCCGCGGTCATCGGCGGTGCCAGCCTGTTCGGCGGGCAGGGCCGGATCGTCGGGACCATCATCGGCGCGTTCCTCATCGCCCTGGTGCGCAACGGGGCCGTCCTGCTCGACATCAGCATCCACTACCAGCAGGTGATCGTCGGCGTGATCATCTGGGCCGCCGTCTACTTCGACCAGTACCGCCGCCGGCGGCTGGAATCGCGGGGTTGACATGCCATTCCGAGAGTCCGAACGAGGAAGGACACACACCATGGCACACACCACCACCAGCCGGCGGACGCGAGGACCACTCCTGCGCGCGCAGGCGATCCTGGCCGCGGCAGCGGCGACCGCGCTGCTCAGCGCCTGCGGCGGGGTCGAGGTCCGGGACGGCGGCGGCGACGGCGCGACCAAGGACGCGAGCGGTCCGTTGAAGCTCGCCGTCGTACCCAAGGCGGTCGGGGCCGACTACTGGAACACGGTCAAGGCGGGCGCGGAGTGCGCCGCGCAACGCGCGGGGGACGTCACCGTCCAGTGGGACGGGGTGACCACCGAGACCGACGTCGAGGGCCAGGTCAACCTGATCCAGAACTTCGTCACCAAGAAGGTCGACGGCATCGTCTACGCGGCCACCGACTCCAGTGCGCTGGCACCGGCGACCGACCAGGCGCTCGCCGCCGACATTCCGGTCGCCATGATCGACTCTGGCACCAGTCCGCAGCCGTCGACGGTGCCCCTCTTCGCCACCGACAACCGTGCGTCGGCAACCGAGGCGGCGAAGCTGCTCGCCACCGAACTCGGCCCCGGCAACCACGAGGTGGCGCTGGTCGAGTTCCAGCCCGGATCGCAGACCAACACCGAGCGGGTCGACGGCTTCAAGGCCGGCCTCGCCCAGTACCCCAACCTGAAGCTGGTCGGCCAGCAGCCGAGCCGCAGTGACGTCAACGAGGCCCGGCGGGTCACCGAGAACATCCTCACCGCAAATCCCAAGCTCGCCGGCGTCTTCGCGGCCAACGAGCCGAGCGTGCTCGGTGCCGCGCAGGCCATCCAGGCGGCTGGCAAGTCCGGCAAGGTGGTCATCATCGGCTGGGACGCGGCCCCGGACGAGATCGCCGGGGTGCGCAACGGCCAGATCTCGGCGCTGGTCGTGCAGAACCCGTTCAAGATGGGCTACTTCGGCGTCGACAAGATGGTCAAGCACCTTCGGGACAAGGCGCCGCTGGCGTCGGCCGACACCGGCGTCACGTTCGTCACCAAGGAGAACATCGACTCGGCGGAGATCAAGGCGGTGCTCGAGCCCAGCTGCGCCAACCCGCCGGTGCAGTGATGGGCGGCATTCCCACGGCCACCGCCGACAGCGAGCAGCAACCCACCGACGCGGAACCGCCGGTCCTCGAAGCCCGCGGCATCGTCAAGCGGTTCGGGCACGTCGAGGCGTTGCGGGGCGCCGACTTCACGGTCCGCCGGGGTGAGGTCGTCGCGCTGATCGGTGACAACGGCGCCGGCAAGAGCACCCTGATCAAGACCCTGTCCGGTGTGCATCCCCCCGACGAGGGCGAGATCCGGGTGGGCGGCCGTCCGGTGCAGTTCTCCACTCCGGTCGATGCCCGACGGGCCGGGGTGGAGACCGTCTACCAGGATCTCGCCGTCGCCGACGACCTCAGCGTGGCCGCCAACCTGTATCTGGGCCGGGAGATCCTGCGCTCCGGACCGCTCGGTCGGCTGGGACTGCTGGACAAGCGCGCCATGCGCCACGGCGCCGCCGCCGCCCTCGACGAACTGGGCGTACGGATCCCCCGGGTCACCACCCCGATCGCGATGCTCTCCGGTGGGCAGCGGCAGTGCGTGGCGGTGGCCCGCGCCATCATCTGGGCGACCAACGTGGTCATCCTCGACGAGCCCACGGCGGCGCTGGGCGTGGTTCAGACCGGGCGGGTGCTCGACGTCGTTCGGCGTGCCCGTGACGCCGGCATGTCGGTGGTGCTGGTGAGCCACAACATGCCGCAGGTGCTCGAGATCGCCGACCGGGTCGAGGTGCTGCGCCTCGGCCGACGAGCGGCCCAACTCCGCGCCGACGAGGTCACCACCGACGACCTGGTCGCGGCGATGACCGGCAGCACCGGTGTGGACCGGGACGAGCGGTGATCCGACGTCGACGTCCCGGATCCGCTCTGGGCGGCGTTGTACGACGAGGGGCTGCTCGACGTGCAGTCGTAAGGGTGGGTGGTCAGGACCGGGCCGTCTCGATGCTCGCGTCAGCGTCGTCGGGTAACCCCTGCAACGACTCCTCCACGCCGATCAGGTGGTTGGCCATCCGGGTGCGGGCCCGCTCCGGGTCGCGCGCCACGAGGGCCTTCAGGATCGCCACGTGTTCGTCATGGGTGCGCAGGTCCGCGCCCTCCTCGTGCAGACTCCGCCAGAGTCGGCCGCGGATGGTGCGCCCGGCGAACGCTTCGATCAGACCGACGAGCACCGGATTCTCGGCGTGCACCGCGATGATCCGGTGGAAGGCGATGTCGATCTCCATGATCCGCTCGTGATCCGGCGGTGACTGGCCGACCAGCCGAGCCGCCTCGTCGAGCAGGTCACCCGCCTGGGCCAGGGCCTCGTCGGTGATCCTGGTCGCCGCCAGGCAGGCGGCCTCGCACTCCAGCAGTCGCCGGACGGTGTGGATGTGCCGGGGGTCGCCCTGACCCTGGAAGTCCACCACGAAACCCATCGGGGCCAGCAGTTGTGGCGCGTCGAGGTTGGTGACGTAGGTGCCGTCGCCCTGGCGAATGTTGACGATGCCGAGGATCGACAGGGCCGACATTCCCTCGCGGAGAGACCCCCGCGAGACACCGAGCTGCTCGGCGAGGTCCTTCTCGATGGGCAACCGGTCGCCGGGCCTGAACTGCCCTTCGAGGATCATCCGCTTGATGCCGTTGACCACTTCGTCGGTGCGAGACACGACACCCCCTAGCGGCCGGCGGGGGTGGCCGTTCCACCCGCGATCACGTACGGCTCCGGAGATGACACGGTAGTCGGGTCTGTCGCCGCCCAGTAGTGGCCGTCGGGAAACCGGTAGAGCGCGACCGACTCGGGGCGCATCCGGGTGGAGTAGCCGGGCTGGTTGGGCAGGACGTAACCGCTGCCCGAGCCGGTGTCCCGGATGACGCACGGGTCGGTGAAGTGCTCGTGCAGGTGGTCGACGAACTCGGTGACCCGGTTGGTGAGGTCTCCCGAGATCGCGACGTAGTCGAGCACCGACACGTGTTGGACCATCTCGCACAGCCCGACGCCGCCGGCGTGTGGACACACCGGGACGTCGAACTTCGCGGCGAGCAGCAGCACGGCGACGATCTCGTTGATGCTGGCCAACCTGCCGGTGTCCAGCTGGCAGAAGTCGATGGCCTCGGCCTGGAACAGCTGCTTGAACATCACCCGGTTGTGGCAGTGCTCGCCGGTGGCGACGCCGATCGGAGCGACGGCACGGCGGACGGCCGCGTGGCCCAGGATGTCGTCGGGGCTGGTCGGTTCCTCGATCCACAGTGGCGCGAACCGGGCGAGGGCGGTGACCCACTCGATGGCCTGACCGACGTCCCACACCTGGTTGGCGTCGATCATCAGGTTGCGGTCCGGTCCGAGGATCTCCCGCGCGATCGCGCAGCGGCGGATGTCGTCGTCGAGGTTGGCGCCCACTTTGAGCTTCACGTAGCCGTAGCCGGTGTCCACCGCCTCCTGGCACAGCCGGCGCAGCTTGTCGTCGCCGTAGCCGAGCCAACCCGCCGAGGTGGTGTAGGCGGGGTAACCGGTCCGGTCGAGTTCGGCGAGGCGGGCGGCCTTCGTGCCCTCCTTGGCCCGCAGGATGGCCAGCGCCTCGTCCCGGGTCAGCGCGTCGGACAGGTAGCGCAGGTCCGCGATGTCGACGAGTTGCTCGGGGGACATGTCGACGAGCAGCCGCCACAGCGGCTTGTCGGCGACCCGGGCGACCAGGTCCCACGACGCGTTCAGCACGGCCGCCAGCGACAGGTGGACGACACCCTTCTCGGGACCGAGCCAACGCAGCTGCGAGTCCGAGGTGAGGAGGCGGTAGACCGCGCCCATGTCCGCTGCCATCGTCGCCACGTCCAGGCCCACGAGGCGCTGCGCCTGGTGGACCGCCGCCGCCGCGACGATGTCGTTGCCTCGACCGATGGTGAAGGTCAGGCCGTGCCCCGTGAGCGGGGCGCCCACGCCGTCGACGCCATCGGTGTGCAGGATGACGTAGGCCGCCGAGTAGTCGCCGTCCTTGTTCATGGCGTCTGACCCGTCAGCGGTCAGGGAGGTGGGGAAGCGGACGTCTTCGACGGTGACGGCAGTGATCTGCGGCATGCGCTCCTCGCCCGGCTAGGCTAAAGATCAGATGATCACTGGGAGTATACGGAGGGTTGTCTCGGCGCGTCAACGATGTCGATCACTATGGGGCCGTAGACATATGATGTTTGCCGGGCCGCGTCGACCCTCATGTCCGCCCACAGTGCCCGGTTGACGGGTGGGTGGCGAGGTGGCTGACATTCTCGTCCGCGTTGCCCGGCGATGGTCGGGCCGGCCCGGTCGACGGCACGGGTGATGGTGGTCACCGCCCACCCGCCGACACGCCCGGGACCGACATGTGGGGTGTGACAACGGCTGCGTCCCTATATATGGTGTCGAGCGCAGCTGGTTCGGCCGTCCACCCGGGGCGGTCGAGGCAACAGGGAACCCGGTGGAATTCCGGGACTGTCCCGCAGCGGTGAGTGGGAACGACCGCCGTCATCAGCACTGGGCCACCAATCGGTCTGGGAAGCGACGGCCAGTAGGAGACCGGCGAGCCCGGTCGTGCCCGCGAGTCCGAAGACCTGCCAGCGCGCCGCGTACCCGCACCCGGGTGGGCGGCGGTCCGAGGCCGCGTGGGACGGCTGACGCCACCTGACCCACGCCGGGCTGGCGTGGCGTCCGTCGGTGTCTGTCTCCTCGCGTCCGGGCCACCAGGTCTCGAACTCCGAGGAGCGAGTGGTGACAGTCACCGAGGTAGTCCCGGCCAGCGGCGACGCGACCCTGCGGCGGACGCCGATGCAGGTCCGCAAGCGCGACGGCGGCACCGAACCCGTGGACGTGAACAAGATCGTCCGAGCGGTCGAGCGGTGGGCCGACGACCTGACCGACGTCGACCCGATGCGGGTGGCCACCCGCACCATCAGCGGCCTCTACGACGGCGCGACCACGGCCGAACTGGACCGGCTGTCCATCCAGACCGCGGCCGAGATGATCGGTGAGGAGCCGCAGTACTCGCGCCTCGCCGCGCGGCTGCTGGCCGGCTACGTCGACAAGGAGGTGCGTCGACAGGGCATCACCTCGTTCAGCGCGGCGATCCGGGTCGGCCACGCCGAGGGCCTGATCGGTGCCGACACCGCCGCGTTCGTCGCCGCACACGCCGCGACCCTCGACCACGCCGTCGACGTGGCCGGCGACCGCAGGTTCGAGTACTTCGGCCTGCGTACGGTGTACGACCGCTACCTGCTGCGCCACCCCACCAGTCGACTGGTCCTGGAGACCCCGCAGTACTGGCTGCTGCGGGTGGCCTGCGGCCTGTCCCGGACGGCGGACGAGGCGGTCGACTTCTACCGGCTGATGTCCAGCCTGGCCTACCTGCCCAGCTCACCAACCTTGTTCAACTCCGGGACCCGGCACACCCAGATGTCCTCCTGCTATCTCGTCGACTCCCCGCTCGACGAGTTGGACTCGATCTACCAGCGGTACGCCCAGGTCGCCAACCTGTCCAAGTTCGCCGGTGGCATCGGCATCGCGTACTCCCGGGTCCGCTCCCGGGGCGCGCTGATCAGGGGCACGAACGGGCAGTCCAACGGGATCGTGCCGTGGCTGCGCACGCTGGACGCGAGCGTCGCCGCGGTCAACCAGGGCGGTCGGCGCAAGGGCGCGGCCTGCGTCTACCTGGAGCCGTGGCACCCGGACATCGAGGAGTTCCTGCAACTGCGGGACAACACCGGCGAGGACGCCCGGCGCACCCACAACCTCAACCTGGCCAACTGGATCCCGGACGAGTTCATGCGCCGGGTCGAGGCCGACGAGCCGTGGTCGCTGTTCGACCCGCACGAGGTGCCCGAGCTGCCCGACCTGTGGGGGGAGCGGTTCGACGCCGCGTACCGGGAGGCCGAGGCGCAGGGTCGCTACGTGCGGCAGGTCCCGGCCCGGGAGCTGTACGGGAAGATGATGCGCACCCTCGCCCAGACCGGCAACGGGTGGATGACCTTCAAGGACGCCGCCAACCGCCTCTGCAACCAGACCGCCGAGCCGGGCAACGTGGTGCACCTGTCCAACCTCTGCACCGAGATCGTCGAGGTGTCCAGCGACGCCGAGACCGCCGTGTGCAACCTCGGCTCGGTGAACCTCGCCGCCCACCTCACCGACGGCGGCATCGACTGGGAGCGGCTGCGCGCCACGGTGCGGACGGCGGTGACCTTCCTCGACCGGGTCATCGACATCAACTACTACCCGACCGCGCAGGCGGCGGCGAGCAACCCCCGCTGGCGGCCGGTCGGGCTCGGGCTGATGGGCCTTCAGGACGTCTTCTTCGCGCTGCGGTTGCCGTTCGACTCGCCGGCCGCCCGGGAGCTGTCCACCCGGATCAGCGAGGAGCTGTACCTGACCGCGCTGGAGACCTCCGCCGACCTGGCCCGCGACTTCGGCGCGCATCCGGCGTACCCGCAGACCCGGGCCGCGCGGGGGCAGCTCCAGCCCGACCTGTGGGGTGTCGAGGGTACGCAGACCGCGCGGTGGGACGCGCTGCGCGAGCGGGTCGAGGCGTACGGGCTGCGCAACTCGCTGCTGGTGGCCGTCGCGCCGACCGCGACCATCGCCTCGATCGCCGGGTGCTACGAGTGCATCGAGCCGCAGGTGTCCAACCTGTTCAAACGCGAGACCCTGTCGGGGGAGTTCCTCCAGGTCAACACCGCCCTGGTACGCGAGCTGAAGGCCCGCGGTCTGTGGACCGAGCGGATTCGTTCGGCGATCAAGCGGGCCGAGGGGTCGGTGCAGGACATCGCCGAGCTGCCGGCCGGCGTACGGGAGTTGTTCCGCACCGCGTGGGAGCTGCCGCAGCGGGCGCTGATCGACCTGGCCGCCGCCCGCGCCCCGTTCATCGACCAGTCCCAGTCGCTGAACCTGTTCCTGGCCGCACCGACCATCGGCAAGCTCTCCTCGATGTACCTGTACGCCTGGAAGGCCGGGCTGAAGACCACCTACTACCTGCGCTCGCGCCCCGCCACCCGGATCCAGCAGGCCACCGTCAGCGCCGTCGCACCCGTCGCCGTCGACGTGGAGGCGCTGGCCTGCTCGCTGGAGAACCCCGAGTCGTGCGAGGCCTGCCAGTGACCACCGCCGCCGCCACCACCGACGTCAGCACCGCCGACACGAGGACCACGCACATGCTGCTCGACCCCGGGATGGACCTGACTCTCCGCCCGATGCGCTACCCGCACTTCTTCGACCGGTTCCGCGACGCGATCCGCAACACCTGGACGGTCGAGGAGGTCGACCTGCACGCCGACCTCGCCGACCTGGACAAGCTGTCGCCGGCCGAACGACACCTGGTCAGCCGCCTGGTGGCGTTCTTCGCCACCGGCGACACGATCGTCGCCAACAACCTGGTGCTCAACCTCTATCAGCACGTCAACAGCCCCGAGGGCCGCCTCTACCTGTCCCGGCAGCTGTTCGAGGAGGCCGTGCACGTCCAGTTCTACCTCAACCTGCTCGACACGTACGTGCCTGACGAGACCGAGCGCTTCGAGGCGTTCGCGGCCATCGAGAACATCCCCTCGATCCGTCGTAAGGCCGAGTTCTGCTTCCGCTGGATCGACTCCCTCAACGACCTGCGGGAGCTGCGGTCCCGTGAGGACCGGCGGACGTTCCTGCTCAACCTGATCTGCTTCGCCGCCTGCATCGAGGGGTTGTTCTTCTACGGCGCGTTCGCGTACGTCTACTTCCTGCGCTCCCGCGGCCTGCTGCACGGCCTCGCCTCCGGCACCAACTGGGTGTTCCGCGACGAGTCCATGCACATGGCGTTCGCGTTCGACGTCGTCGACACCGTCCGCGCCGAGGAGCCGGACCTGTTCGACGACGACCTCGCCGACCAGGTCCGCCGGATGCTCACCGAGGCGGTCGAGTGTGAGGTGCAGTTCGCCGAGGACCTGTTGGGCCACGGCGTGCCCGGTCTGACCTTGACCGACATGCGGGAGTATCTCCAGCACGTCGCCGACCGCCGCCTCGCCCAGCTCGGCATCGCGCCACACTACGGGTCGAGCAACCCGTTCGGCTTCATGGAGTTGCAGGACGTGCAGGAGCTGTCCAACTTCTTCGAGCGGCGGGTGTCGGCGTACCAGGTCGGGGTGACCGGCACGGTCGCCTTCGACGACGACTTCTAGGCGACGACCTCAACCCACGCGTTGCCCCTGAGGAACGCCCCGTCCGCGCCGATCTTGCAGTTTCGGTCGCCGATATGCGCGCAATGCTCTTTTATGTCGCGACAGGAAGTGCAAGATCGCGGGGAAGGGGCGTTCCAGTCTCGTCGATCATGGAGTTGTGGTGCCTGATTTGGTGTGTGCAGGCACTTTGTCACCCACCACAACTCCATGATCGACGAGGCGGTGCGGGGTGGCTAACAGTCGCTCCGTCTAAACGCGACGGTGCTGACCTGCTTCTCATCAATTGATCAAGAAAGCGGCGCGCTCAGCTCTGGGCCTCTGCGACGTAGACACCTTTGCCTGGATGGCCCTCTACCAACTCGCGGTCTTTGAGGATCGTCATGACCCGGTTGATGGTGGAGATATGCACCCCGTACTGCTCGGCCAGCTCGCGGGTGGACGGCAGCTTCTCGCCCGGAGCAAGCTCACCCGACTTAATTTTTCCCGCGATCTCGTTGGCGATCCGCCGGTAGTCCACTCGCTCGGTCGGCATGGGTCGATCTCCGTAGGGTTCCCTGGTTTCGGCAAACTCCTGGGTTCTCGGCCGCACACCCACCTGGGGAGCACGGCAGATGGTCGCTGCCCCCCAGGTGGGGCCAACGTCGTGAACGCGGGAGGGTGCCGCCGTGCCGATCGATAAACCGGTAAGTCGGGCAGACGAACTGTTCGCCGCGAGGCGGACGCTTGATGCTCACTGGACTCGCGCACTTGACCAGCCGTGGCGTTCAGGCGGCTGCCTCGAGTGCGCGAGTCAGAGCGAATTCCGTCAGCTCGATTGGTCGTTGGGTGTCGTGGCGGACGCCGCATCGATCATGTTGCAGAAGTGACGATGGACGCCGAGCAGTGCGGCGAGTTCGACGACGAATTCTAGGCGGCAACCGATCCGGGGGCCTGGCGTCGCTTGGTGAGCCACCGCATCACGTGCAGGGGGTGCGACGCCGGGTCCGGGATCGGGTGGAAGACGTGTTCGACTGCGCCGTCGGCGACGATCAGGGTCAGCCGCTCGTAGAGCGTCATGTCGCCCGCGGTGCGGGTCGGCAGCCGCAGCGCGTCGGCCAGGGTCAGCCTCGGGTCGGGGATCAGCGGGTAGGGCAGCCGCAGTCGGTGTGCGAGTTCTCGCTGGTACCCGGTCGACTGCGCGGACAGGCCATACACCCGGGCGGCGCCGGCCGCGCGGAGTTCCGCGTGGTGGTCGCGGAACCAGGCGGCCTGCTCGGTGCTGCCGCGCGCGCCGTGGATCTCCAGCAGCCCGTTGGGCAGGTCGACGCCCGGTCGTCCGGTCAGCGGGTAGACGAAGATGACGCTGCGCCCGGGGCCGAGCGCACCGAGATCGACCGGGCGGCCGTCGGTGCCGTAGAAGGACAGCGGTGGCAATCCGGCGCCGACCAGCGCGGTGGGGTCGGCGCCTTCGGCGGGACTGCCGGGTACGACCTGGGTCGCGGCGGCGTCCAGGCGCGCGTCCAGCGCGTCCCGCTGGGCGGTCAACCTGCCGATCCGTTCCTGGAGGTTGGTGATGGTGCTGCGGTACGTGGCCACCGCCGCCGCGCACACGTCGGTGTCGTCGGAACCATCCGCGATCGACTCGACGAACGGGCGGGTCTCCTCGACGGTGAGGCCGAGCGCCATCAGTTCGCGGATCTGCGCCACCAGCCGCACCGCGATCGGGTCGTACTCGCGGTAGCCGTTGCTCAGCCGCCGGGGTACGACCAGCCCGGCCGACTCGTAGTACCGCAGTGCCCGGACAGTGGTTCCGGTCCGGCGTGCCAACTCACCCACCCGCATCCCGCGACCCTAAACCCGCACCCCGGGGTACGGGTCAACGTGTCCATCGTCGCGGTGTCAGGCCAGCCGTTTCCTGCCAGTCTGGCTGCGAACAGGCAGCTTGAGCAGGGAGTGTGTGATGACGGCAATCAGTCGGGTGCGTGCTCGGCAGATCCTCGACAGCAGGGGCAACCCGACCGTGGAGGCCGACGTGGTCCTCGCCGACGGGTCGACCGGCCGGGCCGCCGTGCCGTCCGGCGCGTCGACGGGGGCGAACGAGGCGGTCGAGCTGCGCGACGGGGACCGGACGCGTTTTCACGGCATGGGCGTCAGCACGGCCGTCGCCGCGGTCAACGGCGAGATCGCCGATGCGGTGCTCGGGCTCGACGCGGAGGACCAGGCCCTGATCGACGAGACGATGATCGCTCTCGACGGCTCCAAGGACAAGGGTCGACTGGGCGCCAACGCGATCCTGGCGGTGTCCCTGGCGACCGCGAAGGCGGCGGCGTTGGCCCACCGGCAGCCGCTGTACCGCTACGTCGGTGGCGTCGGCGCCCGCCTGCTGCCGGTGCCGATGATGAACATCATCAACGGTGGCGCGCACGCCGACAATCCACTCGACTTCCAGGAGTTCATGATCGCCCCGGTGGGAGCGCAGACCTTCGCCGAGGCGGTCCGGATGGGCGCGGAGGTCTTCCACATCCTCAAGGCGTCCCTGGCCGCCGCCGGGCACAACACCAACGTCGGTGACGAGGGCGGCTTCGCGCCGAACGTCACGGACGCCGACGAGGCGCTGCGGTTCGTGCTGCGCGCCATCGAGGACACCGGTTACCGGCCCGGCGTCGACGTGCGGATCTGCCTCGACCCGGCCAGCTCGGAGTTCTTTCGCTCGGGCGTCTACGACTACGTCGGTGAGGGACGCCAGCGTACCGTCGAGGAGCACATCGACTACCTGCTCGACCTGGTCTCCCGGTACCCGATCAGCTCGATCGAGGACCCGATGGCCGAGGACGACATCGCCGGCTGGAAGCGGCTGACCGCAGTGGCGGGGGAGCGCGTGCAGTTGGTCGGCGACGACGTCTTCTGCACCGACGTCGACCGGCTGCGCGACGGGATCGACGGCGGCTACGCCAACGCGATCCTGGTCAAGGTCAACCAGATCGGCACCCTCACCGAGACCCTGGCGACGGTGGACGCCGCGCACAAGGCGGGGTACCGGGTGGTGATGTCGCACCGATCCGGGGAGACCGAGGACACCACCATCG